>CAYXYD010000344.1:0-1505 GCA_964469205.1 uncultured Sphaerochaeta sp. | reverse complement strand
ATGCTTGCCTTATTCCCTCTATATCGCTACTCTAGAAGCATGATTGGATTCTTCATTAAAAAAGCATTTTTCGATGGCTGGGACAACCTCATTGGTATGGTTGTCCATAATCTTGGGTTTCTTCTGGTGATGATGGCCTTTATGGGCGGACTGAGCCTAGGGGAAGTCAATATGGTACTGAGCATGCTTGCCATATTTCTCTCTCTGGGGTTGTTCTCCTTCTTCTTTGCAGGCAGCGCCTCATCGACCTACGCCTACAGCCGCTACGAACGAGGTGGCTTTGAAGGTTTCAAACGAGGCATCAGAGAGTCATGGCGTCATGCCCTGCTTTTCTGGGCACTGTTGTTGCTCGATATCTCCCTCATCCTGCTTGTTATTCCCTTCTACCTCAGTTATGGAAACATTGTAGGTACAATTCTCTCTGTAGTGCTGTTTTGGGTATTTGCAGGACTGAGTATGGCCCTGATGTACTTTTTCCCCTTATTTTACCACATGCGCGGAGATACTCCCTTCAAGACGCTGAAGAAGAGTTTCATCATACTCATCGACAACCTCTGGTTCTCGCTTTTCCAGGCTGTCTACCAGATCATAACTTTTGCTCTCTCCCTCTTCCTTGCAGGATTGGCCCCAGGGGTAACCGGCATGATGCTTGCCTCAAGCGATGCCACCAAGCTGTTGATGTACAAGTATGACTACCTTGAAGAGAACCCTGAAGCTGACAAAAAGCATATCCCTTGGGATGAACTGCTTTATGACGAGCAGGAGAGTGTAGGTCACCGTTCCCTTAAAAATATGATCTTCCCTTGGAAAGACTAGTATGGGTCTGGAAGTTGAGCTGAAGGCACATGTCCAGGATTATGCTTTGCTCAAGCAAAGCATTGAAGCCCTCCCTGGGATCTCTTCTGTTTTGTGTGAACACAAAGAAGATACCTACTTCTCCCGAATAGGGGAGGATGCCCATTTTCGGATGCGACTTGTTCAAATGGGCCCTTCCTTTGAAGAGATGCAAGGGACCTTGGTGTTCACCTACAAGAACAAGACACTCAAGGAGGGTATAGAGGTTAACGAGGAATTGGAGTTCAGCTCTCCATCGGACCAAGCGCCCTCTGCCCTCAAGTTTTTTCTCGGCCTAGGTAACGAGATCTACATCACCAAAACAAAGAAGGGGTATATCTACACTTTTTTTGTTTCTTCAAAACTTCCTCTGTTGACCATAGAACTGGTTGAAGTTATAGGACTGGGCTGGTTCATAGAGATGGAGTTTGTCCTTGAGGATGCATCCCTGATTGATAGAGCTAGAGATGGATTACTTCTTGTCCTAGATTTGCTTTGTGTTCCACGTTCAGCTATTGAAGACCGATACTACATGCACCTTCTTAAGAAGCAGAAACCCGAAGCCTGAGCCTCGGGTTTCTTTGTTAGGAATGTTTGTTCTTATCAGATAACAGGATAGTGGGGAACATTGTCCTCACCAATGAAACGACTGATACATTTCACGATGACCT
>CAYXYD010000343.1:0-1510 GCA_964469205.1 uncultured Sphaerochaeta sp. | reverse complement strand
CAAAACTCTGCAGCAATTGTGGGTATAAGAACAGTGCGCTCACCCTTAAGGATCGTAAATGGATTTGTCCTACTTGTGGAGCAGAGCACTCTCGTGATGAGAATGCAGGAAAAAACTTACGTAATGTAGGTTTAGGAAAATTGGGGCTGGGCAAGCCCTCAAAGCTTGTGGAGAGGTTGTCAGACTTAGTAACTTCGGTTCCTAAGCAGTCTTCTGTGAAGCAAGAAGCCCATTGGTCTTTAGCCGATGGGTAGTCACTTGTTTCCATATTTTTCCCTCATCTTGGCTAAAGATACTCATAATTGAAGTGTTCGACACTAGGTATATGGGTTTCTCGTTGCAATACCTTGCTGATATATTGATTCCCATACATTACTGAACTCTACCAGGCATTCCTTTTATAAAACTTCTTGCTATGTTGAAATTGAATCTCAAATATAATCGTTTCCTAGGATACCTGCTCAGTTCCAAGATGTTACGTTCTAGCAAGCTTTTAATCGCCTCAACCAATTCCCTCTCTGTCCAGCAAGACAATACCCCTGACCGACTGTCATGACTATCCTGCTGGCAAAGAAGCTTAGCAAGGGTGCCTGGGGTGTAGGCTAGGGGGCGGACCCTTATTGTCTTAACTATCTGTTTCATTCCATCTGGATGATCAAACAGGTTGTTGTTACATATATCACAGCCACTGCAGCCCGCTATCTGTTCTCCTAACAGTTTTAGCAGGCTTAAACGAATGCATGCCTGCCTAGTAGTAAAGATCCTGTATAGTTCTGTGAACGATGAATCTTCTTTTGTTGTTTTCCTCCTCTCTTCCTCACCCAATAGGACATAGGAGTGTGCCAGGTTACCATCTCTACCGGCTCTGCCACTTTCCTGCAGGAACGAGGCAACATCCTTGGAGAGGGTTCTATGGATGACTGTTCGGATATTTTTTTTATCAACACCCATTCCAAACGCATTTGTGCTAAACAACACACCCTCATCAGTATCAGCAAACCAAGCTTCAAGTTTTTCTCTTGAAGCTGTTTTTAATCCGGCATGATAATACCTGGCTTGTATAAATGGATAGGTATTTCCAAAATCATTGGCAGCAAGCTCACACTCCCGCCTTGTTTGACAGAAGACCACTGCAGGCCTTGATGATCTCTCTTTGAGCAACATAGATAGCGAATGTATCTTCGATAAGGTTTCCTGGACATGGTAGATGATGTTTTCCCTGTCAGCACTTCCCCGTACGCTATGGGGCTTCTTTCCCAAGAACAGCAACGTTTGCAACTCTTTGGTAATGGCAACATCAGCTGTTGCTGTGAAGGCAAGGATCTGGCGTATGGATAGGTAGGCTATGATCGTGCCAAGGCTCTTATAGGAGGGGCGGAAGCTTGTACCCCACTGCACAACAGTGTGGGCTTCATCGACTACCAAGAGGCTAATGGGGTATAGGGAGAGGTTTGCTATCACCTGAGGATTGAGCATACACTCTGCATTGGTGATGACTACCTTTGCCTCT
>CAYXYD010000342.1:0-1510 GCA_964469205.1 uncultured Sphaerochaeta sp. | reverse complement strand
GAACCATCACGCAGGGTAAAGAAGTATGCTGAATTTGCATCAAAGGTAGCTGAAAAAGTTTGTGATAATCTATTTTTCATGGCTTGGTAAGCAGGCTTTTGCAAATCACTTTCCAGGCCCGATAGAGAACGCACCTCTTCGGTATCGAGGGCGGCAGACAAGGCCTGAACTGTATTCACCGCCCGTCTGTCATAGGACTGTGTTATTTTTTGATAGGAAAATACTACGAGGATAACCCCAAGTCCAAACAAGAAAGAAATAAGCATACAGTTTGAGAAAGTACATATTTTTCTTTTTCGAATCCCTAACGTATGTAATAAAAGTTGTATCAATCAAAACCTTCCAAAGATATGCTTGCAAGCATCATACCTTAGAAAACACACTATATGCAAAGAAAAAGACTTAGAAGTAGGAAGTTTTGTACGAGGTTATCTCTCATTCTGCTACATAAACATAGATATGTATATAAATCAGGGAGAAGCCTCTAACAAAAAGTCAGAACAGCTACGAATAGTCATGAATCATAGTATTGATACTTACCGATAAAGTTGGTTGCTTACCTCTTTTCCCGAAGCGAACTCAGCCTCATATTCCAGTTGCCCAAGCTTGTCGTACCGCTGCCAAAGTCCATGCTTCTCTCCTGCCTTGAAATGTCCTATTTCTGAAATCATCCCGTTCTCCTTGTAGAAGACCCATTTCCCATCCATCTGCTGATCACCCACTACTGGTCCTGTAGCCTTTACAATTCCTGTTTTGAAATAATAGGTGAGGATATTTCCTCTCAGTGATGAGAGCGCCTGTCCACTTGAAAATGTCTGTTCTCTTTCCATGATATATACCCTCTTGCTAACGAGAGAAAACCTTCTTCCTATAGCTACCTAAGCATACCATGGAGACAGGGCACAAACCATGTGATGACATCCTATACTTGATGGAATACCCTCTTTTATTGCATGGACAGCTCATACCCCAGTGTAGTAGTATCGAAAGCCAGACCAGTACTGCCCAATTGTTGAAGGAGACCCATGAAAATACCCACACACAAACATATGGTACCAACGCTAGATACAGAGAGGCTTCATCTTCGTCATTTCTTTGAAAGGGATGCACAAGATGTCTTTGAGTATGCCAGCGATGCACAAACCATCAAATACCTCACTTGGCCAGCACACAAAAATATCCAAGAATCCAGAACGATCATAACAAACCTCCTTTCCAATGAGGGCACCTATGCAGTAGTCCTGAAGGCAACAGAGAAAGTCATCGGATGCATCGATCTGAGAATGGTATTCGAGACTGAAGCTTCCTTTGGGTATGTGCTGAACAGATTATATTGGAACAAAGGATACATGAGTGAGGCTTTGCAAGCAGCCCTATCCTATATGTTTGAAGAGTTGGGTATAGAACTTGTAGAGAGCTGCCATGAGACAGAAAACCCTGCATCGGGGGCGGTAATGAAGAAGTGTGGTATGCAGTGGACTCATCTTGCCAAGGGGGAGACCTTGTTTGG
>CAYXYD010000341.1:0-1512 GCA_964469205.1 uncultured Sphaerochaeta sp. | reverse complement strand
TTTGCATTTTCTTTGCGAATTGTGCGAAACTACATCCTAAAACTCTTGTTATATAGTACATATTAATGTATTATATACCATATTAAAAAGGGTTTTAACAATGGGTGTTTCAGAAAAAATTCGCAGCGTGGACAGGCCAAAGAATACTATCGTTTTAGACAGCGGTAGGGATGGGGTGAATAGATATTCTGTGCGTGAAAGGTTAGGGGTAAAGTACATCAAGGGTGGAAACCCGCAACCGGAGAACGGCAGGGTCATAGGGCATATCATCAATGAGCAGTTCGTTTCGCTCACGGACAGGATGTCGGACTTGCCCGATTGCCTTTCCTATGGGGTGGCGGCCTTTGCAAAGTCCATCTCAGATGACCTGTTTGACGACCTTCTTGCAGTATATCCACCGAATGAGGCCGCCATGACCATGGCAAGTGCAATGCTCAAGGTTGCAAGGCCAAGGATAGCGGCCAACAGGTATTCCACTCACTATGGGAGGACATTCGTATCAAAATACTATCCAAACGTGGCTATGAGCAAGAATTCCGTAGGCTCGCTCTTCAAGAAGCTCGGGATGGATGGCAAGAAAAGAAAAGCCTTCTATGCATCCAGGATAGCCAGGGTAGCTCCAAATCACCATATAGCCATCGACGGGACACTGAAACAGGATACCAGCACGGTCAATGACCTTTCAGCCTTCTCATACAAGGCCCGGGTGAAAGGGTGCAAGGATGTCTCGGTCATATATGCCTATGTGATAGAGACGATGGAGCCTTTGTGCGCCGAGGTCTTTCCAGGGAACTGCATCGATGCATGTTCCTTTTCCGCCTTCATCAATGACAACAACATCAAGGAAGGTGTACTGGTAGCTGACAAGGGTTTTCCCATAAGTTCCGTTGCAGGGGATCTGAAGGACAGGCCGAACCTCCACTTCATAAGTCCGCTAAAAAGGGATGACCGTAGGATCCTTGAGAATGGCATGCTGGGCTTTGATGAAGTGGTCACAGGCACAGACAAGTCTGTCGTGGGAAAGAAAGAGGCGCTCAAGGACGGCGGTTACCTGTATTCATTCAGGGATTCTTATCGTGCAAGCAAGGAAGAGCGCTCATTCATCACCAATTCAAAGAAGAAAAAGTCTTTCGACAGTGAAAAATACATGTCCCACAAAGACAAATATGGCCTGATTGTCTTCGAATCAGACCTGGACCTGTCCCTCAGCCAGGTCTACAAGTGCTATGAGGACAGGTGGTTGCTGGAACTCCTCTTCTCATTGTACAAGGGTGAGGAATGCCTCGACCAGACCAACGTGCAGGGTGATTACTCCCTCATAGGTGCAGAGTTTGTGAACTTCATAGCCACAGTCATGACTTCAAGGATGGTGAGGAAGGCTGGTAATGCGAAACTTCTGGATGTGATGACGTATGGGGATCTGATGGAAGACCTGTCATCTGCATGGCGACAATCCGACTCAACGGACAAGCCGAGGTCTGCCGACAAGAAGTGGGTCCACACCCTGCCTTC
>CAYXYD010000340.1:0-1519 GCA_964469205.1 uncultured Sphaerochaeta sp. | reverse complement strand
CTGATGTTCACCATATACAACCTCTTTCAAGGGGTGGTAGCGATCTGATGGAAAATATGCTTTGCCTCTGTCCTAACTGCCACCGGCGTTTCCATACAGAAGAGCACATACTAGAAAAAAAGCGGGAACATCTCTTTGCCTTTAATCAGATCTCCGGCCAGAGTTCCCCATTGACTATCAAGCACGCTATTACACTTACTTTTTGATTGTTCCAACCTTATGCCTGCATGTACTCTAATGGAGTAGCATCTTCACTTTCAGGTCTAGAGATTTCATTGTTTCCTTTAAGAATACAGATCCATTGCTTAAAAAAAGACACGTTATATACTATGGCAAGCAGATAGAAAAGATATTGTAGGCCAACCATAAAGGAGCAACGCCACCCTTCCCTCATTTGAAAAGGCAGAGTACACTAGTAAAAAGTTCTGATACAAGGATTACACTTCAGCCATGATAAAACGGTTTGCTTTGCTCTGTATTATGTCTCTCATATTTCTGATAACACCACTATACAGTACGGCATACTCTCCTAAGACCATCAATGCCCACTCCCCCCTGTATGAAGAGACAGACCTACTCTACCGCCTTCATGGCTTGGCCCTCCCCTCAGGTGCAAGACCTTGGAGCACAGCTGAAGCTGCTCTGATCCTCTCGGTCATTCCCGATGGAGAACGGACAGATGCTCTGAAAAAACAAGCTCTCTCCCGTCTGGAGACGACCCTACTCAAACAGGACAGCAACGGTCTGTCACACAGGTTCTCCACAACCGTTGCCTTGGAAGCATATACACATGCAAATACCTCACAATTCGTCCTCCCCCAAGACTGGTCCTACAATATGGACAGGCGCCTGCCTCTCTTTGACTTCCGCATGGAACTGCAGTGGAACAATACCTTCTACTTCGCAACCAGTGTGGAGGCAGGGCCTTCTGCTGTCACAAAGGAAGATCGGGACACTAATACAAGTACTATAGACTCTACAGGAATAGGTGCTGTAATACCTCCTAATTCCAGTGAGACGCTCCTTAACCAAGCAATCCTTTTCAAGAAAGCCTTCAACACAAACCTCATGACCTTCGACAAGGAGTTCCAGGCCAACTGGCCACGAGACTCCCAGATTACCTTGGGAGGATTGTGGTGGAACCTCTCCTTCGGAAGAGGGCCTATAAGCTGGGGAGTCGGACAAAGTGGAAACCTTATCATTGGGGATCATATCGATTCCCATAACAATCTGAACATCAGCTTCTTCAGTAAGGAATTCAAACTGCAGCTTCTCTACCTCTTTTTGCCAAATCCTTTAGATAAGGCAGAAGAACAAAGAGTCTTCATGGGCCATCGCCTAGAGACCCAACCGCTTCCTTGGCTACGCCTTGCCATCACAGAAAACGTCATGTTCAAGGGAGAAAGCCTACCGCTTACCTACATTGACCCCACCTACATCTACCACAACCATTATAATGGAGAGATGCTCAATGCCATTGCCAGTGCAGAACTCAACTTGGCAATAAAGCCTGGGCTCT
>CAYXYD010000339.1:0-1526 GCA_964469205.1 uncultured Sphaerochaeta sp. | reverse complement strand
CCGATACTTCTCCTGGTCTAAGATTCTCATGATGGAGGTCTTGCCGAAGGGCAGGCCTTTGCGGTTGAAGATTCCCTGTCTTGCCAAATCCTCAGAGATCTCAATGAGTGTCATGCCCTCTGCAAAGGAGCGGTACATGAACCGTACAGCCTCGGCTTCCTCGCTGATGGTTTCAAAATGGTCAGTGACCCATCTGTACCCATACATGTTGTAGGCAAGGAACCTTCCTTGCTCGAAGCGCTTGCGTATGCCCCACTTGACGTTCTCGCTGATTGAGAAGCTCTCCTCCTGAGCATAGGAGGCCAGGATCGAGAGCATCAGTTCCCCATCGAGGGAGAGGGAGTCGATGTTCTCCCTTTCAAACCGAACCGAGATGTTTATCTCCCTCATGTGCCGCACGGTGTTCAATAGGTCAACGGTGTTGCGGGCAAACCGGCTGATGGACTTGGTCAGGATGATATCTATCTTACCAGCCTTGCAGTCTGCAATGAGACGCTGGAATTCAATTCTATGGTTGATGCTGGTACCGGAGATCCCTGCATCAGCATAGACCCCTGCATATTCCCATGAGGGATTGCCCTGGATGTGTGCACTGTAGTGGCTGACCTGGGCTGAAAGGGATTCCATCAGCTCCTGTGAATCAACGGAAACACGGGCGTAGGCTACTACTTTCTTTCTGGTAGGGATACAGGGAAGGCTGCGGTCAATCCTGGTCACCTTGGCCATACCAGCACCGTATGAAGGTGTTTTTTCGGGTTCCAATGAAAGGTGATTGTTGTCCATATCTTTCCTTTGCAAGCAATTATATTTGTATTGTATCAATCACTTTAATAGCCGGGTTAGTCAAGGAATCTCAGCGAACAATCCCCCGATTGCAGGCTTATACTTTTCAAGGAGAAGATCCCTGACTTTTAGGAACTCCCCATCGGTCAGGCACCCTGAGCGAAGCAAGCTTTCGGCAATGGCTAGGGAAGCCTGATAGGCGAGTTCAGACATGAACTGCTCATTGCCCATTATTGGCCTCCTTGTAATACCTATGGCTGATATAGCATTCATGGCTACAGAACTTCCGTTTGGCGTTCCCATAGACAACGAAGGGTTTCCCACAGGCCGGGCAGGAGAAATGGTAGAGGGCCTTGGATGTCCTTTTGACCAGATACTGGTGGCTGTTCCACCACCTCTGGCGGCAAGCCTTGCAGCAGAAGACCAGCTCCTTTCGTTTAGCAACCTGGACAAGGGCCTTTCCACACTGTTTGCAGGAGCTTTCTGGCTTTGGCTCGGGAGCAGGGAGAAGTCCCTTCCTGACCGCCCGCAGGCAGTAGGATTTCACCGTACCCTCGAGTAGCGAGAGGGTAGTTGCGATGCGCCTATAGCTTCAACCCATCTGATGCATCTCATGGATCTGTTTCTTTTGGAGATCAGTCATGGGAAGCCTCCGCTGAAAGCTTGGCAGCAGTAGGAGAGAAAAAGTTTAGAATAAGAATATCGGACATTTTATCCTCCGGTATGAAGGAGAATGAATAGTC
>CAYXYD010000338.1:0-1539 GCA_964469205.1 uncultured Sphaerochaeta sp. | reverse complement strand
TAAAGAATGAATTAGGCTAAATCCTAGTTATAATTAATTGGGAATTTGGGATAGGTTGGTTCATGATGGAGTGATCACAAAGGTAGATCTGTAACGTTTCATCCTTAGGGTGCTGAGCCCAATTCTTTTCCCCATAAAATCTCCAATAGATCACCATTTATCGTCTCCATTGCACGGTTTCCTCTTGCTGCATGGGGATTCCTGTGGTATGATTTAAGCACCCTAACCTAGGGTGCTGGAGAAGCCATGAATACCAAGCATGAAAGACCCGATTTTGTCAGGAATTTCAGTAAGCCGAAGAACACCGAGATCAAGCATATCAGCGGGCACTGGTACCTCTACGAACGTGCATCCAAGTACGACCCCGAGACTGGAAAGTCGACAAAGGTCTCCGGCAAGATGCTGGGAAGCATCACCGAACAGGGGCTTGTCAGGAAGAGGGTCGCCTTTTCCCATATCCGTGAGATTGAGGTTGTCGAGCTCGGCGCTTCCCAGTACTTCTATGAGAAGGGGGCCCTGATACGCGAGAGGCTCAAGGAGTTCTTCCCTGATGTCTGGCGCGAGATATTTTCGGTCGCCGTCATGAGGCTTGTCTATGACAGGACACTGCGAAGGTGCCATACCCACTATGAGACGAGCATCATGTCCTCCATATTCCCTGGCCTTCCCATATCCCCAGCCAGCCTTACAAGGCTGCTCGACCGCCTCGGTCAGGACCGTGGGAACATCCGCAAGTTCATGCTTTCCATGCCCAGGGACAAGAACCGGTTCATGACCGTTGATGGGCACCGGCTGCTGTCCGCCTCCCGTACCCTCGAGAATGCCGAGATCGGCTATGACTCGAGGCTCAGGTACAAGGAACAGATCAACCTTCTCTATATCTTCTCCCTCGGTGATGGTGTGGGCCGTCCCGAGTACTATATGCAGTTTGCGGGAAACATCCCCGATGTCACCGCCTTCATAGCCCTGCTGAGGGAGGCGGGCATCGACGAGAAGGACTGTATCTTCATTATGGACAAGGGGTTCGGAAGCAAAGGCAACTTCGACCTTGTTGACGACTGCCTCCTCCATTACATCACGCCCCTCAAGAGGGGCAACCTGGATGTGAGGGGGAAGGTGCCCGACTCCCAGTTCGATTACAAGTATGGGTTCCTCTATCACAAGAGGCCGATCCTTGCCAAGAGGATCGACTGCGAAGGCTACGCGGTACACCTGTTCCTCGACCCCTCCCTCCTCACTGAAGAGACTGCAGGCATGCTCACCAGGCTGGACAAGAAGAATGCAACGATGGAAGTGAAGAGGGAGAAGGCGCTTGGGCGCAGGGAAAAGAACAAGGGACGCCTCACAGATGAGGCTCTTGCAAAGTTGGTCCCCTGCACGCTTTCAGATGAGATTTCAGACAAGACGGAGATGGGCACCATCTCGATAAGGACAAACCAGCTCTCTCTGTCACCCGAGCAGGTGTATTGCATCTACAAGCAGAGACAGACGGTCGAACAGTTCTTCAAGACCTTCGACTGCACCCTGGAATTCAATGCC
>CAYXYD010000337.1:0-1569 GCA_964469205.1 uncultured Sphaerochaeta sp. | reverse complement strand
ACAACACCCTTTCGATGGATACCCTTGTCTCCATCATCCTGGTGATGGTCGCTACTACCATCTACATTTAGGATATCCCCTTCTCTTGGCATTTTTAGTTCTTTGACCTACCCATATCGGAGGAAACACACTATGCGCATAGCAATCTATGGAGCTGGCTCCCTAGGCACCATCTTAGGAGCCTATCTGGCAAGAGGTGGTGTCGAAGCCGACCTCATAACCCGAAATGAAGAGCATATAGCCGCCTTACAGACAAACGGTGCCAAGGTGGTGGGAAAAGCAGAGTTTACGGTCCCAGTCAAAGCACTGCTTCCTTCTGAAATGGAAGGCAAGTATGACATCATCTTTCTCCTTACCAAACAACTGGAAAACAAATCTGTCGCCCAATTCCTCAAGCAATACCTTGCCTCAGATGGCATGCTCTGCACCATGCAAAACGGCTTGCCGGAACCCTCTCTCATCGAGATCCTGGGCAAGAAGCGAGTCAGTGGATGTGCTATCGGATGGGGGGCTACCAGACAGGGCCCTGGCGTTTCAGAGCTTACAAGCGAAAAGGACAGCCTTACCTTCAGTCTTGGTATGATAGAAGATCCTGACCAAAAGTCTCTGGAAAAGATTGCAGAGATACTTAGAAACATGGGTACTGTGGAAATTGAAAAGAATTTCGTGGGTGCACGATGGGCCAAGCTACTTATCAATACTGCCTTCAGCGGTATGGCAACAGTTGTAGGGGGAACCTATGGCGATGTGGTCGACAACAAAAAGGCACGGTCACTGGTCCAGAAAGTCATGAAGGAGTGTATGGATGCAGCCCATGCCTTAGGAGTCACCATCGAGGAAGTCCAAGGTAAGGATATAGTGAAGCTGTTCAATTACTCTTCTTCGATAAAAAAGTGGATATCCTTCCACCTGATCCCCCTTGCCATGAAAAAGCACATGACCCTCAAGCCAAGCATGTTGCAGGACATCGAGAAAGGGAAACCTTGTGAAGTTGACTCCATAAACGGAGTGCTCAGCGAACAGGCAAAGAAAACAGAAGTCCCTACCCCGATCAATGACAAAATCATTGATATCATCCATCGCATAGAGAAAGGCGAATTGCGTCCGGAGATGGGAAATCTGAATTTGTTTGCCGCACTCTAATGCATTTGGAGAGAATTTGCATGGACAAAGCACTCTCTCTTGTGCATAGTACAAAACGGAGGAAAGCAGATCAGAATAGTTGTTCTGCTAAGATTTACCCATGCCTGATGCCAACAACTTCTGTGCCATAGACTTTGAGACAGCATGCCCCAAGCGTGCAAGCGCCTGTGCAGTAGCCCTGGTCAAGGTGCGAGACGGGGTGTTGGTCGATCAATACTACACCTTCATCAAGCCCCCTTACGGCATGGACATCTTACCCTTCTTCACCTCTATTCATGGCATCAGAATGAGAGATGTTGCACATTCTCCAACCTTTGGAGAGGCTTGGCCTGTGATGCAAGCATTCATAGGATCAGATTATCTGGTAGCCCACAACAGCAGCTTCGACAGTAGTGTCCTCAGGTACTGTCTGGAGTACTATGCGAT
>CAYXYD010000336.1:0-1586 GCA_964469205.1 uncultured Sphaerochaeta sp. | reverse complement strand
GGAACAATACCTTCTACTTCGCAACCAGTGTGGAGGCAGGGCCTTCTGCTGTCACGCCACAGGATGCAGGGGTAGTTATTGCAGAGAACAGCACCATCCATCCTGGAACTGATGATGGTGTGTATCCCAATGGAATAGGAGCTATCATAGAGGCAGGCAATCCCAGTGCAAAGTTCCTGACCACAGCCATCCTCTTTAAGAAGGCATTCAACACCAACCTCATGACCTTCGACAAGGAGTTCCAGGCCAACTGGCCACGTGACTCACAGATCACCCTAGGAGGAACGTGGTGGAACCTCTCCCTAGGAAGAGGGCCTATAAGCTGGGGTACAGGACAAAGCGGAAACCTTATCATCGGAGATCATATCGATTCCCATAACAATCTGAACATCAGCTTTTTCAGTGAGGAATTCAAGCTGCAGTTTCTCTACCTTTTCTTGCCAAACCCTTTACAAAATCCTAAACAGAGAATTTTCATGGGCCATCGCCTAGAGACCCAACCACTGCCCTGGCTACGCCTCGCCATCTCAGAAAACGTCATGTTTTATGGAGAAAACTTCCATCTTGGCTATATTGACCCTACATTCATCTATCACAATATATATAACGCAAGGGATTTCAATGCCCTAGCTGGTCTAGAACTACATATTTCACTCGCCCCTGGGTTTTCACTCCATACTCAGTTTGCCCTAGATCAATTTCAGTTTGAAAACGAAGGGGGCTGTGAAGTCAATGCATTTGGCTTTCTTGCAGGAATGACACACACGGCCCTGGTGAAAAAGGGAGTTCTCTCAACTACCCTTGAAGTTGTAGCTACAGACCCTTCTCTCTACAGACGCAACAATGTGGACTTCCTTCTTATTAGAGGTCTTTCAAACAATGGTAATCCCATGACCTTCGACTACCTTGGCTACAAGTGGGGTTCTGACAGCGTTGCCGTATCGGCAGAGATGGTCTATCTCATTCCAGGGGAGGCTCGCTATTCGCTCAATGCCCTCTTCCATCGCCAGGGGGAGGTCACTATCTATGGACCACATCATAAAATCAATGATACTACATATACCAATGACGATAACTCAAACATCCCCGGGCCCCCATTATCAGGAAATGAGATGACAGACCAAATAATCATCGGTCTGGAAGGCTCTTGGTGGCTTACGAATACTCCCATGCGCTTCTTCAGTGAACTCACGTGGATTGGGAAAAGGACCTATGATACGAATACGAAGGTTTCAAGCGGCAAAAAGGGAGACTTTCAGCTTGTAGCTGGAATGGTCTATACCTTCTGATAAGAACCATCCCCTTTTTGCTTATCCTATTCCTTTGGCAGCATGATCATGCCCCTGAGCAATCATATGGCTAGCTCTCTACCAGGATATCAGCAACAGTCTGCAGCTCTTCCCGAAGGGCATTGATGCGCTCATTATCCATACGCCCATCTTCAGTCAGGAGAGAGAGCATCTTCTTGGGAATGGTGAGGGCACTCTCTTGTGTGCGCCTGCCCTTGTCTGTCAAGGTAACCGATACGCTGCGCTCATCCTTTTTGTTGCGCTCTCTCTTTACAAAGCCTGTAGACTCAAGCTTCT
>CAYXYD010000335.1:0-1591 GCA_964469205.1 uncultured Sphaerochaeta sp. | reverse complement strand
TCACCGCATGGTCCAGGCGGTAGACACCGTCAAACTGCCTCACCATCTCAATCTTATCCAGTTCCTTCAAGGCTGCGGGGACCGTCATGAAATTCGCTTTCTTATCGTTCTCAAGCACCTCATCCTTGAGGCTTGTATAGATCTTGGACCTGATGAGGAGTGCGACGAACTCAATGAAGATCTTTGCAGAGGCTGATTCGTCCGAATAGACGCGCAGGCTCTTGTTCCCAAGATATGACTTGTCGCCGCGGAACAGCTTCTCGGATGAGTCCCTAGACTTGTAGAGGCCGATGGCCTCCTTTGCCGTCATCTTTGCGGAAGTGACGATGGAGAAGTATCCGCAGAGGCCGATTTCCCTCTCGATGAAGGCAGCCTTCTCCTTTGCAAAGAGGAACTTGTTTCCATCCTCGTTGTAATAGAGGTCAAAGTATCCGGCATAGGCCTTATTGAAAGTGACTACCTCTCCCTCATTCTTTTTGAGCAAGGCTGACATGTGCTCGATCTTCGCCTCAAGGGCCTCGCGTTCGGCGTGTTCCTTCGAGATGCTGTGGAAGAGATGGAAATATCTGTCACAGGTGTCACCTTCATACAGCTGCTGCCTGACAGTGGTCCCATACACGTGATGTGCCCATATCGAGCAGCCCCTGTCCTTTTCGAACGTGCCCTGCTTCTCAGTGATGAGTGCAGAAACGAGATGGCCCATGCCTTTCACCATGATTACGAAATCATAGCCGCAGGAATCCATATACTGTATGTTGACCCTGCTGAAGTAACCACGGTCAAGGATGAAGCCCACCTTCTTGTAGCCGTAAGCCTTTACCTTCTCCAGCATGTACTGGAGTTGGGAGACATCGACTATCGAACCCGGATACTCCTCATAGAAAAGGGGCTCCCTATTGTCGATGTCATAGGCAATGGCATAGTTGAAGATCTTTACACCCTTGTCGTCCTTTGGCTTCCCATATTCCAGCATCTCGATATCACCTGCCTGGCAGTTCTTGTTGGTGGAATCGTAGGAAATGTAGATTTTCTCCCTATGGTTGCGCTTCTCATTCCATTCGTTAAGGAAAGACACGCTCTGGTCGGTGGTGACCGACTGCAGGAAATCGGAAACCTTGGAATCGCTGTACATCCTCATTGCCTTGGTGAACAGCGGATGGTTGTAGGCAAAGTCCGGATAGTACTGCCCTGCGTTGTTCTCACAGATGATGGAGTACGCCGCAAGATCCAGGAAGAGACCGCTGTCACGGCCGATTATCCTTTCCATCATCGTATCAAGGCAATAGTCGGCGATGATTTTCCTGATGATGAGGAACGAGCCGACCTTGAGGCAGCTGCTTCTTGGGGCCAAGCCCTTTTCCTGGGGAAGCTCTACATCAGGAAAATACTGGAGGAAATTCTGGTTCGGGCACATCTTCGTATCATCGGCCTCATCCTGTTTGCCGATGGTGGCACGCAGCGGTGTGTTGTACTGTTTTTTAGGGTCGTAGATTCGGCCATACTCATAGTTGATGTAGGTGGTGCCGCCTTTTTCCCTTCGGGTAATCTTACCCTGCACATCGGGTATTTCAACAAGAAAATCAAGATACAT
>CAYXYD010000334.1:0-1594 GCA_964469205.1 uncultured Sphaerochaeta sp. | reverse complement strand
GAAGGAATATCTCTGCATTGCCCGGCTTGGGCAATCTATTCATAACTATCCCTAGAGTCCAAGAGAACTTTGTCAAGAATGCTTTACATTGTTCTTTTGCTTCAAGCGACTCGTCATTGACATATGGATTCTTTGCAACATCCACTAAGGCTTATCCCAAAATTCTCTTGAAAGGGAACTTGTTGTCACTTCCCGATACCGGAACCATAACTCTTCTCTTACGTAGGAAAAGCAAAACCAAACAATTCGATACTATGCTGGTAGGTACGCAAGCCATACTACATACATTTCACACTGCAAATGCTCATATAGAAATCTCAAAGCATTTGCTGGTAAACAATATCTGAGTAAGTGATAAAATAATTTCCTAGCAAATTAACCTTCATGTGGATACTGAAAGCCTTTTGACTCGAAAATTTCATTAATTCAGCTTTAAGCAGGATATACGAGGTTTGATTTTGTTTTCTTGATCTACATAAAACCTGTAAATATAAAGTGTCAGTTTATAATTACATGTTTTACGATGTTTCACATATTCAGCTGCATTGCTATGAAATACCAATTGTTACCTCAGCCATCACAGAGAAACAGGATGACCAAGGCTTTGAGCGCTGGTCATCCTGATACAATTCTTTCTTATCTTTTTTTAGGAAAGCCTTCAGTAGCCTTTTCCAAACCTTATGTCCACTCGCTGTAGAGCTCCTCTATGTCAGCCATCTCCTGGGCATCGCTGGGCTGGAGATTCTTGAATATCTGGTGTTTGGCCTTGATGTAGGAGAGGACCATAACAGCTTCCTGGCGGTCACTCATCTGGGTAAGGAGGACAGAGGAGTAGAAGGGTTGTACCTTGCCATCATTTTTCCCTTCATAATAGCGGTATTTTTCAACATTGGTTGCTGATCCTTTCCAGTCGCTCTCCATTTTCTTGAACTTCTTAGCACGCTTGGAGGCACTCCAGTTGCGGCTGTAGAGTTCTTCAGCAAACTTTTTGTAATGGCCAGGGTAGAGTAGTTTTGTAGGCAGCGTCTCCATAGCCTTATGCATGTAACTGATGGCCCACGTCTTGTCACCAAATGAGATGAAGCCACCAGGAAGTTCATCATAGAGGCTGGAAAGCACATACCAGGTCTCAGTGGAATCGAGGGTGTTGAAATCGTTTACTACCATGGTAAGGTCTTCGACCATACCCTTGGCTTTGCCTAGGGCGTTCAGAGGCCCTTTGGTCTGGCCCCATCGTCCGCTGTTGGATGATTTCCAGAGGTAGGCCAGTGCATTGGGATACTTCTCGATGGAAGCGAGGGCATATGCTTCCCCTTTTTCATACTCGATGTATTTGGCATCTTTGTCGTTATCAGGCAGTTCATCACCGATGGAGACCTGTAGGCGAGCGAGACGCCACAGCACTTCAGCCTGTTCCTTATCGGTGGAGGCAAGGCCTTTTTGCACCATAAGCTCTGTTTCACAGCGGGCGAACTCTTCCAAATCCATAAGGAGGTCAGCTTGCATGAAGTCGGGTGCCGCGGTCAAAGAGAATAGTATAAACAAAAACAGTACGAGCAAGACAGAGGTTCTTTTCATAAAAGGCTCCTTTAGT
>CAYXYD010000333.1:0-1598 GCA_964469205.1 uncultured Sphaerochaeta sp. | reverse complement strand
CCAAGGCAAGCAAGGTAGCAATATAGGGGAATACCTTGAAAATTACCGGTGGTATGATCTTCAAGGCAGGACTGACCTGTGAAACGTTGGCAATGGTGGTGGCGATACCAAAGAAGAAGGTAGCACCAAGAATACCAAGAGGCTTCCACTGCCCAAAGATCAAGGCAGCAAGAGACAGGAATCCCAAACCAGCAACGGTTCCGTTGAACTCGCCAGAGTAGGTGATCAGGATGACAGAGCCACCAAGACCGGCAAGAGCTCCACTCATGATTACTCCAAAGTAACGCATGAAATGCACATTGACACCAGCAGAAGCAACAGCTGAGGGATGCTCTCCACAAGCCCTGAGGCGCAAGCCGAAGGATGTCTTGTAGAGCAAAATCCAAGAGAGTGCCCAGATGAGCAAGCATAACCAGGTTGTCCAGTAGGTCTGGCTAAAGAAAAGAGGCCCAAGAATAGGTATCTTCGAGAGGAACGGGACGTTCGTACGAACAATACCCATGAAGATACGCACGTTTCCACTTCCTGAAATGGTACGGGCAAGATAGACAGTAAGGGCTGCTGCCAACATGTTGATGGCCGTTCCACTGATAATCTGATCCGCTCGTAGGTTTATGGAGGCGAAGGCATGCAACAGGGCAAAGATTGCCCCGGCAAGGACGCCAGCAAGAAGCCCTACCGGTAAGGCGCTGACGCCCAAGGTAGCTTCTGTCAGCTTGATGGTGATAGCTGAAGCAAAGTATCCGACAAGCATAAGGCCTTCCAGACCTATGTTTGTCACACCGCTTCGTTCGCTGTACAGCCCTCCTAAGGACGTGACCAGCATAGGGATGGTATAGGCTATTGCATAGGGAAGAATCTGTGTAAGGGTTACCCACATATTATTTCACCTCCTTATTTGCTTCTTCATCAGCGGCGGCCTTTTTGTCCTTCTTGTCTCGTGAAAGCCTTTTGAACAGAGCTCCCCAGATACGCTTGAACATGATACTGGTTGCCGTGAAGTAGATAATGACAGCTATGATGGTATCGGCTATTTCGGGAGGGACACTGGTCATGGCGTTCATGAAACCCTTTCCGGACTGCAGGATACCAAAGAAAAGAGCACTGAAGAATACACCTATGGGATTGCTCGCCCCTAGCAAGGCGACTGCAATTCCGTCGAAACCTTGGGAGGGAAGCACTCCGATCTGCATGTTGCGAGAATACCCGGTATAGAAGGTAAGTCCTGCAAGACCTGCAAGTCCTCCTGCGATCATCATGGAGAGGATCACACTCTTATTGACCTTGATACCTGCATACTCAGCACAATCCCTGTTTGACCCTACGGCCTTCAGTTCGAAGCCTAAGGTTGTCTTGTCCAGAATAAACTTGATGACGAGGACAGAGCCGATAGCTACGAAAAATCCCAGATTCATGTAGGATCCCTTAAAGATGCTGGTAAGCCAAGGGGAACGCAGGGTCTGTTCTATGGCAATGCTCGCAGACTCTGTCTCAAGCGAAGGTCCCTTCAAGAAGGCAGGGACAAAGTAGTAGACCGACCAATATGCTATCCAGTTCATCATAATGGTTGCGACAACCTCATGGACATTGAACTTTGC
>CAYXYD010000332.1:0-1605 GCA_964469205.1 uncultured Sphaerochaeta sp. | reverse complement strand
CGGTACGGACCATCCGTTACTACGAGTCGCGGGGTCTTCTCAAGACCCAAAGCCGCACAGATGGAGGACAGTGTCTCTATACTGATGAGGATGTTGTCTATGTCAACCGAATTACAGGAATGAAGGAACTCGACTTCACCCTGCAGGAGATTGGAATCAACATATGCATGGGAGGTGATGATGCGACAGGCCAGAAGCGTCGCAACGAGCTCTTGCGTCAATATAGGCACAAGTTGGATGAAACTATGGAAAAACGCTTGGAAGATTTCGTCTGGCATATCAAGCAGTTGGAGACCAATGACAACTTCCAGGAGTGTCCAGGAAAAGGTTGCTTGTATTGCACCTTCAAGGACCGTTGTCGCTTTAGAGCGTAAGCAGGTACTCACCAACTAGCTTTGCTTGTCTAATGGCCGAAACCTTAAGTTCCAAGGGAAGGTGCTGGTTGCTATTCTCCCTATTGAGTCATCCTTACATAGTCCTCGAGGTAGGAGTTAATCTCTTTCTCCAGGCTTTTGCTGGTCTGGAGAGGACTCTTGTCTTCGACCAGCATCTTCAGGATGCCTGTCTGGAATGCGTAGTACACCTGGTAGGCACTAGGTATCCACACTCCCTGTAGCTTGGGATTGCTTTTTTTCAACTGTCTGATAGCAACCCCGTAGAGCGGATTCTCCTCCAAGTGGGTCTGAAAAGCTTCCATAGTATAGGTCCCTGTATTTACAGGGAAGTATCCGGTTGCCATATGCCATGCTAGTTGTTGCTCTTGAGAGGTGGCAAACTTGACGAATTCCCATGCTGCCTTCTCATTTCCCCTGCTAGTATCAAGAGCATAGAGTGCTCCTCCTCCGACATTTACACCCCCTGTTGCTTGTTCATCAACCATGGGGAAGTTGGCAACCCCCAGTTCGAAACGGTCCCCTATCATGCGTATGATCGTACTGAGATTGCTTGTCGATCCTACCATCATGGCAACCCTTCCACTGGCAAAGGCCCCGTTGACATCGCTGGTCAGATTTTCCAGGGAACCCGTTTCATAGAGCTGTTTCCATTTGGTGAGGAAGGTCGGCATGGTCCCGTTTTCATGGAACAGGACCTTTGTCGGTATGCCCGTATGCCCGTTTTCCTTGTCAGTGAGGTAGCTTACTCCGTTTTGATGACCAAGCCAGACAATGAGCTCATAGGTGGTTGGCACATTGGCAATACCATAGCGCAGGACCTTACCCTTATCGTCTGTTTTTTTCAGTTTTACAGCTGCAAGGGCTAGCTCATCCAGTGTTCTGGGAGGTGGTTGTATACCAACCTCATTGAAAGCACTCCTGTTGTAGTACAGCATGATAGTCGAGCTGTTGAAGGGCATGGCTATCATCTCGCCCTTGTACGTGACTGATAGCCTTGCACTGTCGAGGATTTCAGAGAGATCGAAAGCGTCTTGGTTAGCCAATCCTTCCATGCTGATGAGATATTTGTTGTCCCTGATATCCAGCACACCCGAACCATCGAGCTGCACAAGGTCAGGTAGGCCGGTGTTGGTCCCGCTTTGGAAGATGGCTTTCAGCTTGGTCAGGACATCACTGGCCTTTCCCTGGTAGACAGCCTCGACACGGATGT
>CAYXYD010000331.1:0-1612 GCA_964469205.1 uncultured Sphaerochaeta sp. | reverse complement strand
TCTGGATCCTCTTCCATAAGGGTAAAGACTGGCTTCCTGTGCGTAGCTATGCCATTGAGATACTCAAGCTGTTTCCCCTTCTCATCCAAGAAGCATATCCTGATGCTGAAGATTTCATAGAAGTCTTCAGCACCTTCACTAAGAAGATCCTCTGCACCCGGGGAATTTGCTCACTCTCTGCTCGCCCAAAGGCTGCAGAGGTGAAGAATGGCACCTATGCCATCAAGGGCAGTGATGCCTTCTATAGCTTGTTTGCAGGGGTGAAGGCCCTATAGCACCTCCTACCCGGGAACAACTGTACAAGGGCCGTGTTGTTTGGTCATAGGGTTTGATCTTTCTGGCGAATGTACCTTTGGTCTGTATATCCACCAGGGTACTTGCTTGTATTGGATCGTACTTGGGCCTTTATGGGTTTTTACTGCTTGCCATTCCCTCCATCTCCTGTAGAATATGGGTATGAACTACACAGCTCTCAAAGAAGTATGCAAGACCTATAGCAAAGGGTTTGATGAGGTTGAAAACCTCATCATGAACTGGGGAAGGGACAACAAGGACCTGAAGAAACCTCTCCAAGAGATTACAGCTCTGGATAACAATGCTCGCTATCCTGCAGGATATGGCAACATGAGTGCTGGCAACTACCTCTTGTCCTTGGTCACAACTGATGCCAAGGCTATCAAGAAGCTCATGGGTAAGCATGAGGCTGTGTTGTCCAGCCAGGCCAAGAAGGTCTTTGCATCCTTGAAGGAAACCCCAGCTTTCTGGTGTTTCTACGTGATCAAGGAGAAGCTTGAGGATGACTTCCTGACCATAATCGATCAGCTCAGCGGCATGGAGCATCTTTTGTACTCGACTGGTATCTCAGACATGCAAAAAAGCGGGGAATCACGAGGCAAGCACTATCTCACCCTTATGCTCAGTAATGGGGAGTGTCTGCAGACAGCAGGCATCCTCAGGTTTAATTCGCTTACGCGGTCAGACTTCAATTTCTACAGTAGTCTCTTTGAACCGTATGGTAACTTGGATTCGATAATCAACACGTATTACAACAAGTTCTTCATGTTGGATGAGATCTCCACCCTGCCTTTGGTCATGCACAGGGGCAACCAAGTGCTGTATACCTGGCAGGAGTTCACCTTGAAGGATTTTGATGTTGCTCTGCTTGGTGGAAAGTGGTCTATCACAGAGGAAGGAAACCTTATCGGGTATTCCCTTGCAGAACCTGACGACTATATGATGGAAGTCACTCATGGCGAGCTACTCGAATCGGACTTTCCTGCAATGGGCTTCATCCTCTACCGGGATACCAGTACTGGAGGGATGGCCATCACCAGCACAGCCCTTACGTCCTACTCCATCATCGCCTCTCTTTTACAGCGTTCCTATTCTGCTCTTGTGTTACCTAAAGAGCCGAAGGTGGCCATCGCGATGGCCCTCTACTCTCTCCTTGATCGTATGGACTTGGACCTTCCCTGGTCCAAGTTCAAGACGATCATGGATATTGAGAAGGAACCTAAGGCCAAAGGCCCTGAAAGCGAACAGATGGCTGAGATTAACAAACTCTTGCAAGCGTACATGCTCGCACAAAACACCGGCAAGCCTTTTGATGCTA
>CAYXYD010000330.1:0-1614 GCA_964469205.1 uncultured Sphaerochaeta sp. | reverse complement strand
TTATACTGCATTTTTACCCGTTTTTCAATATTTAAACATGGGTTGTCAAACATAGGGTGAGCAGTAAGATAAGGTGTCCACTTAAAAAAAGAGAAAAAGGACAAAAAAAAGAGTCCCCTGGTAAACGTGCTATCATTGATTTAACCACAAATCAAGAAAAACACGGAGAAACCATGGGACGTAGGCAGTTTACACTGGAAAAGCACTGTAAGGGAAGTCATTTCACCTGGGGCGAAAGGCTGAAGCTCCAATATTATTATGCTGGCAGCAACAAATACAGAAAAGAACGCAGCCCTACAGTACTGGGGAAGATCTTTCAGAAGAGCCCCAAGACGATCAGCAGGGAGCTTGCGAGAGGGATGGTAGAGCATGTACTTGGAGACATCCCCTTTTCGCGCACTGAGTACAATGCAGACCATGCCCAGGTCGATGCAGAGGAGAAGATGAAGTACAAGGGGCCGATGCCCAAGTCGGGCAAGCATTTCGAACTGGTTGAAAGGATATCTGTTCTGATCCTAATGCACAGGTACAGCCCCTATGCCGTGCTGCAAAAGCTGGATGAAAAAGGTGCCTGGCCGGAGGGGCTGAGGATCTGCGAGAAGACCCTGTACAACTGGATAGAGGCCGGGGACATCCCAGATGTCACGATTGAGGACTTGCCAAGGAAAGGCAAGATGAAGCGTAGCAATGGCCACAGGAGCCTTAGAAGGCACTCTAACGTGGAGTTTGCAGCCCGGTCCATAGAGAACCGCCCCAAGGAGGTCCACAAGCGCCTGGAGGGCGGCCACTGGGAGGGAGACACAGTCTACAGCAATAAGAATGGGTCAAAGGAATGCCTGCTGACGCTTGTGGAGCGTAAGACCAGAATGGAGATAATAATCAAGATTCCGGATAGGACAGCGAAGTCCGTAAGGGAAGCCTTCGACAAGATAGAGAGGCAGTTCGGCAGCCGTTTGTTCCGCAAAGTCTTCTTATCGGTTACATTCGACAATGGAGTCGAGTTCTCCGATGTCCTGGGCTTGGAGAGGTCGGTGCTGACCAAGATGAACAGGACCACGTTGTATTTCGCCCATCCCTACTCCTCCTGGGAGAGAGGCACGAATGAAAATTACAACGGGATCATAAGGCGATTCCTTCCTAAAGGGACTGATTTCGCTTTCATCAAGGCTAAAAATATAAGGGAAATACAAGACTGGATGAATACCTACCCAAGAAAGATTCTCAATGGCTTTACCCCTTTGAAATGCTTCAAAGAAGAGTTCGGCCTGCAGGATATTACCATAAGACTATTGGAGGCAAGCTAATGAAGAAAAAGAAGAATCAATTAAGAGGACATTACTCTTTACAAGAGACCACGTTTACAATACGTTTGTACATTGTGGGCATTATGAGGTAGAAACCCCGAGTATGTTTACTGTGTATAGATACTTATGGAAGATAATGAAGGGCATAAAGCCTATTTTGAGCTTTGATTGTTCCGTTTAAAGCAAAATTTTTTTACAGAAAAAAATGAATGGAGTGTCTTGGACTTTGGTCCTACCTCAATATTGCTGATAGGTAAGACCATTGGCGGCAAGATAAATCTTGGCACAAGCCAAGGAATCACTCAGAGCT
>CAYXYD010000329.1:0-1614 GCA_964469205.1 uncultured Sphaerochaeta sp. | reverse complement strand
GAGAGCTAGAGAGAATGTAAAAAGGTGGCTGAGGCCACCTTTTTTATGTCCCTAGAGTAAGATGCTGATTCTCATGGTGCCTGGAGTTGTTGGTCTTCATAGAAGAATCTCCATATAGGTAAGAACCTTCGGCTTCACCCGAAGTATATCGGCATAGTTCATGAGTTTGGCAATGTTTTTGTCACGTGAGGCGGCATACATCTTCATTGCCTGATTGACCACTTGGATATCAGCTTTATGGCGTGCTTTGACAATGTCGCAGAGGGTACGCTCAATATCATATGCTTGGATTGGATTGCCACTTGGGGAAGACAAGGTCATGATACCCAACATATACGCTTCTTCAGTGGAAAGCTTTGCCACAACACCTCGCTTCTTAACGTTACCAGTGTTGTAACCGAAAGGAAACGTCATCGTATATCGCATCGGTGTACGATCGGTCATTCCGTGAAGATACAACGCGGTTTCATGGGAGAAAATGCCTTTTGAAAAACGGTATTGCAGAAAGAATAATTCGTCCTCCCAGATTTCAGGGAGTGTATAGATGCCTCGGTCCACCCTGTGCAGCGTTCCTGACTGGACCATGGCACCGAGGCAACGCCTCGGGATCCCTGCTTCCGTTACTTGCGTGGTCGTAACAATCCCCTGGTTGGCTTTTACTATCTGCATGATCGTAGTCTCATCATCGGTCATATTGCATCACCTTCTGTACATCTATGCTATATACATTATCATAACAAAGCATATACGTACAATAAAAAGGAGAATATTGCATAGTAAAGAGTAAGAAGAACAAAACAGAAAACAGGAAATAAGAAGTGGTAGTATGCCCCCTGACAGGAAAGTTCTTCCTGTCAGGGGGCAGCTCTTTTTCTAGCGGATATAACTTGTCACTATAGGTTTTTCACGTTCTGGAAGGGCAACGCCGTTTGCCTTTCCAGCCTCTATACTCTGTAGTAACCAAGCTATGTTTGAGCCAAGGTTGCGCATGACCTGCAAGCCTTCCAGATCCTGACGCACCTCGTCTGGAGTATTGCCATGGACACTGTTCCAGTAGGTTGAAGAGACAACAGGCATCTCACTGATGGTGAAATACTTGTTCAGTTGGTCAAAGGTGGCACTGGCCCCTCCCCTACGACAAGATACAACAGAGGCACCCGGCTTATATGCCATGTGTTTGATGACAACCCTGAAAAGTCTATCAAAGAATGCACTCGCCGCTCCATTTGCGGAGGCGTAATAGACAGGCGAGCCTAGGACAAGGGCATCACAGGCTTTTGCCTTGATCACAGCCTCATTCACCAAGTCTTTGGTAAAGATACAGACTCCTGTTGTCTTGCACGAACCACAGGCACTACAGCCGTGAATATCACCTTTGCCGATCCAGAGGATCTCACTTTCGATGCCCTTCTTTGTTAGGGAAGTGGCAACTTCACTCAAGGCAGTATAGGTGCAGCCCTTTTCATGCGGGCTTCCGTTGATCATAAGAACTTTCATAGATACCTCCAAAATAGTAAGCTATGTTTTGCTTGTTTTAATATCGATTGAGGATGGAAAGTGTCTTCTCCTTGCCACAGGTGCGGATAAAGGGTCCGAGTTTCGGTCCCTTATCCT
>CAYXYD010000328.1:0-1635 GCA_964469205.1 uncultured Sphaerochaeta sp. | reverse complement strand
AACTTTTCCCTAAATCCAAGGAAGCTAGATAAAAAGGATCTTGGAGTACACCAGAAGCTATTCAAGAAGATCGATTCCATCCTGAGACTGAGATTTCAAAAAGGAACCAACCCCGATCAGAGGTTTGACAAGCTGCCTGTGGGCAGGTGGGGATGTGCCGGATACCTGATTACCCCCGAAGGCGACTTCACCAATAGTCAATTACTGACTGCCTATGTGGAACTAACACCTTCTTTTGAGCAGTTGCTACAGTTTGAGTATGACATGGTAATGGAAATGGCCGAGATGCTTAAGATAGGGGGTACGAACTATGCACTGTCCTACATGGTAAGGGACTGTGAATTTACACATGCCGAATCAGTGGGAATGCTTGATATAGCGGCTAAAACCTTCCATAATGCTCGTATCCAGGATAATGAGGTGGCCAGAAGCTTGCATATAGCGCGTATACAGGATCTTGCTGATAGGTGCAGGGCAAATGACGACCGGCGCATTGAGCTTGCAGCGCTAAGAACGGAAGCTGAACTGTTGGGGCTTACCAAGGGGCAGTCGATAGAGAGTCAGGACGAGTTGCTTGAAGCGGCTGTGCTGGGCAGCGAAGAGGGCAGGAAGGTGCTGCACGAAGAGGATATGCCATGATCCTTTCTTCGCGCACACGAAGCAACCCGTTTGAGGAATATATCAAGTATATCACCAATGATATCTACGCCTTTGCCGACGAGCTTGGGGTTACTCCGACAAGCCAGCAGAAAGAGCTTTTTGATGCTATAAAGGCACAGGAAAGGATGATAGCGTGTCGTTCCGGCATGGGGCCGGGGAAGACTTTTACCACTGCGCTTGGCGGAATGTGGCGGTGTCTGTACAATAGAAACACCAAGCTGATTGTTACCGCTCCCACCATGGCCCAGTGCAAGGATATCTGGCTGTCCCAGGCCAAGAAGCTCATAAACGAAAATCCCGGTGCCAATCCGATTCTCAAGAAATTGTTTACCTTTTCGGAAACTGGTTTCGGCATATTGGGACGCAAGCAGAATATCTGGGGGTGTATGCTCAAGGCATCGAGGGACAGCGATAGCGCCCGTGGCCAGCATGAAGAAAACATGCTGATCATCATAGAAGAGGCTTCCGGCGTAAATCGCGACATGTGGGAGGTGTATAAATCCACCCTGACCAGTCCGAAAAACAGCCTGATAGCCATAGGAAACCCGTCCAAGAGGGCAAGTGAGTTCTTTGGCTGTTTCTATGGCCCTGACAAGGATGATTGGTGCAAACTTCATTGGAATGCTGAAGAAACTCCGGTTTCTAAATACTATTCAGGCAAGCAGCAGGCGAAATTAGGGAGAGAATATGGAAAAGAGAGTGATGTTTACAGGGTGAATGTACTGGGAGAGTTTCCCAGGCAGGATGCAGACTCCATCTTGTCGGATGAACTGCTTGCTCCGTGTGTTACGGACGAGCCATCGTTCGAGCTTCGCATGGCAAGGGAGCCGGTGTCCATCATACCCGATAGCAGATCGTATGACGAGATCATGGCCGAAGCCGTCGCGGGCAGGGAGAAGATGTTCCTGCGCAGACAGGAAGGGATTGACTACGCACGGTTCGGGGGGGATGAGAATGCTGTTTACATGGTTCAGG
>CAYXYD010000327.1:0-1656 GCA_964469205.1 uncultured Sphaerochaeta sp. | reverse complement strand
TTCGGATATGTTCCCTCCGAAAGGCTTCCCTACCTAAGGGCAGCCTTCAATGAAGGCGACCCAGAGGAGATCCTATCCAGGGAACGGGAGAAGCTTGCGGCAAGGAAGACAGGAGGCAACGAGAATGGCAAAGCTTGAATGCATGCTAAGGACAACGCTTGCTGACGGGACCGTCATTGAGAAGACCGTCTCCACGGAGTGCGACCTTACGCATCCTGACAATATCGACAGGAAAACGATGAAAGGGCTTCTCAATGATGTCGACAAGTATGAGAAGGCACTCATTTCCATACGGAAAGAGGCGGAGAAGGAGTTCGCCGAGGCTGTCTTTGCTAGTGATGAGGTGAAAAAAAAAGCCAAAAAAGAGCCGTCGACTCAGAAATAGGCCGATTCTGCTTAACAGTCGATAATGATTTCGACACCTTCCTCACGCCAAAACAAAGGCTTGTCAGTCACTCCCTTGAGGATCTGTTCCTCACACTGGTGACAATGACGAGCTATAGGGATTGTGCGAGTCTCCTCAATCGAGTGATGCATAGGGATGTGAAAGAGCTTTTCCATCATCGCACGATCGCAGACCATGCGGAGAGCGTAAGCAAACGTGTATCCGAAGTCCTTTCGGATACTGCATCCTCAATTCTCAGAGCCAATGAGTTTGATCCTGAAACTGCAATCCCCCTCAATACCGAGAAACTGCCCCCCAGCATCACCAAGCCAAAGGTCACAGACAAATCCGATGGGCAGTGGAATTCCATAATTTCAGACCTGATAGACACCTATAACACAGGAAGACCAGAGGAAGAGCAGATTTGCAACATCCCGCTGGCCGAAGGCATGGAGGCCCAGGCATCCGAGACGTGCATGATCAGCATCGATGATGTAGGGGTGAAGCACCAGAAGGATGAGAGAAAGGACGGTGGCAAAAAGGAGCGGAAGGTTGTCGAGAATACGGTAATCCACATACAGGCTGATGGCAGGGCCTATGTCATCACGGCAGTCGGGATGGAACGTGCATTCAGGCTTCTGGTGGCATTCCTTCTTGAAAACAAGCTCATGGAGAACCGACATCTCATCTTCTTCTCAGACGGTGCCAAGAACATAAAGGCGAATGTAGACAAATACTTCAACTACCGCCCCTATTCGCTGATCCTGGACTGGTACCATCTTGTGAAGCGCATCAGGGAGCTCTCGAGCATGGCATTCAAGATGAATAAGGAGGAGAAACAGGAGACCATACGGAATATTCTCAGGATCCTATGGCCAGGCAATGTGGACGAGGCCATAGGCTACATACAAACGATCCCTGAAGAAAGCATCAAAAACATGGAGTATGTGGAGAAGATGACGGCCTACCTTGGGAGAAAGAAGCCTAACATCACCTGTCATGCCGCACGCAGATCCAGAAACCTCAGAATTTCAAGCAATACGAGTGAAAAATCCAACGATTGTCTAGTCGCCCAAAGGCAAAAACACAATGGCATGAGCTGGTCCTTTGAAGGAAGTGGGGCTCTTGCCCTCCTGACTACATTGAAAATGAACAACACTCTGGACCCATGGCTATACGAGGGCAAGCTCTCCATGTCGTTGAAGTCGGCAGGGAGAGAAATAACCTCTATCCGAGCTGCTTAGTGCCTATTCCATCCGCACAGGTCGAAA
>CAYXYD010000326.1:0-1676 GCA_964469205.1 uncultured Sphaerochaeta sp. | reverse complement strand
CCCTAACCGGTGAGAACGGTGGTGGTGGATACCAGGAAGTCTAGGGCATACGGTATGCCAACGTCGTCTATCCTACTGTTCAGATCAACGGTGAGACATATAAGGTCAGACTTGTCGAAGCTGACAATAAATCTGACAAGACTGAAGCTGTCACGGCAGCCCAGAGTCTCATCTCCAGCGGTGCTTCTGTCATCATCGGCTCTTATGGTTCTGGCGTATCCATTGCAGCTGGTGACATCTTCCTCGATAACAAGATCCCAGCCATTGGTGCTTCCTGCACCAACCCCCAGGTTACCCAGAGTAACGACTACTACTTCCGCGTATGTTTCCTCGATCTTTTCCAGGGAACCATCATGGCTAACTATGCATGGCAGGAAGGTGCTAAGAAGGCCGCTATCATCACCCAGCTAGGGGATGACTACTCCTCTGGCCTTGGCAACTTCTTCAGGAAGGCTTTCAAGGAACTCGGAGGGGACGTGGTTAGCGAACAGCGCTTCCAGACCAACACCACTGATTTCAAGTCCATCCTGACCAATATCAAGGCAGCAAACCCCGATGTAATCTTTGCCCCATCATCCATTGCCACCGCGCCTCTTATTATCAAGCAGGCTCGTGAGCTTGGCATGAATGCCAAGATCATGGCAGGCGACACGTGGGAAAACTCCTCCATCATCGAGAATGCTGGCATCAGCGCCGAAGGCGTTGTCCTTTCCACATTCTTTGACGATGCTGACCCTGCTACTGTAGAGGCTTCTTCCTTTATCAAGGGCTTCAAGCCTTACCTGGTAGAGAACAAGCAGGATGAGATCATCCCCGCTGTTTCCGCTCTTGGCTACGATGCGTACATCACAGCCATGAAGGCTATCGAAAAGGCTAACTCCACTAAGGGTCCTGCCATTCGTGATGCTCTTGCCGGTGTGTCTGTTGAAGGTGTAACGGGAAAGATTACCTTTGATATCAATGGTGATGCCGATAAAGACATGGCATTCATCAAGACAGTCAAGGACGGTCAGTTCAAGTTCCTGAAAACTGTAAGTGTCAAATAACCAATTGGTCTAAGTCTTGTCGGGATGGGAGACCATCCCGACATCCCTTGTTCTCATGGGATGTTTTTAGGTTTCGCTTTGTTTTCAGCCTATCTTTATTTCCTTGTTTTGTTGGTTCTGGCTTTGTCTTTTTTATGGATGGTACGGTTCACTTTCCCTGCTTCCACTCCGATCATATTGGTTGGTGGAGTAGGGTGCAAAGAAGTTGGTTTCCACTCTTTCCTTATACTATATGCGTATGTGTATCTCTGTATCTGTTTTTGCCTTCTGTTTCTCTCTTCTCTTGTTTTGTATTCCCCCTTTCCTTTATTTCCCCCATAGTAAGCACATGCTACTATACCTTGGCCTCTAACCCCATCGAAAAGCGAATCGTTCTCCTCTATTGGGAACACTACGTTCGGATATGGAGAACTTCTGATGAGTATGACAACCATCCTGCAGCACTGCCTGACAGATATTTCCCTTGGAGGAGCTTACGCCCTGATCGCCATCGGCTATACGCTGGTGTACGGCATTCTTAGACTGATCAACTTCGCCATGGCAATATCTTCATGATGGCAGGGTATTTTATGATCTTCGCCCTAGCCAGCTTCCCCTGGCCTGTGGCCATCATCATTACCCTGGTTGTCA
>CAYXYD010000325.1:0-1686 GCA_964469205.1 uncultured Sphaerochaeta sp. | reverse complement strand
TCCAAAATGGTCTTGCTTCCATTGTATGAGGGTAATCATTATCTGAGAAGATTTGCAGTAACTGTTTTGACTATGATACCTTAGATAAATCTTCTCGGATAACTATACTTCTAGGATAATTGTCCCAGCAGTTGGCTTTTCTTGACATGGACCTTGTGAGTTCACTGTCCTTGAGCAGCTGTAAGAAACGGACGCTTGTGTAATGGCCACCTTGGTCTGAATGGACCCAGGGGTTCTCGGCCAAGATATCGCCATGCTTTTCCATGAGTAGGATGACCGTCACCAAAACGAAATCTACCTTCAGGGATACCGACAGCGCATGGGCCAATACCTGCTTGGTGTAGGCATCCTTCATGACAGACAGATATATGCACTTCCCGTGATTGTAAAAGAGATAGGTAATGTCAGTGAGGATTACCTTTCCTGCTCCATGTTTCTCAAACTCCCTGTTCACGAGGTTCTGGGCCACGTCGTCTGTGGCTAGATCCTTAATCATCCTACGGTAGGGGTTGGCACCCCTGATATTGCATGCAAGCCCGTATTTGCGCATCAGGCGGACAATTTTCTTCCGACTCATGACAATGCCGTCATGGCAGAACTTCATGTAGATGCCTCTCGAACCACGTTTGTATTTCCCCCTTGCAAGGAATGCGACCCCAACAAGCGCGAAGTCCCTGAGATCCTGCAGCTCCCTCTCTTCCCTCTTGCCCTTGCTACCCACCCAGTTGTAGTAACCGCTGCGCGACACCCCCGCGGCTTCGCACATCCAGGCGATGTTGATGAGGTTGTTGCCATTTTCCACCACTGACTGCATGAGTACATATTTCTCGGACGGAATGACCTCTATTTCCCCTTGTGTCCCTCGTCGATAAAGTCGTTTTTTTTTAGGAACTCGTTTTCCTGCTCCAGATATGCATTTAGTTGCCTGAGGTATTCCAACACCTCTTCTGGTGTTCTTTCGTCTTTAACCTTGGCAGACTGCTTTGAAGGTCTTCCCTGTGGAAATTTATGAAGTCCTGCGTCATTGCCGGCTCTTGCCTGGTATCGTTTCATGCTTGCCACGATGCCCTCCCTACGCTTTTTCCCAAGGATGGAAGGATCGATTCCCATGCTTCTAAGAATTTTTTGCACCTGCATCCCTTTTGCATACTCTCTTGCGAATTCGTTATAGAACTCGTCTGTATAGAATATGGATTTCTCTGAAACCTTGGATATGTATTTGTTCCTTGAGAGGGCTTGCTGCTGTTCTTCTGTTAGATATTTTCGACCCGAATCAATTCCTGCATCTCTGAGCTTATGCTTTTGGCCCATACTCAGCCAATGTTCGTTGATGCCCACGTCAAAAAGAATGGTTGAAAGGCTCTCTCCTTCAGCAATTTTCTCGACAACCATGACATGGAGGGACTTTGAAAACTGGATTCTACCCTTTGAAACACTCACAACATAGGGGTTCTGTTGCAATCTTGAAAGCTGATCTTCTGTAAAACCATTTCTAGACATGATGCCTCCCATAAATAAGACAGCATCAGTATAAAGGGAAAGTAGACTCGGTGCTGGACAGAGTCTACTTTTTGGAAGGGGGCCCTTTTTATTCAACTGTCCATTTTATAGGTACCAGTTTACTTAGGGTCGGTTAAACAGGTGTATGAAGTCCCTGAAGCTGATGACGGAGAACGCTACCTGATC
>CAYXYD010000324.1:0-1689 GCA_964469205.1 uncultured Sphaerochaeta sp. | reverse complement strand
GGCACACCGAGATCCACTGAAGGAGTATCAACGCCCAGTAATTTAATTTTTTTCTGTAAGCCGAAAATGAAAATTTCCTCCTCCCTAAAACCTCCAGTGATCAGTATGCTGGGTTTTATTCGATTTTTTTCCCCAGGTCCGAAGGATGTCGGACGAAGCATATTCGAGCTCCTCGTTGATGCGTTGCGTCAGCAGGTCAAGCTCCTCGCTGGAGAAGACATGCTCTTCTCCAAGCGTGTGCAGGTTTTCGTTTTTGGGCCATGGTTTCATACCTGGTAGTCCTCCCTGGACTTGGCAATATGGGTCTCGAGCACTTTCGAGGTGAGGAACTTCGTCCTCCAGGGATGGTCCTGGGCCGGCTTGTATTGCTTTTTGTCCTTGTGGGCGGGTGTGGGCTCGGGATCGAACTCCTTGCTGTGGGTGCTTCTTTTTTCGATTTCCTTGAGGATGTAGAGCTCCTCCTTGATGTTGACAAGCAGCGTTTCGTCGAAAGCCTTGATGACAAGAGCCTTTGTTCCCCTTTGGAAGTACTTAGGACGCAGGCCGTTCGAATACTGGACACAGGGTAGGTAGTACGAATTGTGGTACTGGATGCTGTGCCCCGGGTCGATGGATCGCCGTGTGACCACAGCCAGGATTACATTAATCTCAGCCTCAGGAGGAGCCGCAATGAAGGTGCTGGTCTCAAGGTCCTTGTCGTCCTTGAGGGAAAACTGTGCATTGAACTTGGGCAAGTATTCCCAAAGGAAGGCATTCGCCGCTTCGATGGTAGTGATGCCATGGCGGGCAAGCTCCACCGGGATACGGCCCTGAAGTGTCCTATTTAACCGCTCGACGCGCCCTTTTTGCTGCGGGATGGAGGTTGTCTCGATCCCAATGCCAAGGGTATTGCAGGCAGCGGCGAATTGCGTGAAGGTATCCTTCTCCTCATCAGCTTTGCTGAGCAAGGTGTACTCGAAGACGGTTCTCTTGTCGGTTAGAAAAAGGGAAGGGATGCCATAAAGGATAAGAATCATGTATAGCACGCAGTAATAGCCATTCAAGGTTTCCTGCAGATCAAACCATCCTCCCAACACGTCATTGGTCGCATCATCAATGGCAACATGGAGATGCCATTTCTCGGCGCCGGGAACCCAGACAAGGGAGCTGGCATCCATCTGGACCATTTCGCCGAAATATTTGCTCCTGGGCCTCCTGGGATGCGCATCAGCATCATCAAGCATGCAAAATGCAGCATTGACATGCTCGCTTTCAGCCTTGCTGAGGTTCTCCTTCCTCGCAATCTGCCTCAACTTCTTCTCCATCATTCTCTTGGTTGCCTTCTTTGAGCAGGGAGAGACGAATAAGGCTCCCTTCAGGATCGAATGCAGTGTCCCGTCGGATACGGAAATGTTGTGGTCCTCTCTGAGGATCTCTGCAAAATGGGTGAAGCTTGCATTGCAGTACTTGTCCTTGTACAGCTGCTGGACCAGCTTCCTCGTCTCCTCCGGTTTTGTCGTTGCCGGCTTGTGATTCTTGTTGTGATGGCTGAACAACGAGATATCTTCACTTTCATACCATCGCATGTACTTCAGAAGCGTTTTTCTGGTGCATCTGAGCTTCGTCCTGCCTCTGCGGATGGCCGTATCAGTGCAGCCAAGTTCAACAACCTCCTTGGCTGTGCTGTACTTTTCCTGTTCATTGAGCCTC
>CAYXYD010000323.1:0-1692 GCA_964469205.1 uncultured Sphaerochaeta sp. | reverse complement strand
TGATGTTTTTTCTTTTACCGATCTCACAGATCTTTCTGATATTGGCAGCAGTCAGTTCAATATTCTTTTGTGTGGATTCTTCAGCAAGTTCCATAAAGGCGTTGAGCTGGATGGTAGGGCAGCCAATCTCTACAGCAACATCAACCAACTGCTCGGCCTTCTTTAGTACAGCTTCAAACTTCTTAGGGTCCTGGGTTTCAACACCACCGATGATATCGATACAGTTAACCTTCATAGAGTGCTTATCCAATATCTTCTTCAAATCTTTTCCAGTAAATCCTGATGCGAGGTACCTGTCCAACTTGTCAGTATGAAGTTCCACTGCATCATACCCTGCGCTTTTTGCGCAGGAAATGTCAGTGGCAACGTTGGAGTATCTTACGAGCAGTCCATGTAGAGCAAATTGCATACTAGCCTCCAATGCTTATATATCGAGTCCCTTCTTGATGAAGGCGCGGGCTTTCTGGGCATATTCCAAAGGATCATAGAGGAAAGGATCCTGTTCGGCCTCCACTACGATCCAGCCCTTGTAGTTGCTGTTCTTTATCACGTCGAATACACCAGCCCAGTCAACCATGTCGCCGTCCCCTGGGACGGTAAACACACCCTTGATGACAGAACCTACATAGCTATACCTCTCAGGTCCAACCTGGCTGTGCACCTTGCTACGAAGATCCTTCAGGTGGATATGGGCTGTCCTGTCGATGAACTTCTTGAAGCCTTCTACAGCACTCTCTCCTGCATAGGTAAGGTGACCTGTGTCCAGCAAGGCTTTCACCAGCTTGGGATCTGTCATGTCCATCAGGCGGGAATACTGCTGGAGAGTCTGTATTCCGGTCCCCATATGGTGGTGGTAGGCTACGGTCATGCCCTTTTCCTGGGCAAGTGCACCAAGGATATCCACACCCCTTGCTATCTTTTCAAACTGTTCATCGGTGAGAGTTGGGGTGTTCTCATACAGCGGAGCCGAGAGATCACCTTGCACACTCAAACCTACTTCACACACGCCGATGATCTTGGTTCCAAGGGCATGGAGGAAGTCACGGGTCTCAATGAATTTCTCAATGGTGAAGGCCTGTGGGCGGGTGGTAAAAAAACAGCTGAACCACTGGTTGCAAATCTCCAGGTTCCTCAGTTTCAACGCTTTTTTCAAAACAGTCAGGTCACGAGGGTACTTGTTCCCAATCTCGCTTCCCTGATACCCAGAAAGGGCCATTTCACTGAGACACTGTTGGTATGTTATCTCTTTACCAAGTTCTGGGGCATCGTCATTAGTCCAGTTTATCGGTGCACATGCAAGTTTAATGTCATCTTTGTTGATCATCAGAAACCTCCTATTCCTCGTAATACCTATCGTTAGCTATCCATTTGACCTCTCATACAAGAGGTAAAACCATGTTCGTTTTCTAGTACTGTTTTGCTTCTGAAGACATCTGCCTGATCTTCTCAGCGGCCTGGACTACTTCAGGATGGCTGGAGACTTCAGCTGTCCCGACCCTCCACCAAGCCTCATATCCCTCTGTCATGGTCCCGGGCAAAACCTTGATGTCGATGAGATTGAGCTTCTCTGAGCGCACAGTCTTGGCAAATGCCTTGCGCAACTGTTCAATGGTGGTGACCTCATAGCCGTCAGCACCATAGGCTCTTGCCAATGCGGCAAAATCAATCTCAAGACATTTTCCTGTCAGTCTC
>CAYXYD010000322.1:0-1709 GCA_964469205.1 uncultured Sphaerochaeta sp. | reverse complement strand
CTAGGGGAAGCAAAGCTCCTATGACGGTAGCTGATACTACCTGGATCGCTAAGGCAACCGCTATGGCTACTCCGATGCTTGTCAGTATGAAGGCTTCAGGGATGGACCCTGGATTTGAGATAAACACTACCCGAAGGAAGGCGAGGATAGCCAAGACGAGAGCCAGCATTACAGAGACCCTAAACTCTTTCCAGATTATCCTGAATATGTTTTTGGGTGTGATCTCCTTGAGGGCGAGTGCTCGCACCATCACAGTTGCTGCCTGGCTTCCGGTGTTTCCTCCGGTATCTATAAGCATGGGCATATAGAAGGCGAGTATCATCAAGCTTGTCAGGGTTCCTTCATAAGATTCTAGGATCGAGCCTGAGATGAGGCCAAGAAAGGCAAGGATGATCAACCAGACCACACGTTTTCGGAAGTGGGTCCAGATGGAGGTCTTCAGGTAGGTGGTATCATCATGCTTACCCACAATGGCCATGAACCGTTCCATATCATTAGTCCGTTTTTCTTCGATGACGTCCAAGGCGTCATCATGGGTGATGTTTCCCAGAAGGGTGTTGAACTCATCAACAACGGGTAGGGCGACAAGGTCATAGCGGGCCATCATGAAAACAGCCTCTTCCTGGTTTTCATTGACATCAATGCTTACAATTTTTGTTTTCATGACCTCAGAGAGCTTTGCTGTGGGATTGGCGAGGATGAGGTCGGTTACCGAAAGGGTCCCGATGAGTTTTCTGTCATTATCTAATATATAGATGCGATAGATCGCTTCTTTTTGTGCTCTTTCCAAGCGGATTCGCTGCAATACTTCCTGTATAAGGAGGTGCTTGGGATACGAGATGTAGTCGGTGTTCATTATCGCACCTGCCGATCCTTCGGGATATGAGGCAAGTTTTATGAGGTCTTCTCGCTCTTTTTTTGCCAGCACAGGCAGTACGGCATTGTACTGTTCGTCTGGTAGAGCTTTCAGCAGGTCTACTTGGTCGTCAGGGGAGAGACTTCTCAGTAAGGAAACCAAATCAGAGGTTTCTAGCAACTGGGCAATATCGGCTTGTTCAGCATCGCTGAGCTCGCAAAAGATTGCTCCTCTTCGTTGTTTGGGAAAGCGAAAAAGTACTGCTTGTATGATTTCGGTTGAATAGGGAGTTAGTATCTCTACAATCTCTGTTGGGTGCAGATTTTCAAGCAGTTTGAAAGCTTCTGAGTTTTGACCATCTTTCAAATATTGTGTGATCATAGTAAGGTCTAGCTGGTGTTGCATAGCTACTTCTCCACTTTCTAATCTTATTATTACTCGTGTCTACTTCTGTCATCATGCTACCATATATACACCAATGCGAACAAAGTGGAAAAAAGACTGTAATATTTCTAGAACATTTCTGTTGTTGGTTCTCATCGTGCTAGAAAAATATTGGAAAGATTTTTTGGAAAAAAGAAAAAATATTTTCAGATTTAAGATTATTTTGGAAGTTTGAAAAAAAATAAAAAAGATTTTTGGTTTGAAAAAACTTTTAATTAGTTGTCTCCAAGCTATACAGAGCAAGTATGTTGTAAGAATCTCTATGCTAAGGCAGGAATTCCCATCAGATTGCTATGCTGCGTATTTATTTTAGATTAATTCATAAAAGAGGGTGGACAGGATGATCCGATACGGGTAGTATCCCATCTTGTTCGGCAAGCAGGCGCCGGATGGAAAGCTTGGAGGAAAA
>CAYXYD010000321.1:0-1725 GCA_964469205.1 uncultured Sphaerochaeta sp. | reverse complement strand
AGGACTGATATGATGTGACCTTTGTCAAGTACTTTCTTTTTTTTCTTATCGCTGCTCCTTGGTTGTATGAGAAAATGAAAAGGATTGATAGACAGGAAATCAGTTTTCGGCAATTGACCATTCTGATATTCGCACATTGGTTAATGCAGGCCAATGGTCCGCCTAAAGCTCTTTCTGTCTAAAATCGTGAATCACCTCTGGGGTGTCAACATAGTCGTATCGAAGATAGCTGGATCGTTGCCCGATTATCCTGTCTATCAATCCCTCTCATGCTTTATGCCCCTTTCCGTATTTGTATTATTCGATTTTATCGGTCATCATGCCCCAGATGAAACAGGACAACTCTCTTGCCACAGCTGCTGTCGCCTTGTTGGTGTGCACTCCCCGAGAGGTAAGATTGCTGTATACCTTATGCAACCTTCGGTTGGCCCTGTCGGCGTACGCTATGACCGCCGGATCATTCCCCCTTTGCCGTGCTTGGAGCCTCTTTGACTTCTTCCCATACATTTTGCTACGCAATGTCGACTTTGTACTTTCAATGAGCAGTGTCCTCAATCGGGTATTCCCTGCTTTGGTTATCCCCCCTCTTTTTTCCCGCTGCCCGCTGGAATCCTCACTGGACGTCAATCCAAAAAAGCAAGAGAAACCCTGAGCATTAGGAAATCGTGAAGGATCTCCAATCTCGACCACTAGGGAAAGGGCTGTATGGGTCTCAATTCCATGGAAACAGCGTAATCTGGCTACCATCTCCCTATATTCTTCCCGTTTGGCAATTTCTTCAATTTTACTATCGTATCTCGCAGTTTTTTCTTGCTGATCAAGCACTTCCTGCAAATATTCGTTGAAAGTTTCTTTGGCAAGGGGGTCTGCAAATTCCAGCCTTCTGAGCCAAGTGAAGTGAATTAGTGTCCAATAGGTCTTTCCCTCAGTAAATACCCTTCCTGTGCGAAGGAGGAAGGACAACAGGTTCTGCTTTGCTTTCTTCTGAGCCAAGACTCGGGTATTTCTCATTCTTGTGTAGTCTTTCACTACTTCGTCCTCTGGTGTAGGCACATGGACTGCGCTATAGGTTCCCCACGCAAGGTGCTTGGCTAGTTCTTGGGCATCCAGGCGGTCGGTCTTCACCCTGTTGCCAGGAGCCTTGGGTAAAGACGTCGGGGCCATGAGCACACAGGCTATGTTTGCCGCCTCAAGTTCCCGGGACAAGCCAAATCCTGTAGGACCGGCTTCATAGCCACAAAGGACCTCACAGCCAGGCTGTTCCTTTTGCAGCCGCTGTACATATTTGATCACCAGACTGCCCTTACTGGCAATCCTGGTCTGGCCAAACAATTGTTTGGTTGCAAAGCTGAAAGAGCAAAGCGAGTAGTTATCCTTGTGGACATCGATACCTATGTGTATTACATTTGTCATTGAAGTGGCCTCCATTTGTATGCGATAGCCGCATACAGGTTTATTTGTTTATCCCAGTATGCACGGTGAATGCGCGATTTGCAAACTGGGAGGTCACTTCATATTGTCTAAACAGATACTAAGAAAGAAGTAATCGTCATGAGGGTAGCCGTATCCTTGGCGGCGCAGGGTCTTGATTTTGTTATTTATGCCCTCAATCTTTCCAGCAGAGATATCATAGGTTGCATGAGCGATGATTCCTTCGAAGTGATTCTCAAGCAATCTTTTGAACCATCGAAGGTGTTTATTACCTGTAGAGGTGCATATATCCAT
>CAYXYD010000320.1:0-1742 GCA_964469205.1 uncultured Sphaerochaeta sp. | reverse complement strand
TGTGGAAGTGGCAAGAAGTACAAGAAATGTTGTATGTCCTGATCCCTTTTTCTATTTGTAAGGATTGTCTTCGCTCTTCTTGAGGGTGTCCTTCTCTGGGAAGCCTAAAGCAGCAAGCACCTTTACCGTCTTAGCTAGCTGGTAAGCAGGTATCCACCTTACGGTGAGCCTTACTGCATTGGTATCAGGCAACTGCTCGGCGTAGGGACGCAGCCCTGCATTGAGCAGGCGGTCATACTGGGAGTAGGCAGTCAGCAATGAGGAATAGGCTCCAACCTGTATCTGGTACCAGCCGGTATCACCGGCTCTGTTGTACTTGGATTCAGGTACATCGGGAGCGAATATCAAGGTGAGGGTAACATTGGCAATGCCGCTATCAAGCAGGCCTGCCTGCTTGGCCGCGGCAGGGGTCAGGTCGATGATGCGCCCTTCGACAAACGGACCTCGGTCGTTGATCCTTACGTCCACACTCTTATTCTTGTCCAAGTTGGTCACCCGTACCAAGGTGCCGAACTTCAGGCTCTTGTGGGCAGCTGAAAGGGACGTGGGGTCGAATATTTCCCCATTGGCGGTGAGGCTTTCACTCTTGTCGCTGGTGTACCAAGAAGCAATTCCCTTCTCGATTACAGAACCCGGTTGTGCTTCCGCTTCTGCAAAAAGCGGAACTATAAAAAAGAGGCAGATCAAAATGACTATTGCTCGTTTCATACCTACAGTATACGCCTACCGCTTTTGTTTTTGCAACATGGAGTTGAATTACTCTGCCTCTTTCTATTATACTTCATCCCTATGAGCGAAAAGAACGTATCTACACATTGGGCGGACATATACGCCGACAAGATTATTCGTGAGAAGGGCGATAAGGAGTGCTATACCTGCGCTTCTGGCATTACCCCTTCTGGAACTGTCCATATAGGGAACTTCAGAGAGATCATCTCAGTAGACCTTGTGGTAAAGGCACTTCGGGCCAAAGGAAAGAAAGTCAGGTTCATCTACAGCTGGGATGACTACGACGTATTCCGAAAGGTTCCCAAAAACATGCCCCAGCCCGAACTGCTGGAGACCTTCCTACGCAAACCCATAACCCTCGTACCCGACACCAGCGGTAGGGCAGACAACTATGCCCATGCCAACGAGCTGGACGTCGAGAAGATTCTGCCCGTAGTAGGGGTGGAACCTGAGTACCTTTATCAGGCCAAACGCTATCGCAATAGCGAATATGCCCAAAGCATGCGCATAGCCTTGGAAAAGAGAGACGAGATTCGCATTATCCTAGACGAGTTCCGCACTGAACCCCTCGAAGAGGACTGGTGGCCTGTTTCTGTATTCTCCTCGTTTACTGACAAGGACAACACCACCGTCCTTGGTTGGGACGGCGAATGGGGCGTCACCTATAGGGATGACGACTCAGGAAAGACAGAGACCATAGACCTGCGCACCACCCCATACGCCAAGCTCCCTTGGCGCCTGGACTGGCCGATGCGCTGGGCCCATGAAGGGGTGGACTTCGAGCCTGCCGGTAAGGACCACCATAGTGAAGGTGGATCGTTTGACACCTCAAAGAAGATGGTAACAGTCTTCGGTGGCGAGCCTCCTGTATCCTTCCAATATGACTTTATCAGCATTAAGGGCAGGGGAGGTAAAATCTCCTCCTCAAGTGGAGAGGTCATCTCCCTGTATGAAGTGCTGGAGGTCTTTACTCCTGAGATTACCCGTTACATGTTCGCAGGAACCAGACCAAA
>CAYXYD010000319.1:0-1742 GCA_964469205.1 uncultured Sphaerochaeta sp. | reverse complement strand
AGGGGAGGTGAAAAGCCAACAGAGGCGAAGGGGAAGACCTTCCCCTCAAACCCTCTAAATTCCCCCTATCAATACAACCCGACACCCTAGTCCTCTCCACCCCCTCAACGTCCCAACAACCACATCCTTCCCTATATCATTGGTAACAGGTACAACTTCTACATTTTCTACAGAAATCGCTGAAATGGGGTGATTTGAGGTACCAGGAAGAATTTCCAATCCTCAATAATGGCGTTTTCTTTGATGGCTGACCGATTTGAGTTGAAAGAGAATGCCCCGGTACGGGTACCGGGGACTCAGGTAGTAAATCCACATGCAGAACATGCCAAGGCTCAAGAAATCGATTGCCCAGAGGGAAGTGACCATAGGTTGTAAAGAGCCTCTTAGACAAAGCTCCTCGAGATCTTGATCAGGTTCATGGATTGTCGAGTTCGAGCCTTGTTAAGCTGATTGGTGTTGATTCTTATCACATCAGTATGATCACCTCTCTTATTGAGATATGTGATCAGGGGGTAGCTATACAAGCCAAGTTCTTTCGTCCCAAGAAGAGATACACAATACCATGTGCAGCATAGTATGCTAGACTCTCTGTAAAGAGGAGGGTTGGATATGCAAGTGGAGTGTACCAAGAAGTTGTTGGACTACATTGGGGTACAGGCTGAAGCTGCCGATGAAAGGATCGATCCTGTCTTCCGATGGAGCGCCAACCTCATACAGGTCAATCGCCGCCGCACCATAGTTGTAGCCCATGATTCATCCAGGTATGGCTTTGTGCTGTATGGCATCAAGGCCAAGGACATACACAACCTAGGAGACCTGCTTCTCTATGGCATACGCACCTGCCTGGAGCTTGAATGTATTGATCCTGACCTCATCGACCGTTATCTCTCTGATTGTGGGACTCCTGTTGTTTTTACCAAAAGTGCAGGGCGCACCCTTGTCTCAAGGTTGAATCAGCTATGCACGCGTGTGACATACTTTGCAGAAGACCTTACAGTCGAGCATCTTTTCCAGAAGCAGGTGTTAGCCGTTATCAATGATGACTACATCAGAGTGAAAAATGATCCGGCAAAAAGATATTTTGTTGTATACGAAAAATTGGGAGAGGATCTCTCAAGCCTCTATGGGGCCTCCCCCTATCGTTGCCGAGCTGCAGAGTTTGAGGTGGAACTCGAACTGGAAAGCACTTGCACTAGGCGTGTCATTGTCCCTTTGGACTATACCTTCCGGCAGTTCCATCATGTTCTCCAGGCCCTTTTTTGTTGGCAAGGCTATCATTTGCATGATTTTTGGATAGAGCGCCATCCCAACGGCAGATTGAAACATACCTTGATCGGGTCTCCCCGTGAGTTTGATCTTGAAGAGGAGTCTACACGCGACGATACTTCTGTCTGCCTCTCTGAGATATTCCCCAAGTATGGGCATATCATCTACAACTATGACTTTGGCGATGATTGGAGACACCACATCCGCCTTGTGAGCCTCATAGATGAGCATGACAAGAACCATGCAGTATGTCTTGCCTGGGAGGGAGAGGCCCCTCCTGAGGATGTCGGAGGACCTGGGGGGTACACCCGGTTGCTCCAAATCCTCTCAGATCCTACAGACCCCGATCATGCTGCTATGAAGAGGTGGTCTGCTTCAATGCTTTGCAGGCCTTTTGACTTGGATAGGATCAACCGCCAATTACGGGGGTGTGCTAGAAGTCGTAACGGTATGTTGTAGGACATAACCGATTCTCC
>CAYXYD010000318.1:0-1746 GCA_964469205.1 uncultured Sphaerochaeta sp. | reverse complement strand
TAGTATACTCAAAGATATGGTAACGTTTTCATAAGAAAAGCAAATGAAAGCCCGTACCTAACGTTTCGAATACAGGAGATGTAAAAACCATGAAGATTGGAATTATTGGTGCCGGAAGAATTGGACGACTGCACGCAGAAAATATTGCACGTTTGGTGCAAACCGTAGAGATTGTAGGGATTGCCGACGTCAACATGACTGACGAATTGAAAAGCTGGGCGAAAGGCTTGGGCATCGCTCTTGTAACAGCAGATCCCCTAGAACTCATCAACCATCCAGATATCCAGGCTATCATCGTATGTAGCTCCACTTCTACCCATGCTGACTTTACCATTGCCGCTGCAAAGGCGGGCAAGCATATCTTCTGTGAGAAGCCCATCGACCTCTCTGTAAAGAAAGGCCTGGAAGCTATCAAGACAGCTGACGAGCATAAGGTCAAACTGCAGTTGGGCTTCAACCGCCGCTTCGACCACAACTTCAAGCAGGTCAGGGACCTTACCAAAGCGGGAAAGGTCGGCGATGTGCATGTCGTGAAGATTACCTCCAGAGATCCAGAACCACCAAATCCTGCCTATGTTGCAATTTCCGGGGGAATCTTCCTGGACATGATGATCCATGACTTTGATATGGCACGCTACCAGGCCGATAGCGAGATAGTGGAAGTCTTTGCAGTGGGAGCTGTCCTCGTCGATCCCGAGATCGGGAAGGCTGGGGATGTCGATACGGCAATCGTAACGCTGAAATTTGCCAATGGCGCCATCGGTGTCATAGACAACTCCCGCAAAGCTGTCTATGGCTATGACCAGCGTGTTGAGGTGTTTGGCTCCAAGGGTACCGCCCAGGCTGCAAACGATACCTCAACGCGTGTCTCCCTCTCTACAGTAGAAGGGGTGACCAGCGACAAGCCTCTGTACTTCTTCCTGGAACGGTATAAGAATGCTTTTGTCGATGAGATTTACTCTTTTGTCGAGGCAATTGAGAAAAACACTGATGTTATGGTCTCCGGTGTCGATGGTTTAGAAGATATGGTGGCAGCCCTCGCTGCTGGGAAATCCCTCAAGGAGGGAAGACCGATAACCATTAAGGAAATGAAGAAGGAGTTGGGAGTATAATAATGCAGATGAGTCATAAAGGTCCGTTTATTCATGGGTATACAGAGTTGGTGCCACACAGTGGTGTGACGAGCGATATGATGATGAGCTCCGGCGTCCTCGTCCTTTCCAAGGGCGAGGTGCATCACGATACTACAGGTGGTGGCGACGAGCGCATCTGGTTGCTCAGTGGGGGTAGCGCAACGATCACATGGGGAAAAGAATCCCAGAAGATTGAGAGATCCGACCTGCTGAATGCAGAACCTTGGGTGCTCTCTGTCCCCTCGTCTGTAGAGGTGAGCATTGAAGCTGGTCCTGATGGAGCCGAATTCTACCGCTGTGCTACAGACAACGAAACTCAGTTTGCCTCCCGTCTCTACACTCCCTCCGAATGCAAGAGCGAGTTCAGAGGGGCTGGCATGATGAACGAAGCCTCGACTCGGATAGTTCGTACCGTCTTTGACGATACAAACCATCCTGAATCAAACCTGGTCATTGGGGAAGTGATTGGAGTTCCCGGCAAGTGGTCCAGCTATCCGCCGCACCACCACCGCCAGCCCGAGATCTACCACTACAGGGTTTTTCCCTCCCAGGGCTTCGGCATGTGCCTCATCGGAGACACGCCTCATGCAATTCGCGACAAGGATACAATCCT
>CAYXYD010000317.1:0-1751 GCA_964469205.1 uncultured Sphaerochaeta sp. | reverse complement strand
CGATCATTGTCCGTCTCTACTACTGTTGTGGACTGAGGCTGAATGAGGTCGTGGTACTCAAAAGAAGTGATGTCAATCTGGAAACAGGAAGTCTGTACATCAGGCACTCAAAGGGTGACAAGGATCGCCTGGTCTTCATAGCTAACGATTTCCTTGCTGTAGTCAGGTCCTTCGATGCAAAGATGGAATCCAAATACATAAGGGACCGGGAATGGTTTTTTCCAGGATTTTGTATCGATCGCCATTTTGCCAAAACCACTATCGATATGAAATTTAGGCAGTGGTGGATGGGAGCATTCCCCAACTGGGAGGGTAAGAGGCCGACGGTCCACGCCTTGCGTCATGCCTTTGTCGTTCACAGAGTCAACGACTGGGTTGAAGAAGGGAATGAGTTGTCTGCGATAATGCCGTATCTCAGCAGATATCTAGGGCACTCTTCAATCGAAGATACCATGTATTACTATCATCAGCTTGACGCTCATACCAATGCGGTGAGAAACTTCATGTCCAAGTGTTCCTCCGTTGTAAAGGGGGTGTCACAATGCAGATGAAAAACAGTGGCCAGACTTCAATGTTCTTCCTGTACTCCTTCGAATTCCTTGAGGTACATCTCGTCAGGATGGGAAGGAGCGTTAATACCATCGAGTCCTACAGGGATACCCTGACTATCTTCAAGCGATATATCGTTGAAGTCAGGAATCTAAAGTTAACATCATTTTCTTTCAATGATTGCACAGTTGACTTCGTCTTCGATTTTCTTGACTCCTTGAAGACCCAAGGAAACGCTCACAGCACTCTCAATCATCGTCTTGCAGGGTTGAATGGGTATCTTGCCTTTGCATCCTCAAAGAATATTGCAGTTGAGGCCATAGCTCTGAGGATATCGACGATGCGACCCTATCCTGTAGACACAGAAGAGAAAAATGTACTGAGTGAACAGCAGGTATCTCTCATACTCAAACAAATTCCTGATACTAAAAAAGGCAGGCGCAACAGGATGCTCCTCCTCCTGTTGTATGAATCAGCGGCCAGAGTCTCTGAGATTGTACACCTGAGGACGTCAAACTTCCATCTGAACCGTGATAATCCCTATCTTCATGTCTTGGGCAAGGGCCGTAAGGAAAGATACATCCCAATTATCGACGAACTAGCAACTCTTCTCAAGGAGTTCATCGCCTTTGTGGTCTCGAGTAAGGATACAGACATCGTATTCAACACTATGCATGGTGGCAAATGTACAGAACTCAGCGTCAGAAGTGTCCAGACAATGCTGCAGGAATATGCATCACTGGCAAGAACGTATGATGCTTCAATCCCTGAGCATGTCCATCCTCATATGTGTCGCCGCAGCAAAGCCACAACGATTTATCAAAGTGGGATGCCAATTGAACAGGTTTCAACGTTATTGGGGCACTCTCAGGTTGAGACAACAAGAATTTATGCAAAGCCCTCGATGGAACAGCTCAGAAAGGCAATAGAGAGGATTATACCTCCTGAAGTCCTGCTTGAAGCACCTCTCTGGAAAAACAAAGAGGAAGAGTTTGCAAGGAAGTTAGGATTGAGATGAACTATAAAATGCGCAAGTTTCAAGCAGAAAGTCTTAAGCTAGGAAAGGGAAGAGGCCTTCTCAGTGATTCTTGCGCATCTTCTATAGTTGCGCATAAAGCGACAAATGTACAATTGTACATTTGCATGCGAGCTTATCGCCAAAGCATTTGCGACGGGCAGGAAAAACTGGCTATTCGCCCAAT
>CAYXYD010000316.1:0-1755 GCA_964469205.1 uncultured Sphaerochaeta sp. | reverse complement strand
GTGCCTGCATCGCTGACAGCGTATCAGGGCTTTGATGCCCTGTTCCACAGCACAGAGGGGTATATCAACACTACAGCGAATACGTTGAGTGACATGTATAGCCTCGAGGCAATTCGTCTGATAGGCAAAAGCCTCGCCACAGCTGTCGCTGATGGCAAGAATATTCAAGCTAGGGAGGATGTTTCCTTGGCCAATACCTTGGCAGGAATGGTGGAGTCTACCTTTGGTTGTATCTCTGAGCACTCCCTTGAGCATGCTTTGAGTGCCTATTATTCCGCACTTCCCCATGGGGCAGGGTTGATAATGATCAGTCTTGCTTACGCCACACACATTGCACAGAGTAAAGTATGTGACGAAAGGATGGTTGCCATGGCTAAGGCACTGGGAAAATCAGATGCGACCAAGGCTATGGATTTTGTTACTGCCCTGGCATCCTTGCAGAAGGCCTGTGGTGTCGGTCAGCTGAAGATGTCCGACTATGGTATCAAGGAAGGGGATCTTCCCAAGATGGTGCAGAATGCCCGGGAGAATATGGCAGGGCTCTTCATGGTTGACCCTGTAGAGCTCAGTGATGAGGATTGTCTGAATATCTATAAGAATTCTTACAGGTAGGAATGTTGATATCCTTGGAGTGAAGGCGGTTGTCTTCACTCCAAGGATTTGTTTTACACCGCCATGTGTCCCGAATATGATCTAGTAAGTTTGGGTGCGTACTCTTACCGATTGTTTATGACTATTGTTTGCTCTTTGACTAGTTTTCTTGTCTTCCCCTTGTAACAATAGCCCAGAGGTTTACAATGGAGGAGATACTATATGAAAGGGAGAATTAAAGATGAGTGATGTATTGCAACAAGCTTGGGAACAGAGAGATGGCGCTGTCGTGGTGACCACCGTTGACAGCAAGGGCATGCCTAACAGCATCTATGCCACCTGTGTTGGCTTCAGTGACGACAAACGTATAGTCATTGCTGACAACTACTTTTTCAAGACCAAGCAGAACCTCAAGGCAAAGAGCAAGGCCACAGTCCTGTTCATTACCAAGGAAGGCAAGTCTTATCAGGTCAAGGGGGATGTGGAGTACCACACCTCAGGGAAGATGTTCGACTGGATGAAGGGTTGGAATCCTACCAAGCATCCAGGACACGGAGCCTTGGTTATCAATACCACAGAGATGTACAGCGGAAAAGAGAAGCTGATCTAGACAAGGTCACAAACGGATAACGATTACCTGATACAGAAACTAAGGGGGAGGAGTGTGACCACTTCTCCCCCTTAGGTATGTGCTAATCAAAGGCTCTGTTTTTTCCTAGTATAAGAGTTTTCTCAGACTGCTTGTGGTTCCAACAGAAACCACGATGCCATCAGCTTCTCCAACATCTTAAGCTGGAGCTTTCTGGCACTTGCCTGTGTTTTTGCATACTTGTTTCTGAGCTCAGTCAAGGAAACCTTCTCCCTCAAGGCTGAAGGGTTGGTAAGGGCTTGTTCATATGCCTTCCCCAGTTCAATGACTTGGCCTTGCAGGGTTTTGTACCGTTCTGCAAGGTTTTGCAGGCTAGCCACTAGGCTTTCCAACTTTGAAGATACCTTCTGCTTCTCTGCCAGCCAGTATCCAGTGGAGAGCTCGGAAACTAGGGAAGCGACCGGAACAATCTCTTGTATCTTGTATGCATTAGTCCCTGCGAAGACAAATCCGCCTTGCAGTACGCCCCTTCGTGCATTGTTCAGCGCAATGGAGATGCAGTAGTTCGCATCCTC
>CAYXYD010000315.1:0-1763 GCA_964469205.1 uncultured Sphaerochaeta sp. | reverse complement strand
GACAAGCTAGACGAGACAATCGTCAAGTGGCAAAAGGACAAGCCTAATGTGGCATCACGTAAGGCATCCCAGCTTATGCTGGACCAGATCAGCGCCTTGATGCCTGAACTGATAGGAGGGTCTGCAGACCTGACCCCTTCCAATCTGACTCAGGGCAAAGGCTCAGAGAATTACGACATTGAAGAGAGCAAAGGCAACTATCTGCACTTTGGCGTTCGCGAGTTTGGCATGATGGCCATTCTCAACGGCATAGCCTTGCATGGTGGGTTTGTCCCCTATGGTGGGACCTTCCTTATCTTTATGGAGTATGCACGCAATGCGATCAGGATGTCAGCCATTATGAAGTTGCCAGTCATTCAGGTATTCACCCATGACTCCATTGGTCTTGGGGAAGATGGTCCCACCCACCAGGCAGTCGAACAAGCGGCCAACTTGCGTATGACTCCTAATATGGTCGTATGGAGACCCGCTGATGCTGTAGAGACTGCAGTTGCCTGGAAGTCTGCTCTCAAGCGTAAGGAGGGGCCTACCTCCATGCTCTTAAGTCGTCAGAACCTAGTGCCCCAGGATCGTACAGACAAGCAGGTAGAGGCTATCAGTAAAGGTGGCTATGTCATTTGGGAGTCCAAGGGCAAGCCTGAGATTATCTTGATCGGAACCGGTTCTGAATTGGATCTTGCCATGCAGGCAGCAAAGCGCCTGGACAAGGATGGGAAGAAAGTCAGAGTTGTTTCGATGCCCTCTTGTGAGGTATTTGAGATGCAGGATGAAGCATATCGTGAAAGTGTGCTACCATTATCTGTACGTAAGAGGGTTGCTGTTGAGGCTGCTTGGACTGACTACTGGTTCAAGTATGTGGGTCTCGATGGCAAGATCATCGGCATGCACAGCTTTGGAGAGTCTGCTCCTGCTGACAAGTTGTACGAGCATTTCCACATTACAGCTGATGCTGTATATGAGGCTGCTCTCTCCTTGAAGTAGAGGTACAGTAGCTTTGGTATCCTGTATTGGGTAAGTAACTTTGATATTGTCGTGATATGCCCGCTTCTGAAAAGAGTCGGGCATATCTTTTTTCTGTCACTCTCTGTTTTTCTTGCTTGGTAGCCAAACAATCCCTTTCGTTTCTTTCCCCTAAAAATGGACTCTGCAATATCCATGAAATGGGGATCAATCTTCTGAAGAGGCTTTGTAGTAGGATGACAGAAAAAGAGAGCCTCCCTTATCCCTCTACCGCTTTCCCTCTTGATTTTACTAAGGGAAGAGCTGCACGAATTGGACTTGGAAGCTTTGCCAATAAGCCTATACTTATTTGGGCAGAGGGTGCTGGTAAATTAGGGTATGTAAAAAAACGAGGAGAGCTCCGGTGAATCCCTATTAGAATTTTCAACCTTTTGTAAAGAATTCGGTATTGAAAATATGATTAATCTTGATGGGGGCGGTTCGGCTCAGATACTCTATAAAAATAAGCGCATGTTAAAAATAGCAGATAGGAAAAATGATAAGTTCAGTGAGGCTGAGCGCCCAATATCCTTGGGTCTAGGTGTATGGTGTTAAATGCTATACGGTATTTCTGAACCCTAAATCCCTAAACATCTAGACTGCAGAGAAAGTATGCAAGGCATACTTTCTCTGTTCTTACGATTCGATAGCCCCTTTCTTCTTGGCATAGATGGACGATCCCATCATTGCCAAGAGGGTGAATACATATGGAATGGCCAAGATGAAATCAGAGGGTAGGTTCAAAGCTCCCTGTGCATAGTTGG
>CAYXYD010000314.1:0-1770 GCA_964469205.1 uncultured Sphaerochaeta sp. | reverse complement strand
CCCGGCCTGACAAAGCCTAACCAGCAGTCAGTATCCAGCCTTGGAACCGAAGCCGTGAGGTTAGGTGTAAGCGTAGGTAGGAAAGCACAAGAGCCGTAAGGGTAGCCTGAAGTGATAGAGCCTCGTTAATGAGCGAATGGAAGCCAATATCGTGCAAAAGATAGTCGGCAGCATGAACAGTCCGCTAAAGGTGAGGGCTGGGAGATTCCATCGGGGTCGGAGAGCATGGCGAGTGTGCAAGGTATGTGTAGTGTACCTGGGAGGACTTGCATCTTGCCGCCTAAGGGCGGAAGCCAGTGGCACAAGGCTTTGGAAGGCCAAGGCCAAGGGTGGGTGCAAGTAGTCGGATCTTCTCATAGTAGTGATGAAACCTGTGAAAGCAGGTGGAGCGAAGGGGAAGACATTTTGTTCGTTTCCTTTGATGAAACATTTGGGACACTGGAGGCCCTACTAGAAGTGGAAAACGAAGAGAAGGAGATATGGGAGCTGTCCGGCACCCATAAGCGGTTGCAGACCCTTATTCACCATGTGAACAAGGACAGTCTGAAAGAGGAGCACCAGCGTCAGAGCGGGAACAAGGCCTCTGGTATCGATGGTGTGACGAAGGCGGAGTACTCAAGGAATCTCGATGATAACATCGATGACCTCCTGAAGAGGATGAAGTCTTTCTCATACCGGCCGAAACCAGCAAGGAGAACCTATATTCCCAAGCTAGGCGGCAAGATGCGTCCACTGGGGATACCTTCCTATGAGGACAAGCTTGTACAGGGTGCGATGGCGAAGGTACTGAACGACGTATATGAACCTAGGTTCATGGATTGTTCGTACGGGTTCCGTCCCAACAGAAGTTGTCATGACGTGATTCGGGAAATCAACTCTACCATTCGAAGTCAGCCAATCGGCTGGGTGGTCGAGACCGACATCAAGGGTTATTTCGATAACATCGACCATTCATGGTTGATGAAATTCCTTGAGCATGACATTCAGGACAAGAATTTTCTTCGCTATATCGTCAGATTCCTCAAGGCAGGAATCATGGAGGACGGGCAATACCTCGACAGCGAAAGCGGTTCGCCACAAGGCGGAATCATTTCACCCATACTCGCCAACGTGTATCTGCACTATGTGCTGGACATCTGGTTTGAGAAGGTAGTGAAGCCCCGGATGAGGGGCAAGGCATATCTCTATCGTTATGCTGATGATTTTCTGGCCCTTTTCGAGTTTGAGGATGATGCACGTAAGTACTATGAGGTACTGCCTAAACGACTGGGCAAATTCAACCTTGAGGTTGCTCAGGAAAAGACCAGACTGATTCCTTTCGGAAGAAACTCGGGGTCAAAGGATACCTTTGATTTCCTTGGTTTCACCCATATCAATGGGAAAGACCGAAAGGGATGCTATCGCGTGGTGCACAAGACAAGCAAGAAGAAGCTGAGTGCCAAACAACAGTCTATGAAGCAATGGCTGAGACTTAACATGCACGAACCTGTCTGTGATATCCTTGAAGGCCTCAATAGGAGGCTTGTGGGTCACTATAGGTACTATGGCATAAGCGGTAACAGCAAGAGTCTGAGCAAGTATCAGTATTACTGTATCAGAACCCTTTTCAAAGTGTTGAGACGTAGGGGCCAGAAGAGAAAAATCAACTGGAAAACCTACAATAGAATTCTCAACGCTTATGGGGTTGCTATGCCTAGAATTTATGTGAATATTTGGCATTGACCCGAAGAATGGAATGAGGAGCCGTATGCCTTAATTGGGCAAGTACGG
>CAYXYD010000313.1:0-1808 GCA_964469205.1 uncultured Sphaerochaeta sp. | reverse complement strand
TGCTTACGAACTCGTCATATCAGACGTAGCATTCGCACAAGCAGAAACAAACAACTCCTCATCTGTCTCAGTCATAACAAGGAAGCAGATCGAGGCATACAATGCACAGTCAACTGCTGAACTCGTTAACAAGGCTATAGGAACGAATTTTAACTCCTATGGGGCATTGGGAGCATTGCAGAACGTAGTTATCCGTGGGGCTAGCTCTTCCAAAAACCTCATTTTCCTCGATGGAGTTTCAATTTCATCAGCCCATGAAGGCGAAATTGACCTCTCATTGATTCCAATAAGCACAATTGAGCGTATTGAAATTGTAAAAAGTGGATCTGGAAACCTAGGCAAGACAAATGCCATTGGTGGTATGGTAAATATCATCACCAAACAGGGAACAGCAACAGACAAGCCATTCGCTGTCACCGTGGAAAATGGATCCTTCCTCCCCGAGGCCTATGGCCCTTCTGACGATCGAAACTGGCTCTCCCTCGTAGACAGCCAGAAAATCGATGTAACGTATACCAACAACCTGCAAGGGACCGACCTTGTGGCAAATGTTGGAGGTGTCGTAGCTCAGAACGCTTATACCTATGACGGAACCACTCAAAAGGCTCTCAGAGACAATTCTCAGGTGTATGCAGTCAATGGAGGTATCAACGCAACCAGAGGCTTTGGCGAAAACGTTGAAGCTTCTTCAAGCAACCTTGCACAGTACAAGCACCTGGGCCTTCCTGGCTCTTCTGGTTTTCTATCGGCTACTGATTATCAGACCGATATTCTTCTCAGCACAAAGAACTCTGTCCTCATCTCAAACCTAGGTGACACCCTTGATAATTTGGAAGCTGGTATCAACTACAGCTATGCAAGAACCTACGTTGATAGAAGTGGTAGTATAAGCATCCACAACAAAAACAAAGGAAACTTCCTTGTGGAAGGATCTTGGAAATTTGGTGATGCATACAATATAGTAACTGGAGCTGACATTGCTTTTGATTATGTGGATAGCACAAAAGTAGGCAAAGAAACCCGAATCACCCCTACCCTCTACGCCCATGCAAGCATGTATCTACTTGATGGAGTACTGTCCTTGCATCCAAGTGCCAATTTAGCCTATATCAGTGACAGGGAAGCCTTTTCTCCTAATGCTTCCTTTGGTGCTATCTACAACCTCGGTCAGGACACTGACCTTAAGGCTAATATAAGTTATGCAGAGAATACTCCCACCTTCAGCCAACTCTATTGGCCGCTAGAGATTTGGGGATACGTTGGAAATATCAACCTAAAAACAGAAAAAGGACTGCAGGGAGATTTAGGCTTCAGTACAAAGCTAAAACCACTAACCTATGAAGGAACTGTATTTGCAAGAAATATCTATAATGCTATCCAAGGTGACGCTCCAACCTATATACCATATAACGTTGGGCACAGTGTCTACTTTGGCACAGAGCAAGCGGTTACCCTTGACCTGACTGATATGTTTGCCCTCTCTGGCAGTTACCAGTACAACAAGAGCTATGACCTCTCTGGAGGCAAGAGCTTCTCTGATGATGTAGAGGTAAGCAATGTACGCAAGCACACAGCCAAGGCTTCAGCTTCCTTTGCGTACAATATCTTCGATGCTGTACTCAGTGGCGAATATCTGGGAAAGACAAATGCTGCCACTTCCAAAGAAATCTTCGTCCTCAACCTCAGCGTGAATGCACAGGTTACTGAAGAATTGAAAGTGTATGTTGCTGTAGACAACCTGCTCAATGCAACTTATGAGCTTTCAAACGGCTACCCAATGCCTGGCACCAAGGTCCGCATTGGCGGAA
>CAYXYD010000312.1:0-1825 GCA_964469205.1 uncultured Sphaerochaeta sp. | reverse complement strand
TCCCCTGTGTGATAATCAAAGATTATCCCTCTCTTCCCATTCGGGGCATGATGCTCGATGTCTCAAGAGGGAAAATTCCTACCCGAAAGAAATTGGAGGAGATAGTACTCCTTCTTGCATCCTATAAATACACCATGCTGCAGCTCTATATGGAAGACTGTTATATCTTGGAGAGTCATCCTAGCCTGGGCGTCCTCAATGGATATTATGACAAGCAAGAGGTGCTTGCCCTTGATGATCTATGCAAACGCTTCGGCATTGAGCTACAGCCAAACATCCAGAGCCTTTCGCATGTGCATGGCCTGGTACGAAATCCAGGCTATCAGGAGCTCGCAGAAGGTCCGGCCCTCTTTAGCTTCGGAGCTGGAAACCCTGATGTCTACTGCTTGCTCGATGACATCCTAGGCGAGGTCATGCCTTGGTTTACCTCTAAGACCATCAATCTCGACCTTGATGAAGCGTATGACTTGGGCACCTGCTACAGCAAGAATGCAGTAGGGAACAAGGGGGCTCGGAAAGTCTTTTTGGAGCATATCAGCGCAGTAGCCGCCTTGGCTCGTAAGCATGGGGCAACTCAGGTCTTTATCTGGGGAGACTGCCTCAATACACACCCTGGCCTAGGGGATGAGGTCGATGAGGATGTGTTCTTCATTGACTGGAACTATAACCCTCTCGAGCATTTTCCCTCCCTGGAAAATCATGATGGAAAGAAGAAACCCTTCTGGATCGCCCCTGGAACCAGCTCTTGGAATGGTCTTTTCCCACGGGTGCAGAATGCCAATGCAAACTTGAAGAACTATGTGTTTGAGGGCTGTAAACGTCAGACTGAAGGAGTCCTAGTAACTCACTGGGGTGATTACGGACATCATCAGCCGATTTCCTTTAGCTATCATGGCTTTGTGGTAGGAGCAGAACATGCCTACAACGGAGGGGTAACTACCCAAGAAGCATTGGACGGAGCAATGGAGAAGCTCTTCTTTGTTGATAAGAAACAAGAAGAAGGATTTGACCTTCTGTCGAAGATCAACCTCCTTCCCTCCATTACCAACACCTTCAAGAGCCAATCGTTCTATGCCCTGTTTGATGACCTGTTCAAAGGGCTGACCATAGTGGGAGACGACAGGTATCCACCCATTGCACAGGAGACTTTCCAGCAGGTGCAAGATCTGGCAAGCAGGGCTTTGCTCTCTTTCAGTGAGAGTCGCGCTAGTCTGACATTCCACCAGGAACTGGTACAGGCTGCCTTCTCCCTGGAGTTTGTCGGACGCAAGGGGATGCTCAGCTATGAGATACGAGAAGCCTTTGGCTCAGACGATGTTGACGAGAGTAGTATCCTTGGCTGGATAATTGCTATCAAGCTGCTCTATCGTGACTTCCTTGCCCTGCGCCATCGCTTTACCGAGCTATGGGAAGAGGAGGCAGTGGATATTGGCAGGGAAGGGGCTCTGTACTTCTTTGCCCATGCCTCATCACGGTTTTCTGAGGCAGTCATCTGGTTGAACAACCAAAGGCTCGCCCTGGAAGAAGGGAAGAGCATCGATACGAAGATGGAGACCTATCAGGCTCATGAGGGGTATACCACCTTATGGACTGGCAACTGCACGAACCTTTGGGACCGTGCCTATCCTTGGAGATAAATATGAAAGACCAACATTCCTACTCGCTACTTCCCCATCCTCAGAGCATTACCTATGCAAAGGGAGAATTCAACCTACAAGAGGGAGTGTTGGCTATTATCACCAACTGTTCCAAACTAGGGAAGAAAGCCAGTGAGACATTGCCTCTTGCAAGACTAGAAATAACGAGTGAACAGAAGAGTGAGATC
>CAYXYD010000311.1:0-1828 GCA_964469205.1 uncultured Sphaerochaeta sp. | reverse complement strand
CCGATATCCCCAATGGAGATGAGAAATATCATCAGACCAGATATAATGATGTGCGGATAGATGCAGGGAACAATCACTTCGAATATGTAGCGGATGGGATAGACACCCAAAGAGGATGCCGTTTCATCTATATGGCGGGGAACCCCTTGTAGACCTGCTGCCATGATGAAGATTGCATAGGGGATGGAGACAGTCAGTTGCATGATGAGAAGTCCCGGAAGCCCGAAGATGTGTGAGGTGAAGAAGCCAAGCTTCTGCAGCAACAGCGAGACGACCCCGCTTCTCCCATAGAGGGTGATGATGGAGAACGCCATCACAAAGGGCGGGGTGATCATCGGGATGGTAAGTAGGGACAGCAGGAGCCTTGAGGCGAACAGGTCTGTGCGTGCCAACAGGAAGGCCAAGGGAAGGGCTATAAGCAGTGAAAGGGCTGTTGTGAGGGAGGCGAGGGTTAGGGTGTTTTTTGTCACATGAAAGAGGTGTGACCAGAAGTATGGGGGCAAGGGCTCACCTGCGCTTATCGTGGAGAAGAGCCCCCGTATGAATAGGTAGAGGATGGGAAGGATGAGAAAAAGGATTAAGATTACCAGTGGCAGGGAAATAAGGAGGATCAGGTGGCTCGTACTACGTTTCACGCTAAGATCTCCTTATTTCCCAAGTATCTAGTTCAGTTTCCTGATGTTTCGTCCTATCACCACATCTTGTGCTAGGAAATATCCTGAAACGGAGAGGCCTTTATGCAGGTTCGAGGGAAAGTTGCTTCGTATCGGTTGCTCAAACTCAAGGGTGAGATTATCGGAAGTCAACAGTTCGCCCTTTACCAGCCCACCCAAGTATTCGATGTATTGGATGGTTCCTGAAATCATATTAGCATGAGTTTCTTCTGAATGCTCATCGAATCTGATGTATTGGGGGCGCAAGGAGAGCCAGATATCCAGCCCATGTTCAAATGCTTCCTCTGTTTTTGAGTAAAACGAGTGATTACCCACCTGTATTGTTGTGGTATCGTCCTTATGTGCTGAGACCTTGCCGTAGAGGATGTTTGATTTTCCGATAAAGCCCGCCACAAAATCATTGGTCGGCTTTCGGTAGATGTCCTCAGGGGTTCCCCCCTGCATCAGCACCCCCTGTCTCATCACAAATACCTTGTCAGAGATGGAGAGAGCCTCTTCCTGGTCATGGGTGACAAATATTGTGGTGATCGCTAGTGCCTGCTGGATCTTGCGTATCTCTTTTCTGATATTCAGGCGCAACGCAGCATCCAAGTTAGAGAGCGGCTCATCAAGAAGCAGCACGTCTGGCTTGATGACCAGAGCCCTAGCTAGGGCGACTCGTTGTTGCTGGCCACCGGAGAGCTGGCTTGGCATGCGCTTTTCGTATCCGGTCAGGCCGACCAGCTCCAGGTACTCGGTGACCCTTTCCAATATCTCTTCCTTGCTTAGCTTTTGTGTCCTCAGCCCATAGGCAACGTTGTTGAAGACGTTCATGGTGGGGAATATGGCATAATCCTGGAACACTATTCCTATGTTTCTCTTCTGAGGGGGAATATCCACCAGATTCTTCTCCCTGAGGAAAATCTTTCCACTAGTTGGAGCTTCGAATCCTGCTACCATGCGCAGTAGGGTAGTCTTTCCACACCCGGATGGACCAAGCAAGGAGACTAGCTCCCCTTTTTCAATGGTGATGGAGAGATCCTTGACGGCTTCGACCGCACCAAAATTCTTTTGCAGTTGCTGAATAATTATTTCCGACATCTCTTTATTTTTCCTTTGCTTTCATACTGTTTGAAATGAATGTCCCGATACCAACGATGATGATAAGGACAACG
>CAYXYD010000310.1:0-1829 GCA_964469205.1 uncultured Sphaerochaeta sp. | reverse complement strand
CTTTAGAAGGTAACGTACTCAAACACCCCTGTCACTGTAAATGACAGGGGTGTTTTACGTGCAAAAGCAATCAAAGACAATGATAAAAGAATAAAGCACTATCCCAAATTGATAAGAAATATAGAGACGTAGAATGAATTCGCTGCATTGAATGAATAGAATACTAGTCAGGCAGAGGTAAAAAGAGGGAACGACGACGCTTCCCGTCAGGGGAGCGGGAGGCGTGCCCCTCTCCAAAGGTGTCTTCAACCAGCAGGATTGATCCTGGTCCAAAGCTACGCACTGTCCCTTCACTGACTGTTATCTCAACCAACCCCTCTAGCATGATTATGTACTGCCTGCAGGGTGCGACATGCCAAGGAAAGACATACCCTGGTTCATTCTCCCGAAGGATCATGGAGGAAACAGGAAGGGGTGAGGACATGCTGCCTAAGGGTCCTGAGGGCAGTGTTTCTATATTTGTGTCTTCAAAGTGTGATGATCCTTGTTTGTCTGCATAGATGCGGGTTATGAGCATAGTGGCCTCCAGGGGTAGAAAAGAAGGATAAGAACCAAAACTAAAACCAAGGGATAAAGGAATTGTTGCAGAGTTCAATAAGGCAAAGCGGTAAGAAAGAAAGCAAGAGAATAAGAATCAAGGAAACAAAAGGCAAACAGGTTCCTTTACCACTGTAGAGCACACAACTTCTCCTGGAACTCCTGTATAGGGATCGATGGGGAAGACAACAATTGAATCAGAGGAGCCGTTTGCCACCAGTAGCCATTTTCCATCAGGGGAAAAAGTGAAATTCCGAGGTTCCTGCCCTAGGGTGGGTGTATAGGAGACAAAGGTCAGCATTCCTGTCTCAGCATTGACAGCATAGGTCACTATGCTGTCATGGCCTCTGTTGGAACAATAGAGGTACTTGTTATCAAGCGAGAGATGGATATCAGCTACGGTGTTAGCAAACAGAAATTCTGAGGGGAGGGTAGCTATGCTATGCAGGTGTGTGAAGCAGCTGTCGAACTTGTCGATGCGATAGACAACCACCTGATTGGACAGTTCTCCAGCAACATAGAGGCAGTGACTGTCTGAAGTAATTGCCATATGGCGTGGACCTGTCCCCAGAGGTACTTTTTTAAACGATGGGAAGCTCCATTCGGGTCTGCTGTAGTGAATGATGCGATCGAGTCCAAGGTCCGCTACAAAGAGATTTTTGGAATCAGAGGTCCATAAAGCCGAATGAATATGAGAACCTTCCTGCCTTGATGGGTTGTGTCCTATTCCTACAAAGCGTTTGTGTGAGGCAACAGAAGCAATATTTCCAGAAGAGTCCAAAGCATAGAGGGTGAATACCCCGTCTTTATAGTTGGAAGCTGCAAGAAAATCACCATGGGGAGAGAGGGCTAGGTGACAGGGCGAGTTTCCACCAGAGAGTATTGTGCCAACCAAGGAGAAGGGTTCAGAAGAAAGAGGGTCGAAGTGGAAGGTTTGAACTGATCCTTCCTTCTCCTGGATTTCACTTACTGAGTACAGAAGTGATGCTTTCTTGTTAAAAGCTTGGAAGGTGGGCATATCAATGCCTGAGTAGGAACCAGAAAGCGTGAGTTGTCCTGTTTCCTCATCAAAGGAGTATAGGGAGAGTCCCTCTTCAGCAGCTGGGACACGGGAGCCGACGATAACATATCTAGTTGACATGATGCACCTCTCTTAGTGGTATTGTACCATGAGAAGAGGGGTGGGGTTTGTACTTTTGAATGAAAGAGAGAACAAGGCAAATTGAATTAGGTTGGCTATTTCTGCTAATAAAGGCTCTTGTAAGGAGTTACCCAGAATTATGGGTGTATTG
>CAYXYD010000309.1:0-1834 GCA_964469205.1 uncultured Sphaerochaeta sp. | reverse complement strand
AAGGTGCTTCTTGCAGCAAAGGGGGTCAGGTAATGTTCCTTGATGCGGAGAACTATGACCACTATATATGCTCTGGCATAACCGATATGAGGTGTGGGGCCATGGCCCTTGCCTATCGGGTGAAGGAAGACCTGGGCATGGATCCTTTCTCCAGGAGCATTTTCCTCTTTTGTGGAGGACAGGGACGAATCCTAAAGGTCCTGGTATGGGACAACGGATTCATTCTGTGGCAAAAGCGCCTCTGCGAAGGCACCTTCCGATGGCCAAGGGACGAGGGAGAGGCTCGGCTTATAAGCCGCGAAGATGTGCTTCGACTTATCTCTGGCCAGGATGTATTCAGGCGTATTCCGGTACAACAAGGGACGCCTGAAATCTAGGTAAAATAGTTCAAAAAAACATGTTCAATTGCTTTTAATAGTTGTAATTAAACATGTTTTCTGATACACTCTTCCTATGAGTGAAGAGCAACAATACAAGAATAGGATACTGGCACTGGAGGACGAGTTGACCCTTGCAAAGGCTGATGCCGAGCGCTGGAAAAACCTGTACCTTGCCGCCAACCAAAAGCGTTTTGGCAAGAGTTCGGAGACTTCCGAACAGCTGGGGCCGGGCCTCTTTGACGAGGCTGAGCTTGAGAATCTCATTGATGCCACAAACAATATTGAAGGTGAGCTCACTGCGCAGAAGGTCAGGACCTATACTCGCGTCGTATCACGTAACAGGACTTTCACTCTGGATGCATCCACCCCAGTGGTGGAAATCCGTCATGATGAAGGGGTTGTGCCAGTCTGTGACTGTGGCTCCTCCATGCATGTCTGTGGTGAGTATGTCAGGGATGCCCTTGCAGAAATCCCAGCCTCTAGGATCATTATCCACCACATCTATCCCCAATTCGAATGCACCAATTGCCTCCCTGAGCCAGGTGAGGCCAAGATAGTCACTGCCAATGATGAGGGAACCATTCTCGGCGGTACCATATGCGACCCGACCCTGCTGGCCACCATCGTAACAGACAAGATGCAGTTCGGCCTTCCTCTTTACAGGCAGGAACAGAAGCTGGTTGCAGAGCAGAGGGGCATCTCCAGACAGGCAATGAGCGGCTGGATGATGCTTGCCGGAAGGGCCCTTGAACCACTGGGCAGAGCAATGGAAAGGTCGTTGCTCTCCTATCCACTCTGGAATGCCGACGAAACTGGCTTGAGAGTACTCAAGGTACCTGACGAGAAGGAATCTGACGCAGCTCGCAACTGTTTCATGCTGGTGCGGGCGGCTACAGACAGGGACGGGAGCAGGGGGCCGGTACTCTTCAACTTCAGCATCCTCCGTACAAATGAGACCATGGCAGACTTCCTGAAGGATTATCACCATGTCTTGCAGTCCGACGGGCTTTCTGGATATGAACATGCTGAAAAAAAAGGAAACTTCACCCATTTGTATTGCATGGTCCATTCGCGTCGCAAGGCGGCTGATATTCTGAAGACCAACAAAAAGATAAAGCTTGCAGCCGAGCTTGTAGCTCTCTACGGTACCTTCTTCCATCATGAAGGCGAGCTTTGTGACGTCCAGAAAGGCCCTCATCCTTTTCCTGATGACCAATACCTTGTCAAGCGAAGGGAAATACTGACCCCTGACCTGGATGCCCTCAAGGGATGGCTCGACCTCCATAAGAAGACCGTGCTCAAGGGCAGCAAAATGGAGACAGCCATAAACTACCCTCTTGACCGCTGGGAAAAGCTCACTAAATTCCTTGATTATCCCTATGCAAATAGCTCAAATCAGCTCGCCTTATGCGCAAGTATAGAAGATGCGCAAGAATCACTGAGAATGCCTCTTC
>CAYXYD010000308.1:0-1841 GCA_964469205.1 uncultured Sphaerochaeta sp. | reverse complement strand
GCGCTTTCGCCTCTGTAGTCCACTCTGTGGCAAAGCTGGTAGCAGCAGGTGCAGATCTTGGTCAGACTTATCTCACCTTCCAGGAGTATTTTGGCAGGGTAGGATCTGACCCTAAGCGCTGGGGCCTCCCTTTTGCAGCGTTATTGGGTGCTTTCAAAGCCCAGATGCTGCTTGGCAAAGCCGCTATCGGGGGCAAGGACTCCATGAGCGGCTCCTTTGGGGACCTGGATGTGCCTCCCACCCTGGTAAGCTTTGCCATAAGCGCATCTGATGCTGATGCCTTGATAAGCAATGAGTTTAAAAAAGCCGGTCATGCGGTAGTGCTTCTAGAGGCAGAGAGGGAGGAGGACCTTCCCGCCTTGTTTGCAAAGGTAAGCACTTTCATCCAACAGAAGAAGATTTGTTCATGCTATGCAACGGGCTTTGGGGGTCTTGCTGAGACTCTGGTGAAGATGTGCATGGGAAACAGGATAGGCTTTGACCTTCTTGCGAAGGTTGACCTGTTTGCAAAGCGGTATGGTTCGTTTGTGCTGGAACTGACAGAGAATTTGCCACTTGGGGAGTTGTTGGGGTATACCACAGTAGAACAAAGGTTTTCGGGAAAGGGTTTCAGCCTTACGCTGGAACAACTCCAGACTGCCTATGAAACACCTCTTGAGCAGGTGTATCCCCGTAAACGGACCGATAAACCAGAAATGAGTATTCCTACCCTGAACTGGAAAACAAGGGCCAGGGCAAAAAGTACATATTCAAAACCTTCACCGAGGGTGCTCATTCCTGTTTTTCCTGGAACCAATTGTGAGTATGACCTACACGCGGCCCTTACCTCCGTTGGTGCTGTTTGTGAGCAGTTTGTCATCAACAATCTCACATCCCATGGCGTGCGCGAGAGTGTTGCATCCTTTGCCAAGGCTCTCTCCACTTCCCAGATGCTCTTTCTACCCGGAGGATTTTCAGGTGGGGACGAGCCTGATGGATCAGGTAAGTTCATCGCTTCCTTTTTGCGCAATCCCCTGATCGCTGAGGAGATTACCCGCCTTTTGGAAACGCGTGACGGTCTCATCGGTGGTATCTGCAATGGCTTTCAGGCCCTGATCAAACTGGGGTTGTTGCCGTATGGGAAGATGATCGATCCCACAGAGGATGATCCTACCCTGAGCTACAACCTTCTTGCCCGTCACCAGTCGATGTTGGTCCGTACCAGAGTCTCCTCTATTCTCTCTCCTTGGATGCAGAGCCATCAGGTGGGGGACATCTCTCTTGTCCCCATCTCCCATGGGGAGGGGAGGTTCATCTGCAAGCCCGTTCTATTGGATCAATTGGCACGAAATGGTCAAATAGCCAGCCAGTATGTGGACATAGAGGGCGATCCCACTATGGAATTGCCATGGAATCCCAATGGATCGGCCTATGCTCTGGAAGCTCTGTCTTCCCCTGACGGCAGGGTCTTTGGAAGGATGGCCCATAGCGAGCGTGCGACGAAGGACCTGTACCGGAATACTCCCTACAAGAGCGATACTGGTTTGTTTGCGAGTGGGGTGAGGTATTTTTCATGATAGGGGAAGGAAGAAGCTGGGCAACCCCATTGAAAGGATTCTATGCTATGATTGAACAGAAATCTCAGTAATGAAAGGATGGTCAAGATGGGTAAGTTTGTTATTTTTGCATTTCAACCTCTCGGTTGAGGAATCCTAGTTCTCTTAAGGAGCTGGGATGAATCAGCCTTGATTATGACCTTAATTTATTTTATTTTTCTTTACTTGTATAGTTAAATTTTGTACAATTAACACAAATGAAGCATTACAAACGATTGAAGTTGCGTATCTACCCCGATGCAACAC
>CAYXYD010000307.1:0-1845 GCA_964469205.1 uncultured Sphaerochaeta sp. | reverse complement strand
TGAACTGAGGTATAATAAAAGACAGGATTTGTAAAATATTATTTTGCTTTAAGTAATGATTTCCCAAATTTCAACACTATTTATCCTTAAGAAGGGTTCTTCCTAGGCCTTCCACGCTTTTTTTTCGGTGCATTCGGATCCACTTCCTTCTTAGGCCTTCCTATTTTCTTTTTGGCAGGCTCCTCCACCTTGGGAAGCAGGCCGAGCCTTTCCAGGGTTTTATCGGTAGCCCTGGTGGTCCTGACGTATTCCCACTGCCCGTCACCGTTGGTGTTCACCTTCTTGGCCGTGGCGAGCTCGCTCATGATGTCATTGTACGTCATCTCAGAGAACAGGCCTGTCTCGTCGAACTTTCTAATCAGCCTTGCGGTCATCACCGACGAGATGAAGTTCACGAACTCGCTCCCATACACGGAAACATCTGAATGGACCCTGGTGTCATCGAAGTCCGTGACATGCTTGTAATAGCGGAAGCACTCCTCTATGAGCCACCTCTCGTCGTACATCCTGTATATGACCAGGGGATCGGTGTCCAGGTCGGATTCAAAGACGATGGTGCCGAACCGCTCGTCGCTCTTCTGCATGTCCTGGGCATCGAAAGGCTTGCTCTTGTGGTGCGTGAAGTAGTCGGCCTCTTCTTTTGCCGCCCGTCTGCGGTCATAGAACGAGTACAGCCAATAGTCCTCAACCTGCTCCTTCTTGAACAACACGTCTATGTTGTGGTCATCAAGCATCCCGATGTAGCCATACATGCTGTGCATGGCGATCCGCTTGTCGTTCCTCTTGATCGGGCTGAGCCAGTGCAGGTCCGGCGAGGACGCAAAGGCCTGCTGGGCCTCCTTCTTCGGGAAGCCCTTGTCCGTCATCACCACCCCCCTGGTGAGCCCATTCTCGGTGAGGAACCGCTGGTAGCTGACGCAGTCGAGCACATTGCCGGCGAACACCTTCGAGCATACCGGCTCCTTGAGGTCCACGTCGTAGGCGAACACCACCGTGATGTCCATCGTGCCCTTGACCCGCGCCTTGCGCGAGTAGTGGGAAAGCGAGTTGACGATGCTGTTGTCCTCCTTCAGCGTGCCGTCGATGGCGATGTGGTGACCAACGGCGACAGACTCGACCCTCTTTCGCATGAAGGAGACTATCAGCGAATACGACTTGCCCAGATTCTGCAGGAACGTGGAGACGCTGTTCTTCCCCAGCGCCAGGCCGGGGAAGAGCATGCTGACCCAGCTCTTCTCATAATAATGGTCGAGCCTGCAGCAGGGCACCCCCGGGTAGCACACCCTCAGCAGGGCGATCACATAGATGCGCATGGCATCGGAAGCGGAGTAAATGGCGTACAATTCTTCAAGCAGCAACCTAGACACCGAGTCGACCAGGACGGCTTCGGCATAGTCCTTGAGTTCAATCTTCCTCTGGGAGACGGATTCGATGCAGGGGAAGAAGGAACCTTGCATGATGTGGCCCACCGTGTAGCCGTTCACCGGGACATTGCTTTCGCCGACGCGCTTGCAGCCAATCCTCTCCACCACCGCATACATGAGGGGGCCGTTGCCTCTCCTGACCACTATGGTATTCTTGGGTCTCTGGACCTTTCTAACAGCTTCCGGTATGGCCATGATAATCCATCCTTGTATAGTGTTTATTATACACTAATAAGGACTATATCACAACATAAAAAGCTAGTAAAAAAAGACAAGAAAACATGAATCCCATATCACTGATAGGTATTGTTTGTCAGTTACCAGCGACAATCAGGTGGAGTGAAGAGCCTCGCATGAGTTCACTGCGCCGGAAAGGGTCTGGTATCAGGATTATATAGTGTTGGAAGATGGGAAATCGTTA
>CAYXYD010000306.1:0-1850 GCA_964469205.1 uncultured Sphaerochaeta sp. | reverse complement strand
GTATGGATGTACTCGAAGGAAGACTCCTCCCATTTCGCCTCATAGCCAACGATAGCCGGTTTATCGGAAGGGTAATCAATAAAAAGCATCTCAGCGGGATCAAAGACTATCATCTCTCCCTCGACGGTAAGAAGGGAGACACTGAATTCACGCCCTTGTATGAAGGTCTCTGCAAAGAGAGCCCCTCCTGCAAGGGCTTCTTTCAGTGAAGATTCATCATGAAAAGTCTGCACTGAAGCATCGGTAATTCCTACTGATGCTTCCTCAGCCACTGGCTTGATAATAAGGGGATGACCTAAGAAACCCGTGAGAGAACTAAGATCAGAAGCTTCAATCCAAGGGGGAGTCGGCAGCCCTTCCTTATGCATAAGACGTTTGGCAAACAGCTTGTCTGAAGAGCTCATCAGAGCGTGGCTGTTTCCTCCTGTATACCTGAGACCCATCGTCTCGAACAGCGCAGGGGCAAGGTGGAGAAGCCGACAACCTTCCAGGGTCTCCACAAGATTGAATATGAGATCGGGATGAGAAGCAAGAAGGCGACGCTTCACCATCTCCAGATTCAAGGAAAAGCTCAAGGGCGACACCTCATGGCCAAGGGCCTTGAGGGCCTTGCCTACCTGTTTTACTTCCAGAGCAGTGTCCAGTTCGTCTTTGGTAGGGTTTTTGGAAAGCTTGTCCGATACGATCAGGATATGCATTTGATCGTAGCCTCTCCAAAACGAAGGATGGCTGAATCCATAATCCTAGTTATCAGATCATGATAGCTTATCCCCGCTTTCCTGCAGAGGATAGGGAGGTCTGAATCAACAGGATTCAAACCGGCAAGAGGATTCACTTCCAAGAAGTTCACCCTACTTTGGCCATCCATCTTCACATCGATTCGTCCACCGTCACGACAACCAAGGGCATTCCAAACTGCCAAGGCAACTTTTTCACACTCGGTGGCCACCTCTCCCTCAACAAGGTGATACTTGGCAAAAGCCAGGTACTCCTGCTTGGTCTTATAGGAGTAGACTCCCATTTCGCAAGATAGGTCTACAACGATTTCCATTACTCCAGTTGTTCTTGCGTTTTCTCGAGTCCCAGTAATCCCAACAGTAAACTCCCGCCCTTCAAGGTAGGTCTCTACCAAAACGGGTTGTTTGAACTCTTCAAGGAGGATCTTTGCAACGTGTGAAAGGGCGAGCTCATCCCTGACGATCGAGTTGGCACTGATGCCCATACCTGTCCCTCCCCCTACTGGTTTGAGAAACAGGGGATAAGGAAGTGCAACACCTGACAGTTCGCGCTCGTCATGGATTACATAGTAGTCAGGAGTAGGCACGCCCTGCTCCCTGACTACAGCCTTGGTCATCCCCTTATGCAAGGTGAGAGCCAGAATGTGTGAGTCAGAGAACACATAGGGTATCTCATAGGCATCAAGGAGAGCTGGGATCTGAGCTTCCCGGCACAAGCCATGCAAGCCCTCTGCAATGTTGAATACAAGGTCGCAGCGATTTCCTTGGGCAAGGAAAGCTACCAGTGCCTTGATATTTCCAATACGAATGGTCTCATAGCCAAGTAGCCTGAGAGAGTCATCAATTGCATCGATTGTTATCAAACTATCGAATTCAGCGACTGCTTCAGCGGGGTATCCCGCCGCAAGGTAGTTATCTTTGAGGTCATAGGTCATTCCAATTAGCATGTCAGTCCTCTGTACCCTCTTGGGCACGGTCTGGATAGGCGAAAACCTTTCCTTCGTAGTTGCGAAGATAGAGGTTTTTCTCGTCACGTCCCACTTCATAGTCAGGCAGGATGGGGACTTTCCCTCCCCCTCCAGGGGTGTCTATGACATACTGGGGAATGGCGTA
>CAYXYD010000305.1:0-1857 GCA_964469205.1 uncultured Sphaerochaeta sp. | reverse complement strand
ACCTAGGAGATTTTCCCCATTGAGAATCTGGTTGGGAAATGGAGTAGCTTTGGCTGGAATGTAATTGAAATCGATGGTCATGACATGGTTCAGATCCTTGATGCATTAGAGGCTGCCAAAGCCTTCACTGAAGGGCCTTCAGTGATCTTGGCACATACAATAAAGGGAAAGTGTTTCTCCTTTGCAGAAGGGAAGGCAAAGTACCACAATGCATCTATGACCGAAGAAGAATACAAGGAAGCTTGGGTTTGCATTGAAAACTTGAAGAAAGAGGTAGAAGCATGAGAACGTCTGATAGTTTGAGAAAAACATATGGTGAGACCTTGGTCGAGCTGGGTAAGGACAACAAGGGCCTCGTAATGCTTGAGGCAGACTTGGGCAATTCAACGATGTCCGGTCTGTTTGGCGCTGCCTATCCTGAGCGTTATTTCCAGATGGGTATTGCAGAGCAGAACATGGCATCTGTTGCAGCAGGGCTCTCCTTGGCAGGAAAGATTCCTTTTATCAACTCGTTTGCTGTATTTGCAACGGGTAGGGCATACGACCAGATCCGTTCTTCAGTGGCAATTGCCAATCTGAATGTCAAAATTTGTGGTTCCAGTGCAGGTCTCTCTGACTTTGGTGATGGAAAGACACATCAGAGCATCGATGATATTGCATTGATGCAGGTACTGCCAAACATGACAGTGCTTTCCCCTTGTGATGCCATCGAGACAGAGAAGATGACCAAAGCAATGGTAGAGTGTAACGGTCCCGTATACCTGAGGATTAACCGTAATGATCTTCCTCTCGTAACCGACCCCAAAGCCGAGTATCATATTGGAAAGATGACTGAGATGGTTAAGGGAAAGGATGTTGTCGTGTTTGCTACAGGCGTTATGGTTCAGCAGTCTATGGAAGCAGCTAAAATCCTCGAAAAAGAGGGTATCTCCCTTCGTGTAGTTAATGTAAGCACCATCAAGCCGCTTGATATTACTGCCCTTTCTTCCTATTGTGAAGGGGTGAAGGGTGTCGTTACTGCTGAGGAACATAGCATCTTCGGTGGTCTGGGAAGTGCAGTATGTTCTGCTCTTTCTAAGAAGAGACTTCCGATTGAAGTTCTTGGAATCCAAGACAGCTTCGGCACCTCTGCAGAGAACTACTCCATCCTCCTCAAGCATTATGGCTTGGAGAGTGAGGATGTCGCCAAGAAAGTTAGAGCTGTTTTGTCAGCCAACTAAGGAGGCTTTTGTATGATGATTGGTTTTATTGGATTAGGAATTATGGGTAAGCCCATGGCTAAGAACCTGCTCAAGGCAGGATACTCTCTTACTGTGAATGATTTGAACAAGAGCTCTGTTGAAGAACTCGTTGCCGCAGGGGCCGCGGCTCTCCCTTCTTCCAAGGAAGTGGCTGCTGTCAGTGATGTCATCATCACCATGCTGCCCAACTCCCCTCATGTAAAAGAGGTTGTGCTTGGAAAGGGTGGGGTACTCGAAGGGGTAAGGCCCAACACCATTCTTGTCGATATGAGTTCAATCTCCCCTATCGTAAGCAAGGAAGTATCAGCAGAGCTTGCTAAGAAGCAGGTCATCATGCTTGATGCCCCGGTAAGCGGAGGGGAGCCCAAGGCGATCGATGGTAGCCTAGCTATCATGGTCGGTGGTCCTGAGGAAGCCTTTGCAAAGGTTGAAGCCATTCTTCAGGTCATGGGAGGGAGCGTCACCTTGGTGGGTGAGATTGGTAGTGGAAACATCACCAAGCTTGCAAACCAGATCATGGTTGCAGCGAACATTGCCGGTGTGTCTGAGGCTCTGGTGCTTGCAACCAAGGCCAATGTCGATCCTGAAAAGGTCTTCAAGGCTATCCGCGGTGGTC
>CAYXYD010000304.1:0-1871 GCA_964469205.1 uncultured Sphaerochaeta sp. | reverse complement strand
AAACCACTGTCCAGTCCATCACTGACCATGTCGGTGATGACAGAGAGGGCTCCCTGAGAAGCAACCAAGCTACGGAAGATGGCATTGAGCACCAGCATCCGTTCGTTGGAGTTGCTCATCATGGAGAAGTCACCGGTATAGACATACCCCTTCTTTTTAGCTTCATAGGCCAAGGGGGCTTGCAAGGTATCCCTGAGGTAGTCGATGTCGCGCATAACCTGTCGTTTGGATATCTCAAACGCAGAGACCACTTGTGCAGTGCTTACCTTACCATCCTCAAGGATCTTACGATTGATGTAAAATATTCTCTCTATCTGACTCATAAGGGAGAGTATACCAAGAAACTGAGGGATGTGGGGAAGAAGATGCAAGCCATAAAGAAAAGAGGTTGAGATTTACAGGCACAACAAGAAGAAAGAGAAGAGAAGAAAAGAGAGGAGGTAACGACGCCATCCTCTTTTCCCCATAGAACAAAAAGATAAAAAGAAAAGACCAACAGTCTTTCACAACTGAATTATGAAACAGCCCCCACCCAAAGCAAGACGGCCTCCATATGGAGACCGTCTTGCAGTGAAAATACATCTTTTGTTAGTACTTACTTGGCAGCCTTAAGGTCAGCTTCAAGATGATCCAAGAAGGTAGCGAGCTCCTTAGGGAGGTGGTCGCCAAACTTTGGATAGTGATTGGAACGGATGTCTGCGACTTCTTCCAACCAGCCATCGATATCAACTCTGAGCAGTTCCTTCATGTCCTCTTCAGTAATACCGGCAGGACGATCGATTGCATCAAGGGTAGGCATGATACCTATCGGGGTCTCTACAAACTTTGCAGTCCCTTCACAGCGCTCGAACACCCACTTCAGGACGCGGCTATTCTCACCGAAACCGGGCCAGAGCCACTTGCCATCGTCAGTCTTGCGGAACCAGTTAACGTAGAAAATCTTAGGAAGCTTTTCCTGGTCCGGTGCTGCATGGCCTACATCCAGCCAATGCTGGAAGTAGTCGCCCATGTTGTAGCCACAGAAGGGCAGCATGGCAAATGGGTCACGTCTGATAGTACCAGCCTTGACGTCAAGAGCAGCAGCAGTAACTTCGGAACCTACAATGGAACCGAGGAATACGCCGTGGCTCCAGTCATTGCTCTGGTGTACCAAAGGAATGGTATGAGGCCTTCTACCGCCAAAGAGGATTGCACTGATGGGAACACCCTTAGGATCTTCCCACTCAGTTGCAATGCTTGGGCACTGGGAGGCAGGAGCGGTGAAACGTGCATTAGGGTGGGCAGCAGGCTTCTGCTTCTTGTCAGTCTTGTCCTGAACCCATTCTTCGCCAGTCCAGTCGATTAGCTTGCCAGGTGCATCGTAGCCAATGCCTTCCCACCAGATATCATTGTCCTGGGTAAGGGCAACGTTGGTGAAGATGGTGTTGGAAGAGGCGGATACAAGGGCGTTGTAGTTGGAATCTTCTGAGGTGCCAGGTGCTACACCGAAGAACCCAGCTTCTGGGTTGATAGCATAGAGCTGGCCGTCAGAGCCATACTTCATCCATGCAATGTCGTCTCCGACAGTCTCTACCTTCCAACCGGGGACGGTAGGAATGAGCATGGCGAGGTTGGTCTTGCCACAAGCTGAGGGGAATGCTCCAGTCAGGAAGCGACTCTTGCCCTCGGGGCTGGTGATCTTGAGGATGAGCATATGCTCAGCAAGCCAACCCTCATCGCGGGCTAGCACTGTTGCAATTCTAAGTGCTAGACATTTCTTTCCAAGCAGGGCGTTCCCGCCGTAACCTGAACCATAGGACCAAATCTCTCGGGTTTCTGGGAAGTGGGAGATATACTTGTATTCCATAGCAGCACAGGGCCATTTGCCTTCA
>CAYXYD010000303.1:0-1876 GCA_964469205.1 uncultured Sphaerochaeta sp. | reverse complement strand
TTAGATGGCAGAAGCCGGAAGCTTTTTAGTGAGAGGCGACCACTTGGTCTGAACGAAAAAGAAATAAAATATATATTCAAAACCAAGACAGTGGCGATCGCATGGGCATCGAGAAGATAGGAAGACCCCATTGAGGGGTTGTTAGTATTGGTGCGTTTAGAGAAGCAGCTTTAACCACAGCCAGTGTAAAAATGCCCTTAGGGGCTGTAATCCAAACAATTACAATTTTAGATATTCTGCAATTGAGTATTGTTATTACGCTTGTCCTCCTACTTGAATTTTAATTCTAGAAAAAAGAAAAATGAAAAAATTATGAAAAAAACATTGATTCTATGTACGATCATCTTACTTGTCACCGGCTTCCTATTCGCTTCACCAAGCTGGATAGGTGTCCAAGGCGTCGGTTCCTACCAACAGAACACCACAACGTTTACCTCAGGAGATCAGGAAAGTACCACAACTCTTGGCGGCGTGAACATCGCAGGAACCCTCTATCCGGGAGAGGCACCACTAGGTATCGGATTCCAATTCGGAGCATCCAAGACTACTGAGGCCACAAGAGGCACATCTGATCTGGATGTATCAGACTATCCATTGACATGGAATGGTGGAGTCATGGCAAAAGTCAAAGTCGGTATGTCCGAGATGTTAGCCTTGGAACTTGGGGCTGGACTCATGTATGAGCGCACGATCACAACCTATGATTTTGGCCTTTATGAAGCTAATACTACCCTCAACACCCTCAGCGTACTGACAGCTGCTGATCTTGTGGCTCATCTATCTGATTCACTAGCCATTGTTGGTGGAGTCGGCGTATCATTTCCCCTCACCACGAAGGGAATCTACGAAGATAACGTAGGCACCTCCATCGAGGATGATTTTGATGTAAAGGGCTACACAGTCAGCGGAAAGGTTGGAGTTGGTTTAAGCTTCTAAAACTTCAAATCTAAGCTAGCAAACTAGCAAGCATAAAGACGACCCCACACTTTCTAGATCTTTCTAGAAGGTGTGGGGTCTCTTTTGTCATAGGTTGAGTTAAGAGTTCCTTCTAGGAACGAACCTCAACTTTAGCCTGTTTCCTACCTACTCAAATACCCACCATCTACAGGCAACATAACCCCACAGACATAGTCTGATGCATCTGATGCAAGGTAGACTACCGCTCCAGCCATATCCTCGGGTTGCCCCCATCGTTTCGCAGGGATGCGTTGGGATAGTTCAGAGAAGCGGCTTGTATCTTCAACCAAAGCGGTGTTGATCGGAGTAGCCATATACCCAGGAGCAATACAATTTACATTGACTCCCCGAGAAGAAAGCTCGTTAGCCATGGTTTTGGTAAGCTGCATAACCCCACCCTTTGTTGCACAGTAGGCGACAGTATTGATACCTGCAGCTATCGAGTTCACTGAAGCAATATTGATAATCTTACCTTTTCCCATGGCAACCATCAGGTTTGCTGCCCACTGGGCCAGATCAAATACTGCTGTCAAGTTGAGTTCAATGACCTTATCCCAGTCTTCAATCGGGAATTTCAGAACAGAATGGCGAATCTGAATTCCTGCATTATTGACCAGGATGTTCACCTGACCATCAAGGATGGATTCAATCTTTTCTTTAAGAGCAGTTCGACTATCTCGTTGCATAAGATCAGCACAAATACCTTCAGCCAATAGCCCACGTTCTCTTAACATAGCTGCCTTTGCATCAATCTCCGGGTGGACATCAACCATAATGACACGAGAGCCTGCTTCAGCCAAACCTTGGGCCATACCCCACCCCAGTCCTTGGTAGGCCCCAGTTACCACAGTATTTTTTCCTGTCAGGTCAAAGGGATTCTTTTTCATTTTCTTTCTACTTCTTTATGTATACCGACATC
>CAYXYD010000302.1:0-1883 GCA_964469205.1 uncultured Sphaerochaeta sp. | reverse complement strand
TCTTCTTTTTAAAGGTGGTCTTCTGATGATCGGCTACAGTCTCATAGATGAGGCCAAACAGGGAGATGACAAAACCGGCGATAAGGAAAGGCATGTTTATCACAAGGCCTTTCGATCCCATGGCAAAGGTGATTGGAAGAAGGATAACCCACACAGCTGTTGCTTGTAGCAACCAGAAGGTGCCGAAACGGACAAACGAGTTACGCTTGTCGTCAAAGCGATGGTCCACCTTGGTAGCCAAAATCCTGCTAAGCAGATAAGAGCCCAAGCGAAGTGCCCAAAGCAAGACTATGACAAGCAGCATGGTCTGCAAGAGGTTCTTCTCTGCATGCACCACATAGATATAGGTCGTTGCAAGAAAGAAACTCAAGCTGTACGAGAGGTCGGTGACCACATCAGTCTTTCGGATAAATGCGTAGATAAAAAATACCGTATTGATGACAAAAGCAATGATTAGGGTCTCAAGAAACAAGTTCATAAATTCTCCTTTGGGCTGTAGGCCTGTGCAAGTAATATTGATAATGATACTGAATACCAATAGAAAAAACAACCTATGGCAGGCATAGATACACCATATTCTGACAATCTTTCTCCAGAGGGAAAAAAATCACTAATGAAGCAACAAAAGCGGCGATTCTCTTTGTTCCTCGTACCTCATGCTGTATTGTGGAGTAAGGAGGCTCTGTTGTATGAAAAAACGTACCATAGTCCTTATCACCATTCTCTGCTTCCTTATCCTGATAGCCCTGGCAGGGAAAATCCTCCTGACGGTGACTACTGCAAACTTGGAAAAACTCAGGACCATTAGTCTTGAGGAAGTAGATCTCGCCCTTCTTGAGAATGGGACCTACAAAGGATCATATGCTCGGTTCCCCCTTGATGTCGAAGTCGAGGTAGTGGTAAAGGATCAGAGGATTGTGAGCATAATCCTTCTCAAACACCGTAACGGACAGGGCCAAGATGCTGAAACCATTCCTTCGGAGGTTGTGAGATCCCAAAGCCTGCAAGTCGATACGATAAGTGGGGCCACCTACAGCAGCATCGTCATCCTCAAGGCGATCGAAGATGCCTTGCTAGCTGAAACCTGAGTCTAGACTATCATGCACCAGGATACTCACTTTTGTACCCCTCATTCCTGTGCCAGGACTATACATTCTTTCATCGGTGTTTATTGTAGAGGTTTACACCTTTTGCTATAGTGTCAGCATGAAAACAACAAAAAAACCCATACCGCTCTTTTTTAGCCTCATTGCACTGGGGATAGTCCTGGTCCTCTGGCTCAATCCTGTACGCACAAGCAATCCCTTTATGAGCATTCTGTATATCACAGGTATTACCGTCTCCTTGAGCTTCCTCTTTGGCCTGATAAGCGCAGACTACTCCTGGACAGACCGCCTGTGGAGTACCATGCCTGTAGTCTTTGCCTGGGTCTACGCCCTGTATGGAGGCTTGACCCTACCGTTATTGGTTACAACCATCCTAGTCACCCTCTGGGGAGCACGACTCACCTTCAACTTTGGCCGAAGGGGTGGCTATACCACGTCCGAGGACTACCGCTGGCTCATTATCCACAAGAAGATCAACAATGAAGTGCTGTGGCAGATCTTCAACCTGCTTTTCATCGCTTTGTACCAACAGATACTCTTCATCGCCTTCACCTCCCCTTTGTACCTGCTTTCCTTGAACGGGCCACAAGAGATGACTCTACCGCTCTGGCTTGTTGCTCTCTTGTTTCTCGCCTTCCTAGCCATCGAGACCATCGCAGACCAACAACAGTATACCTTCCAGCAGTCCAAGTACGGCCTGCTTCCCAGGCGCCTTGAGTGGGCAGAGCAATACAAGAGGGGCTTTCACTCCAGCGGTCTCTTTGCACGAAGCCGCCA
>CAYXYD010000301.1:0-1886 GCA_964469205.1 uncultured Sphaerochaeta sp. | reverse complement strand
CAGGAAAAGGGCTTCCGCTTGAACTTCTTTATCTCTGCCTTGTGGGCAAGCAGCCTTCGGTTTCTCAGAGGCTCGTGGTTGTTGAGGTTCCCATGGGTATAGGGCTGTATGGTGAGTCCTACCAGGGTCAGGGCCCTGTTGGTGACAGTGACGTAGCTGTCAGAGAAGCTGAACTTACCATCCCTGAGGGACTTCACTTCAGTTCCAACCAAGGCAATGCCACACTCCAGATCTTCTATGACCTCATAGTTGAAGTAAGCTTTTCTGTTTTTTTGCAAAAGCTTGAATTTATTCTTGTTCTGTTTCATTTAGTCTTTCCAGGCAATGCGAAACCCTATGAGGTCGCCGCAGGCAGTAGTATCGACAACTCCCACTGTATGTTCGTCTATCGAGGAGGGCGCATTGAGATAGCTTCCTCCCTTCACAGGGACATCAGAGGAGAGTGCGAGGTTTTGATACAGTATTGCTACCTCTTGGTAGTCTGTAATTCGCTGTAGGGGTATGTAGGGGCTTTGGGTAAACTCCCAGACTCCACCTAGCATGGCAAGAGGCGTTGAACGGTCCTCATCGGTGATGGTCAGGGACTTGGTATAGCTTTTGTCCTTGGCCTGAAGGGCTGCGAGGGTCCACATCTCCTGTGTTGGGATGAAGACTTCCTTGCCCGTTTTCTTTGTCAGCCAGGAGCAGAAAGCCTGTGCCCCCTTATAGCTGATGTTATGCACCGGCTTGCCTGTGGCAAATACCACAGAGGGAAGGATCCCACTGAGGTAGAACTCATCGGTAAGGGTATCCTGTTGCAGTTTTTCAACTTGACTCTTGTCCCATTGGGGATTTCCCTCGATGAAGAGCGCCCACTGGTACTGGCTGACAGGTGTATTTGCAATGGTGAACGATGGGGTCGTAATACTGACGCCGGCCTTGTTTGTCTCAGGGAAGATCAGAGGGACTGTCGTTCCCATGACAAAGGTGGAGGCAGGGTAGGTTATGCCACACTGCTCAAAGTTGCCTGATCTGAGACTGGTCTGTTTTCCTTGCACTAGGAGCTCTTGCCTTAGGAGGCCGACCTCTTTTGTGGTGCCGTCAGCGAAAAGCTGTTGTGCAACGGCGAGTGTTTTCTCGATAAGGTCACTAGTCTTGTTGTTCATTGCCTCTTTGGCCTCAAGAGCATCTGCAAACATCATTTTAGATGTGATGAAGTTCGCAGCCAAGGCAAAGCTGTCTGTTAGGGTCTTGTCATCCAAAGCCATTGCAATGGAATCTGCTACCAAGTTTTTGAATACAGGGTGGTAGGGATGAACAGTATCGAAGTCGGTGATGGCACTGATAGCTATCACCTCTTGTAGGTTGAACTTGGTAATGGCTGTTTTTTCTTGGCTTGTCAGGTTTGTTATATCTGCATCAAGTTTTGCTGTCCTATGGAACAACCAGGTAAGGAAAACTGGATGGCCAACCTTGAAGGTGGTTTTCCCTAAGGGAATACCCCCTTTGGTAAAGGTTACCTCATGTTCCCCACTGGTGACAAAAAACTGGTAGGGAGTGCCTCCGAGGTAGGTCCCATCGATAGTTACGCCAGTTTGGGCAAGGGGACTTGTGAAGGTGACATATCGTCCACCCTTGATAATACCCGGGAGGAAACCTACTACGAATAGGAGTAAAATGATCGCAACTATAAGCAGCACAGCTATATATATGCCTGGTCTCATTCCCAGAAACTGAGGAAGTTGCACCTCTTTGACCTGGGGTAGTTCAATATGTCTTTTCATACTACCTAAAGGTATCTATCAAGGCTCTGCTTGTCAACTCGAACCTATTGTGATAGTTTGATTTGTATGGATGAAATGCTAACGTTTCTTGAAAACAAGACCGTACAGATATTGACACGACGT
>CAYXYD010000300.1:0-1894 GCA_964469205.1 uncultured Sphaerochaeta sp. | reverse complement strand
CATATCAACCAAGCAAACGTTTCCACGTACTGTGTTAGGGATGATGCTTTTACCTTCAAAGAGGTTATGGCTCTGACCTTTGTGAATTTTGATTACTTAAGTAATGACAAGGCTACTATTGCATGACTAACCACGAATGAGGTTTTACATTGATGGTAACAATCCAAATAGTACATAGTTTTTCTGCTTTGTTTGCCATGTTCAGTTCCCTATTGTCATGGGCCTTATTCATGATACAATCAGCCATATGAAAATTCAATTGGAAACCATCCCTGTCTGGGACGGGATAAAGAGCAACAGCGAATGCTATATCTGTGACCTTATGGCCCAGGCACAGAGAGATGCCGTCTCCTTCTACCTGGGAAGTTCAGTCATGAACCCTGAAACACGGGTACGGGTCAATGAACATGGCTTTTGCTACAAGCACTCTCAGATGTTGGTTGCTGCCAACAAGAGCCAAGGCGTTGCCCTGATGACAGATACCTACCTAGCGAAAAGCCGAGAAAAGTTTGAGCGCTCTTTCAATGAGCTCTTGGGTGCAAAGAATGCAAGACTGGCCAAGAAGGCTATTGAACATTTCAGCTCTGACTTGGAAAAACGTGAAGCGGGGTGTCTTATCTGCACATCGATGCAAGACCGCCTATTACGCTACTACTACACCACAGCATACCTTTGGGGTGAGGATAAGGAGTTCAGGGAAGCCTTATCAGAGAGCAAGGGCTTCTGCCTTCATCATTTTCAGGGGTTGCTGCAACAGTCCAAAGAGGCACTTTCCTCCTCAGTACAACCAGAGTTTGTCCGCGTCCTTACCACCCTAGAACTGGCCAACCTTGACCGTATAGGCAAGGAAGTCTATTGGATGACCCAGAAGTACAAGTCAGAAAATATGGATAAGCCTTGGAACGGGTGTGAGGATGCCCACAAGCGTGGGATGAACAAGATGACAGGTAGGCACCGTGTCATTGATCCTCTGAAATAATAGGTTTTGCCTGTTTTTTCTTGCGTTTTTTCTTGTTCTGAATGTTCAGGGAAAGTTGCAAGGGACTCTCCGCTCCTGCTAGTTCGCGTTGCTTGAGCAGGGACGAGGTATGTCCGCTTCTGCTGAAGTGGTAGTAGTCCAGCCTCTCTCCGTTAGCATGGTAGATGAGGATGTAATCTTTCTGGTGCAGGAAAGCTACCCCCAACACAAGGTTGCAGCCCTCCTTTTCCAGTTTGTGCAGGACTTCTATCTGCAGCTTGCTTAGGTAGTCCTGGTTGAATAGGATGGCCAAGGGCCGGTTCTTTTCCCTGTCATGAAGCAGGATGTCGGCTTTGCTGTTTTCCGCAAAGGCAAACAGGTCGACCTTCATCTTCTGAGGAAGGGTAAGGTAGCTTTTGCTGCTTGTATCAAGGGAGAGGCCAAGGACCTTACACAGGGTCCTATGCAGATGATTGGCGAAGGTATGGGCAATACTCACTTTGGCCTTTGGCCAAGTGAAGAGTTCTGCATCATCCTCAATGAGGTGTTTCAGAGCCTCTTCAAAAGCTTCGAATAGCTGTGTATTTGTGTATTGCCTACTCATCACTTCTCCTATTGGAAGTCCACAGACCAGTGCATCTCACTCACTTGGGAGATGGTCTGGTAGATGGAACAATATCTGGTTGCAGTTTCAAAGGCCTTGAGGAACTTCTTCTCGTTATCTACTCCTGTTGCAGTAGCCACTACAGAGCACTGCTCAAGGGTGGTGGGACTCTCTTCCCGCTTGGTCCCGTCAACTTCAAGGGAGACATGCTCCCAAGATACTTTCATCTTAACAGCCAGATCGACAAAGGTGGCAAAAAGACACCCTGCAAGGGCTCCCAAGAGATAGTCATAGGGGGCAGTTGATCCAAAGTCAAAGGTTGCTCCCTTATC
>CAYXYD010000299.1:0-1920 GCA_964469205.1 uncultured Sphaerochaeta sp. | reverse complement strand
CCATCCAATGACGGGCAAAAGGATAGGTGTCCAGTGCATGGAAAAAAGTCTTCAAATCTGCTGCAGAGAACACATAGGGGATTGGCTTTTCCGGTGTAGTGCTGTAGGGGCTGACGTAAGCCTTTCCTTCATTGGCTCCCATGAACTGGCCAAGGACATGGACGGTAACAGTCTTGTTTGCCCTTGTTTGTTCACTTTCTCCTTTTGGACGAATCTCCCAAGCCATGACCATCTGTCGGGACAGCTCAATGCCTGTATAGCCATTGACGATAAGAAACGTATCAAATTGTTTTAAAAGTTTTCTTTTGGTCAGATATTTGTATCCCAGAGCCCTCTTGTACTCGACAAGGCTCTGCATCCAGGGGCCTAAATCACTGATAAAGGCAGCTTCCTTCCTAGGGGGGCGTTCGGACATACAGCAAGGTGCCACAAATGCAGGTTTTCCTAGAGAATGGAGATAATAGGCAAACTGTCTCAACGAGCAGTTCCTTTGTTTCCAAGCTTGGGGATCCTCATCGTCTTTTCTAGGATATAGGGCAATGATAATTTTCTCGTCAAGCAGTCCTGAGGTATGTCCGGTAGCCAGGCACATATCATCAAGGATTCTCATGTGAAAATACAATGTTCGTTTGTATCTTTTAGCGACTTCAACATTTTTGAGGAAATCTTGGATACCATTGGACAAGTCTCCGGTAAAATCTTGTATTTTCATCATGACAGCACCTCCGGCAATCCAATTGCACAGAGTCTCAGAGAATTTTGTTCCATCTTACTCTTGTCCAAGCTTAGATAGCAGTCCAGGGAGGAAGGATCCTTATGACCAAGGATATTTATGATGGTCTGAGCTCCAGTACCATTGTTCAAAAGATAGGAGGCACAAGTGCGGCGGAGAATGTGGTACCCTTTCGCAACCGGAGTGCTCTCTAGCTTCTGCTCAAGTATGTCACTTCCTTTTATTGCCCTGTAGGGCGCCCTCAGTGAAATAAACACGAAGGCTAGTGAACATTTCGGTCGGAAATTCAGGATATAGTTGGCAATGGCATTGCCCACATCCTGTGGTAATGGCAATTTGAGAGGCTCACGGGTCTTCTTTTGTACTAAGGATATCCTCTGTTTCTCCCAATCTATCTCTGTGAGCTTCAGCCTGTATATGTCGGATTTCCGTAGCCCGAGTCTCAAGGCACAAAGGATTACCGCATTGTCTCTGGCTTCCTTTACTGTTGACGGTTTAGGAAGATTCATTAGTGTCAGCCTCTGTTCTTCTGTCAGTATGGTGGTCACAGGCTCCTTCTGCATTACCTTTGACTGCATGCAGGCCAAAAGGGTTGGGCTGACCTTGTCCTCAAGGATAAGATATTTGAGAAAGTGTCTGATGCGATAAATTGTAGCCTGCCCCGTGCTTGGAGCATAGGTGGGGATTCTCAGCTTCTGATAATTCAGAAGGTGCACAGTCGAGATATCAGCTAACCTGGTAATACCTATCGACTCAAGGTACGCCAGCAATTCACGGTTGGCCCATACCTCAAACTTAACAGTGGAGCGGGCTTTGCCTTGCTTTCTAAGTAGGGTTGCATAATTTCCAAGTTCAGATTTGTATTCCACAGAGTTCAGGTAAGGTGGTCTAGGAGCCATTACATTGGTGCTAAGAACAGAACCAGTTGTCATTGCATCAAACACCATTGAAGAGAAATGCCGCAAATCACATGCAACACTGTACGACAGCTCTTGTTGTCTGATGAATGTTTCAATACCTTCCATGTCATGCCTGAAGGTTCCTTGAGACAAGGCTTCATCCAATTTCGATAGCATATTATTTGCCGCGTAGAGTCGATCTTCTGAGTATCCGTTCTCAGAATAAAAGCGAAGGACAAGTTGCAGTGCCTCATCAAGTCTTAGTGTGCTCATCTTAGCACCTCCTTA
>CAYXYD010000298.1:0-1925 GCA_964469205.1 uncultured Sphaerochaeta sp. | reverse complement strand
CCCGAACTGCGTATGCACGCATATCGGGTATACGTAAAAATCAAACCATTGTATCTTTCTTTTTCACACAAAGAAGGGCAACCACCTCTACGGTCGTTGCCCTTCTTTGCTAACAATACTGTTACTATTGCTACTCTAGCTAGTATTGCTCTAGCCTTCTTTGTTTATCGCTTTTGCTTCTCAGATAACCCTGGGATCTACATCAAGGGTGTAGTCTATGCTTGGGAAGCCAAAGCCATGGATCTGGTCATACTCCAGTTTTACCCCTGCAAGGTCACCTTTCTGTAAGGGCTTTCCCTCATGCTGGAGTGCCCAACGGTTCTCTACCTCAGACTGGACCTCTTGTTTCATCTCCCAGTCATCAAGACGAATCCTTCCCTCATCATCGGTTGGGGGAGTCCCGTTTGCATAGAGACGGTCAGTGAAGAGGCGATAGATCTGAGCCGTGCAACCTTCATGAAGTCCTTTCTCTTTCATTACCTGATACAGTAGTGCCATGTAGAGGGGTACTACGGGGATAACCGCACTGGCTCTGGTAACTAAGGCCTTGTTTACCGAGACAAACGCCTTTCCGTTAATCTTTTCTAAGCTTTTGCTTATTGCTTTGGCACTCCCTTCCAGATGTTCCTTTGCCAGTCCGATGGTCCCTTCCCGGTAGACTGGGTAGGTAATCTTTGGCCCGATATAGGAGTAGGCGACAGTCATGGCATTGGAGGCGAGAAGGTTCTCCTTGAGCAGATAATCGATCCAAAGGGACCAGTCCTCTCCTCCCATCACCTTTGCTGTCTCTTCTGCCTGACCGTTCTCAGCAGGCTCTATGGTCGCCTGCTTTACTAGAGGACTCTCCATATCTACAGAAAGGGCGGTGAAGGCTTCTCCAATAGGCTTGAGGACCGAGCGGTAGGTTACCCCCGTTACTGGGTCAGTACGAAGGGGGGATGCAAGGCTGTAAATAACCAGGTCGACCTGTTTGAGGGTTTCTCTGATTTTTTGGGCTGTTTTTTCTTTTGTCTCGTTGGAGAAAGCATCACCGAAGACCGACTCGGCCTTCAGTCCTGCTTTCTTAGCTATTGCTTCAAAAGCTGTGGTGTTGTACCAACCCGGTGTTGCCGTCTTGGTCTCACTTGGCTCACGTTCAAAAGAGACGTTCAACGTGTCTGCCCCTCCTGCGAAAGCCGAAACAATGCGCGATGAGAGTCCATACCCAGTCGATCCCCCTAGGACCAGTACCCGCTTGGGGAAGGAGCTTGGCTTCACTGGTTTGTAGAGAGGGTTGTCCGCTTGCTTTGCATGCTTTTTGACCCAATCGATTTGGTCTTGCACATACTGGCGACACCCAAGAGGGTGGGCTGTCAAAGAGACATTTCGCAGAACTTTTTTAGTAATAATCACAGAGAGACTCCCTTATGTAGTTCCATTGATATTAACATCACCACCACCTACGATACACATCCAGGTTGCTTCTGCAGCCTTTTTCCCGTTTACGGTAATGGTGCCGCTTTGGCGCAGCATAATCTGCGAGATGCGGGTGTTTTGTACTTCGATGATGGCAGTATCGCCAGGACGGACTTGGGCGCGGAACTTTACCTTGTCTACTGTACCTAGGACAAAGAATGCTCCATGGGGGAGGATTCCGACCTGACAGAGGCCTGCGCCTCCACACTGTGCCATAGTCTCGACCAGGATTACTCCGGGCACTACAGGGTAGTGGGGGAAGTGGCCCTTGAAGAACCAGTCGTCTTCGGTGAATACACGTTTTCCAACGGTGTGCTTCTCATCTGCTTCCAATAGCTCGTCGACGAATAAGAATGGGTCGCGATGTGGAAGCAATTCTTCTAGCGTTTCAAATGTTTCACTCATGAATATTATTCCTTATTCTTTGGTATAGGATTTGAAAACCAAGACACCATTGTGTCCGCCAAATC
>CAYXYD010000297.1:0-1943 GCA_964469205.1 uncultured Sphaerochaeta sp. | reverse complement strand
GCCGGTGTGGTGTGGGAGGTTGGAGCCGTGAGGCTCCTGCCTACCCGATGTGCGCTCGGTATGAGCATTCTCTAAAGGGTGAAAGTCCCTAGTACGGGTGATAGCGCCAAGTACATAGCCAAGAGCAAGGGTGTCCTTCGTGAGGAGGAATCTGAAGAAAGCTGGAGGCAAAATTCTGGCCTGACGAACAGAAATCTCATCAGGCACTACCTGACGGATAAGGTTGCATCGCAAACTGAAGTCCAAAGGCTATACGGAGTCAGGGGTGTAAATGAGGCAGGTGGATGGAATGAAAGAGAATGCCCTTACCCGAGGAGGTCTTGCAGAAAAGCCTAGGCTCTCAACGCCAATGATGGCAAAAGCCCTGAATATACAAGAATAGGGGCTAGTCACTGCAAGAAGTCAGATGAAGGCATAGTAGGGGGAAACCCTGAAGGCCGGAACGTTAGGAGGGACGGAGTAAATGAATGATACCTCGCTTGTCAAGCACGGCAGTAGCTGTACACGTAGTGGTAGCAGACCCAGTATGCCTGAAGCCCGGAAGGTGGATGGTACACAGGGAGAGCCGAGAGAGTGCAGGATGTCTGAAAACAACACGACCAACGCAGAACGAGTAGGTCTGCTCGACAGGATACTTGAAGACCGCAATCTCCAGAGGGCATATGACAGAGTGTGTGCCAACGCGGGGAGTGCCGGCGTCGACGGTATCGGGACAGACGGGTTGCTCAGTCAAATAACTGAGATGGGACTCGGAAATCTCAAGGAGCAGATACGAAAGGGGAAGTATCGTCCCCAACCAGTCCTAAGGGTTGAGATACCTAAGGAAGGGGGTAAGACGAGAAACCTGGGAATCCCGAGGGTCATGGACAGGATGGTGCAACAGGCCATCGCCCAAGTGCTGTCTGAAGTCTATGAACCCGAATTCTCTCCATACAGCTATGGCTTCCGCCCCGGTAAGGGTTGCCACGATGCATTGAAGCAAAGTCGCTCCTATGCAAATGAGGGTTACTCCTGGGTGGTGGACATGGATTTGGAACGATTCTTCGATACGGTAAACCATTCGAAGCTCATCCAGGTGCTCAGCGAGAAGGTGAAGGACGGAAGGGTGATATCACTCATCCATCGTTTTCTGAGGGCTGGGGTTGTTGTGGACGGAACGTACCAGAGGACAGAGGTGGGGTGCCCGCAGGGCGGGAACCTCAGTCCTATATTGGCAAACGTCCTGTTGAACGAATGTGACCGCGAGCTTACGCGAAGGGGGCACAGGTTCGTCAGGTATGCCGATGACATGGTCATCGCATGCTCCAGCAGGAAGGGAGCCGAAAGGACACTCAAAAGCACGACCAGCTATCTTGAGAATGTGCTCAAGCTGATAGTGAACCGTGAAAAGACCTGCATCTCCAGAATCGGGGGCATCAAGTTCCTTGGCTATGGATTCTTCTATGATTCGAAGAACAAGAGATGGGAACTCTGTATTCACAAGAAGACAGAGGCGAAGCTCAAGGCTAGAATCGAGGAGATAACACAGCGAAGCAATGGCTGGTCGGTAAAATACCGACAGGAAAAGCTCAATCAGCTAATCAGAGGTTGGATTGCTTACTTCAGGCTTGCAAAATGTAAAGACAAGCTGAAGAAACTCGACCGATGGCTGAGAAGGCGGATACGGATGCTGTATTGGAAGATGTGGAAACGGGTGAGGACTCGGTACAGGGAGCTCAAGAGACTTGGAGTTGAACGTAATCAGGCTTTTCAATGGGCAAACTCCAGACAAGGATATTGGAGGATAGCTAATTCATGGATTCTTGATACGACGCTGACTAACAGAAAGCTCTATGAAAAGGGATGGCGATGGTTCTCTGGCTTATATGCCAGAGAGTGCGTAAACTGACGAGGAGCCGCATACCGAACGGTACGTGCGGATCTGTGGGAGGACGGGTGAGCCA
>CAYXYD010000296.1:0-1960 GCA_964469205.1 uncultured Sphaerochaeta sp. | reverse complement strand
AACTGGGTTGAACATAGAGAAGGGATACCTAGCGGGGCGTTTTGGTGGCATTCCTATTTTTCACGGGAATGCCTTGAGGATAAGATAACAACATGGCCAGGAAATCAAATATTCAAAAACCCTCCCAGCAATTTATAAAGTCCTCAGACAAATTTAGAGATGCATCTTTGTGTTTCATTGCATGTGAAGGCTCTAAAACAGAAGCGCAGTACTTTGCTTTCAGCTTTTTACAGCATTCACGAGTGAAATTGGAAGTGATCCCATCAGAAAATGGACTTTCAGCACCTGCATATGTCTTGGCTGGCTTAAAGAAAGCGGTGAAAAATCATGCGCTGCGGAGTGAGGACTCCCTTTGGTTAGTCATTGATCGAGATAGATGGCATTATACTGCCCAACTTAAAGCCGTTGCTCATGAGAGTATTCAACGAAAGCCTATAAGGCTAGTCGTTAGCTCCCCTTGCTTTGAGCTTTGGCTCTATCTGCACGTTGCTGAAATGCCTGATGAAGCAATTCTTACAAGTGAGGAGATGGAAGCCAAAATTAGAAAAGTACTTGGATCATATAACAAGTCAAACCTTCAAGAAGAAGACTATCGGGATAGAGTTCAGTTGGCAATCGAACGGTCAGAGAGAAGTTGTATTGGCAGTGATGGATTGCCGATTAATCCTGGAACAACTGTTCATGAACTCGTGAAGACTATCCTTGCTATGAAACCCAAAGCTGATTGTAAGATATTTTCATAGGCAATCAGAATACCCAAATGGTTCCTGATCCCCACAGTCCACCTCTTGTTTCAGAACAGGGAAGTGTTACTCAGGGGTGCTAGCCAAGGTCTTTTTCATTGCTCCCTTTGTAGGCTTAAGCAAGTGTTCGAACGCACCTGTTGCCTTGATAGCATACAACCCCTTCTTCCCTTCATCAGAAGTAGGGCGGGTCTTGAGAAAGCAAATACCCCGACTTGCAAGTGTTCTCCTGGCAAAACGGCTGAAAGCCTCTATGAATTCTTCTGGTATTGGATACTGCCCGAGGATGGCTTTCGGAAAGAGCTTGAGTATCTCAATGGCATAGCTACGGACAGGAATCCAGCTTTCTCCCTTGAAGTAAAGGATCCAGAAGAAGGCGTTCATCACGATGAAGGCAATATCATCGTGGAAGTTGTCAGAAAACATAGTTTCCACAAACGTGACATGTCCAAAGTGGGTTAGCTCTTCATCAAAGGCTCCGCCAGTTATTGTGCTGAACTGGTTTTTTGTCTCATTATCGGAAAAGACAGTGAATATGCCTGATAAATGAAGGTTGATTTCAAAGATGAACTTTAGCATAGGGGAAGGGATAGGATATCCCTGCAATGCAAACTCTATGTCCTCAGGGGGGACTTCGAATGGAGTCTCCCTGAGGATATCCAAGTCTATCAGATCTTTCCTATGGTTTTTCATCTCCTCAGCGATAGCATCTATCTGTTTCTCTATATCATCAGTGTCTACAGGACCTCCCGAAGTAAGAGCTTTTTGTAGTATCTTGAGCTCACGATCCAAGTGCCGAGTAATATCAGCATGTTCACGCAGTTGTTTGCTATTTTCTTCTAGTATTTTCTCTTTTTTCTCTAGCATCGCTTCGATCGTCATCTATGTTCCTTCTTCTTCATCTGTGGGGTATAGCCGCTTCACAGTATCCCATGGAAAGCAATGTTTCAATGAGATGATAGTGTCGTAGTGGAGGAGGGCAAAACAGGACCCGCCAATACTACAGTCTGCAGAAATCTGATGACGCTTCAGCACCTATTTGGCATATAGAGCAGAAGAAGCACAAGAGCCCTACCGCAGTGCAGAAAGGTTCTTGTAGTTCCCTATAGGATCGAACACACTACGAGGCTCACCTATCAGGGGCATTGACTCCTTCTACAAGGCATCACTGCCCTTGATGGCGTACAGACCAGTAGTAGCCTTAGGACGAGCCTTCA
>CAYXYD010000295.1:0-1968 GCA_964469205.1 uncultured Sphaerochaeta sp. | reverse complement strand
TCATCGATTCCCTCTACATGGAACATACTATTTGGATTGATGAAAGGTTATGATAACGCAGGAAATCAGAACGTTCTGATTTCCTGCGAAATACCTTTTGTTGTCACTTCCTGCAGAACAACTCCCAAGGCATCCTGACCCGAATTCCGCCCCAAGTTGTAACATGTTACTCAAAATTCATCCAAAATACCTGTTCTAAGGCGTAAATCAAAGGTTTAGTGGTTGCTTATTCTTATTATACATGTTACAATTCCGTAACATGGAAAAACAAGATAGCCCCAAACTCTCTGAGCCGAAAATCGTAGACGTCTATAACAAAAAACAAGGGTACTGGTATGTCTATAATGACAAGGCTTACTGGGACCCGGAAAAGAAACAGACCAGACATACTCGCAAGATTGTTGGCAAAAAACTTGCCAAGGATGGCCCCATCATTTACAACAATCGCTACAGTTCTGACTATGTAGCCGAAGAGTTGGCAATGCTTCAGGTATCCACCACCTCTCTCGTGGGTGAAGTGCTTGTCCTTGGTGATATCATCAAGGAGCTGGATCTTGAGAAACACTTGAAGGGAGCCTTCGGAAAAAATGAAGCAAAAGTGATACTCGGCATGGCTGAATATCTCATATGCACTGAAAAGGCATTCTCCTGGTGTGGGGATTGGGCTGCGGGCCGTAATCCCAAGATTGAGCATATGACTTCACAGTCTGTCTCAGATTTTTTATCCTCCCTCAACAACGACAAAAGGAACACGTTCTATTCCAGCTGGATGAAGGCTAACAGGTGTGAGATGGGATATTTCTGTTTTGATTCAACCAATATCGGCTGTCATAATACAGAAACCAACCCCTTGGTCGAGTACGGATATACTCATGGACATATGGACTTGCCTCAAGTGAACATTGCAATCCTTGCCAGACAGGACACCATGGTTCCCATCTTTTCTCTCACCTATAATGGCTCGCGCCACGACAGTACGACCATAAAAAACCTCATCGATGCCCTGAAAAAGCTGGGTTTGAAACGTATTTGCATCACCCTAGACAAGGGCTACTACAGTAAAGCCAATCTGGAACTCTTTTATAGTGAAGGATTTGACTTCCTCATATGTGTGCCAAGGAGTGTGTCTTGGCAGTATGAGGTCATCGATTCGCTGAAAGACAGGCTGTATACCCTTGAAGCTAGGACAGAGGTCCTGGATTCCAAGGGCAAGGAGCAGGTTATCCAATGCCTTTCCAAACCCCTCATAAAAAATGGTCGCCGTTGCTACCTGCATGTAGTGTACAATTGTGCAGCCAGGGCTGATGCCGAGAAGAATTTCATAGAGCTGTTGGCCAGGTGCAAGAAAGAGCTGGAGGCCAATGAGGTGGTTGCTGCTCACAAAGATCTCTACGAGCAGTTCTTTGAGGTTAGGGACACCCCAAAGAGGGGAAGAAAAGTCATGGAAAAAGGGGCCAGTATTGCAGAGTTCCAGAAGAAATACTCAGGGTACTGGTGCCTTCTGACCAACCGTAAGAGATCAAAAGAGGAAATTTACGCAGCCTACCAGCAGAGGAATGATTCAGAGATTTTCTACAATACCTATAAGAACGACCTGAATGGAGATCGCATAACCACCCATAAGATAGAGTCCTTTGAGGGGAAGACGTTCGTCATCTTCATTGCCCTGACAATTTTGGCCAGGTTGAAAAACAAGCTGGCAGAAAAAAGAAAGGGTAATAAGACCCTCTCAAGGTTGAAGACCTATGACCAGCTGCTGATGAGGATGAGCATGCTTTCGAAGGTTGTCTTCAAAGGAAAGTACAAGCCAATCTTCAGCACACCCTCAAAACTTCAGAGGGAAATAATCACAAAATTTGAACTAGATTGGCCAGTCTAAGCTGACCATGTTACAACTTGGGGCGGAATCCGGGATCCTGACACTCCAGCACCTTCTCGGGCACGAATCCCTCTCCACCACCGAGAAAT
>CAYXYD010000294.1:0-1976 GCA_964469205.1 uncultured Sphaerochaeta sp. | reverse complement strand
TATCATATGCTTTAACAACTCAAGGATTAATCACTACACTCCGCAAACAGAGCGAAGATCTATGGGTGTAGCTATGCAAAAAGAATCTCCCGCTTGGTAGCGTGGAGATCCTTTTTGGTTAGGGTAAGAGACTCTGTTCATGTAAATACTGTTCGAGCTCTAGTACTGCATGTGCTTTACCTCACGGCGCATGTCCCTGTTCATGTCCTTCTCTCTCGCTGCAGCACGCTTGTCGTGCATCTGCTTGCCTCTGCAGAGGGAGATCTGGACCTTAACCAGGTTGCCCTTAAGGTAGATGGAGGTGGGGATGAGTGTGAAGCCTCTTTCATCTACCTTCCGCTTGAACTTCTTGATCTCTGGCTTGTGAGCAAGCAGTCTTCGGTTTCTCAGCGGTTCGTGGTTGTTGAGATTCCCATGGGTATAGGGCTGGATAGTTAGCCCTACAAGGGTAAGGGCGTTGTTTGAGACCGTGACATAGCTGTCAGAGAAGCTGAACTTGCCCTCTCTTATGGACTTCACCTCAGTGCCTACCAAGGCTATACCACACTCCAGGTCCTCGATGACTTCATAGTTGAAATAGGCCTTTCTATTCTTTTGCAGATATTTGATTTTGTTTTTGTTTTGTTTCATTTAGTCTTTCCAGGCAATGCGAAACCCTATGAGGTCGCCGCAGGCAGTAGTATCGACAGCTCCCACTGTATGTTCGTCTAGGGAAGAGGGAGTATTGAGATAACTCCCTCCCTTCACAGAGACGTCAGAGGAGAGGGCGAAGGTTTGATACAGTGTTAGTACCTCTTGGTAGTCTGTAACACGCTGTAGGGGGATGTAGGGACTTTGGGTGAACTCCCAGACTCCGCCTAGCATGGCGAGCGGTGTTGTCCTATCCCCATCGGTGATGGTAAGGGATCTGGTATAGCTTTTATCTTTGGCTTGAAGGGCTGCGAGTGTCCACATCTCTTGGGTTGGGATGAAAACGTCCTTGCCCGTTTTCTCTGTCAGCCAGGTGCAGAAGGCTTTTGCACCCTTATAGCTGATGTTGTGCACTGGCTTGCCTGTGGCAAATACTACAGAAGGAAGGATCCCGCTGAGATAGAACTTATCAGTAAGGTTGTTTTTTTGTAGAGTTTCTGTTCGGTTCTTATCCCATTGTGGGTTTTCTTCAATAAAAAGCGCCCACTGATACTGGCTGACCGGCTTCGTTGCGATGGTAAAGGATGGCGTTGTTGTTTTGATGCCGGCCTTGTTGGTCTCAGGGAAGATCAGAGGGACCTTTGTTCCCATGACAAAGGAAGAAGCTGGGTAGGTTAGACCCGCCTGCTCAAAGTCATTTGCCTTGAGAAGCGTCTGTTTGCCTTTCACTTCATGATCTTGTGCTACCAAACCAATTTTTTCTGTGGTGGAATCAGCAAAAAGTTGTTGTGCAACCATTAGTGTCTTCTCTATAAGGGCACTGGTCTTGATGCTCATTGTCTCTTTGGCATTTAGGGCATCGGTAAGCATCGTTTTTGAGGTGATGAAGTTTGCTGCCAGGGCGAAGCTGTCTGTCAGGGTCTTATCATCCAGGCCCATAGCTAGGGCATCCTCCACCAGGTTTGTTAACACAGGGGGGTAGGGGTGAACAGTGTCGAAGTCGGTGATGGCACTTGTTGCTATGACTTCTTGCAGGTTGAACTTGTTGATGGTTGTTTTCTCTTGGTTTGTCAGGTTTGCTATATCGGCCTCAAGCTCGTCTGTCCTATGGAACAGCCAGGTCAGGAAAACTGGGTGGCCCACCTTGAGGGTGATTTTCCCTATGTCGGTGCCACCTTTTGTAAAGGTTACCTCATGCTCTCCACTGGGAACAAAAAACTGGTAGGGCGTGCCTCCGAGATAGGTTCCATCGATAGTTACACCAGTTTGGGCCAGGGCACTGGTGAATGTGACATATCGTCCGCCCTTGATAATACCGGGGAGGAAGCCTACTACAAAAATGAGTA
>CAYXYD010000293.1:0-1987 GCA_964469205.1 uncultured Sphaerochaeta sp. | reverse complement strand
CTAGCGTGAGTTTACAAGTTATGAAAAATATTTCTTCTAAATACTTATAAGGCAAAGAAAAAATAAAGATTTTACTGATTACCTAACTTTGTAGGTTTTCTTCAAATTATAGATTTCAATGATTTTCTCGGCCATGTCACTCTCTTTGGAGAAAGTCTGTACTTTGCTTGGTTTATCAGGGTTTCCGAAGAATGTGTCAACTGTCTTGATCTTCTCCATTTCATCGAGGATGACATCGATGGAAGCTGTTATGCCCTTTGCATCAAGTTCCATTCTCAGCAGGGAACAGAGCCTGAAGGCAAGCACACAGATGAAAATGTGCACTTTGATCCTCTCGTCCTTCCAGTGGAACAACGGCCTGACCGACAGGTGGGAGGTGTCCTTCATCTGTCTGAACCCATGCTCAACATACCAGGCGTTACGGTATGAGGTTACGATCTGAGCGTCGGAGAGATCCTCCCGATCAGTGAAAAGCACGGTCTTGCCCAGTTCCCTGTCTATGATTTCATTCAGGATGGACGTGTTCGTCCCGAACTCAAGGAGGGGGAAGTCCTTCTCCTTGCCGTTCACCGTCCCTTTCTTTGAGCTTACCTTGAACCAGATCACACGGGTCATGAACTCCTTGGAGAGCATGCCTTTTGCCGAGTCCGTGACTGATTTGACAGTAGGTGCCTTGCCTCTGCGGATATCACCGTTTGCCCTGGCCATGAGACGCTTGCTCAGTTCCTCCAGCTTGTTGGAGGCCTTGTCCATGTCCTTCATGACACCCTGCAACTGGCCTTCCCTGAGTTTGGGATTGTCCACGACAATTGCGGTCGCCTTTTGCCCGTAGGCCTCGAAACCACTCACCCTGAAGGTGCTCTGGGCCTCCTGGCCATCACCTTCGAGCGGCGTGAACTGGGATTTGTCGACGGCAAAAAGCGTCTCGCACTGGTTCTTCTTCAGTCCGCCCACATAGTGGAATGGCATATCCTCACCATCGATGAGGTAGTCGAAGTTGTCCTTGGAGTTGTTTCCCCGGTCGAATACCACAGTTATGGTCACATCCTTGCCCGTTATCTTCCTTATCCGCTTCTTCAGGTTCCCCATCATGGTCAGGAACTGCTTTGAGTCGGGCCTGTTTCCCGGGTATGTCTCATGGATGAGGGGTATGGAGAATCCCGGGGCAACCATCATGGCAAGCCCGACGGTCCTCAAATCGTTCCTCTTTGCCTTGTCATGCCCCCTTTGGGCACATTCGCAGTCGGCCATCGTGTCAATGTATGTGAAGAAATTCGTGGCATCGTAGATGATTTCGCTCACATCGATATCATATTTGGCGATAATGAGTGCAAGGATGTCATCCTCGATTGCCTCTATCTGCCGGATACTGATCGCCGTGTTGTTCCAGAAGCTCTGTGAAGAGAATGTCTTCGGAGGCATTCCCATAAGCAAGGGAAGGCAGGTCCCTGCATACCAGTCCTGCAGACTGTCCGTCGAAGAAGGACTCACCGCCCTGTTGATGGCCTCAACCATGATGTACTGCCCGACGGATGCGCCTTGTTTCCTCTTCGCTGCATGGGCATCTATGATGTCAACGATCCCAAGGCGGGCGAAAAGGTCATAGAGAAGCACGACATCCCCATATGATTTAACATGTGAGTAAAGGGCATCGTCCTGCAGCGGAGCAGCGGCCTGGGTCTTGAGCTTGAGCAGGGTCTCTGCGGAGCCGAGGTACTTCTGGTTCACGTTCTTGGGCTTGCCGTCTATGCGCTTCGATTCGACATAATAGTAGTAATTCTGGCCCTTGATTGTCTTCTTCCTGAGTGTGCCCATAGAACCCTCCATAAGTAAGGCTATACATAATAATTGTATATTACTTAAAGATAACGGATTAGTCAACTCTTTTATCCTATAAAAGTTAGGCTATACAAATAACTACAAGCAAGTCCTTTTAGGGCAAAAAAATGGCCCCAAACGGGGCTCATAACTTGTAAACTCACGCTAG
>CAYXYD010000292.1:0-1995 GCA_964469205.1 uncultured Sphaerochaeta sp. | reverse complement strand
TAGCTGTCGACTTTCTGTATCGCTTGTTCAACGGCAATTCTAGTCTCCATATAGGACTCCTTTATTGTGAGATACCTATATGATTTGTACTGTATAAGCAGAAATGCAAGATTAGGACCTAAAGATTATTCGCATCTTTTTCCCGTAGACCCGCTTTCTAGGCTCTTAGGCGGCTGATTTTTCAAAAGATGCGATGTAACGGAAAGATGGTAATAAGATTTTCGCCTTGCCTTGGGGATGATAGGGCCGGCTATAGCAGAGGGAAACCTCCAGGGACGCACATCCAAGGACTAGTCGCTGATCCCGGAAGCATCCACCATTGTCGACTTGGATTTTTTTTGGTAGACCCCGGTTCTGGAAGCCTGTCCACAGGGTGTCGAGGAAGGAATCGGCAGTCTCGGAAGGATAGAACTTACCGGATACGATTACCCGACTGGCATCATCGATGAGACAAAAAAGCTTTGCTGTTATCCTACGGCCATTAAAAATCACTTTGGGACCATGCATACCGTCGCTGTGCCAAAGATCCAGCACTCCTTCCGCCTCAAAACGGCGCATATCCTTGCCTGCCTTCGGGTCGAGCTCCAGCTCATGTTCCCTGAAGAATGCATAGATGCCGCTCATCCTGATGGTGTCCATCGGTGAGAATATGCCTTTGGTTTCAGCTTTCTTGACCAATGCGGTGAGAGGGATACGGGGATTCTCCAGGCGAAGCTGTAGCAACTTGTCTGCTGTCTCCCCTGTGATCTTTCTTCTCTTGCCCCTGTCGCTGCGACGTTGGGGAACCAGTGATGCAATGTTTCTGGTCTTCAGATAGGTCTTGTACCACGCCCAGATGGTAGACTCGCTGATGGTAGTCTTTCTGGACCCGGGGATGGAGTACTGCTTTTGGCTAGCCTCCCTCACGAGTCTAGTAAGCTCCCCCTTGCTCATTTGTTCGTCCAGCAGGGGATGGATGATCTGAAATCGGAACAATGCTTTTTGTTCGTTTGCTGTCATAATGTCCTCCTATTAGTGACACTGGACAGCTTACTTTACTAGCAACGGCATTGCGACTCTCAAACCATGGTGTAGGGAAGGATTTCGTTCTGTGGGAGGGTATGCCTCCATGCGTACATAATTCTTGTGGAGTAGTACTGACTGCCTCCTTTGGTGGCTCATGTAGCGGATCATCTCTTCACGGGAAGGGTCGCCGAAGCCAATGTTGTAGCGGAAATCCTTGTACCAGCGCTGCTGAAGCCACCAGGAGGGGCAGACTGGCACTCCGTCTTTCTTTCTCAGGACATGGCCTGTGGCTATGCGATAGTCCAGGCAGGTACCAATTGCCTGGGCGTCATAGACATGGTTACAGTGTGCGAAACAGGGGATTACCGTGATGGTCGTGCCACAATCGGTGCACTTGAACCTCACCACAATGACATATACGACCATTCCGAACAGATTTTGGGAGTAGCGGACCCTATACTGGTGAATGACCATACAATGGCGGGTGCCACACTTATGGCAGGCAAAAGGCCTGATGACCTCAATATCCTTGACCGCGTACAGGACAGCAGTCTCAGGAACCCGGTAAAATGCCCGGATTTCTGCAGGTGCCTCTTGATAAAATGTATTCTCTGATACACAATATATGGGCATTGATTTGCATGATCGGAGAGGACACATCAGCCAAGAAGGTCTCTCCGGTCTTTTCCTTTTTTAAAGTTTTACTCCGGATTAAGTCTACTGCTGTTATGCCTATACTGCAAATCAATTATTAGAAAGTATGTGATTCTATGATAGAAGAGTCTTGTACTCTATAGGCCAAACCACTTCGCATATAGTGTGATATCAGCAGTTACGGCATCAAAACCAGAATCCCACTTGTTGATGTATCTGCTATCCTTATACCAACCGCTGAATACATATCCACTTCTCATTGGCGTCGCCGGCTCGAAGACCATCATTCCGATACCGGTCACAGGCATGATGGAACTCCCGCCACCACTGTCAAAG
>CAYXYD010000291.1:0-2012 GCA_964469205.1 uncultured Sphaerochaeta sp. | reverse complement strand
TCATAGTCTCTACTATTCTACAATAGGCACTGTGGTCGGTGCTCTTCCTGGGGCTGGGGGGCCTGTAGCGGCTTTTCTTGCATACAGCGAGGCCAAACGTATCGTCAAACACCCCTCCCGGCCCTTCGGTGAAGGGGCAGTGGAAGGCATTGTTGCCAGTGAAGCTGCCAATAATGCCTGCATAGGCGGAGCTCTGATACCGCTGTTGACCCTTGCTATCCCAGGCGATGCTGTCACAGCAATCATCCTTTCGGTCTTTTATGTTCATGGCTTGAGACCCGGTCCCATGTTCATCAGAACCAATCCCGAGATGTTCCATGCCATCCTGGCAGGGGGCTTTATCGGCAGTGTTTTCCTCTTGCTTCTGGGATTTCTTGCAGCTCCTAGGATCAGTAAGATCATCGCAGTTCCCAAGCGGATACTGCTTCCTCTGGTAACAGTGCTCTGTGTCATTGGATCGTTTGCGGTGAACAATAGAATGTTTGATGTGGGACTCATGTTCTTCTTTGGGGTGTTGGGCTTTTTGATGCGTAAGCGTGAGTACTCTGTAGCTCCGATGACCCTTGCCATAGTGCTGGGTGGGATGATGGACTCCAATTTCCGTAGGGCCATCTCCCTTGCTTCCTCAGAGGATCACTTCTACGCGGCTCTTTTTGGTCGTCCCCTTACCCTTGTCCTGACAACACTCACCCTTGTGACGTTGCTTTCCAATATCGATGCTTTGAAACGTCTGTTTCACTCTCTGGTAGGACGGAAGTCCGCTTGAATGGAGGTCTCTTATGTATGTAACAGTTAACAAAAGCTTTTTGCAAGGGAATCTACAGGTTCCAGGGTCAAAAAGTCATACCATTCGCGCTGTCTTGCTCGCAACCCTTACCCAAGGGCAGAGCACCATCTACAACCCGCTTCTTAGTGGTGATGGAGAGAGTGCAATTGAAGCTTCTAAGGCCTTTGGATCCAAGGTAACAAAGGGTGACCATTTTCTTATCATTGAGGGTAGGGGAATACCGCTTTGTGTGCCTGAAAAAGGAATCGACACAAAGAACTCAGGTACCACCACCAGCTTTGTCACCTCCATGGCAACCCTTACAGAGGGCGAGACCTTCATCACCGGTGATGAGCAAATACAAAAAAGGCCCATACGGGTCCTTGTCGATGCTTTACAAAGCATGGGCTCTGAAGTAACCATTATAAGAGCCAATTCACAAGCCCCTCCTCTCGTGGTAAAGGGAGGACTCGAAGGGGGGAAGGTAACTTTGGATGGGTTTAACTCACAGTTTGTCTCAAGCTTGTTGCTTGTCTCTCCTTTGGCTAAGAACAGGACAGAGATAACGGTGCTGAACCCCTTGGAAAAGCCATATATACAGATGACGTTGGAGTGGATGCGTCGCTTTGGTGCAATTGTACAGAGAAACGAGCCAGAGTATACCCATTTTATTGTTGAAGGAAACCAGCACTACAAAAGTGGGAAGTTTACCATCCCAAGCGATTGGTCCTCTGTTGCCTTTCCTCTGGTAGCAGCGATTGTTTCTAATTCTTGTCTTACAATTACAGGAATGGATTTCTCCGATACCCAGGGTGACAAGCGAGTCGTTGATTTCCTCCAAGCAATGGGTGCTAACATTGAAAAGAACAAATCAGAACAGAAGCTGACAATACGAGGTGGTAAAAAGCTGAAGGGGGGCCTCGTCATTGACCTAGGGGATATTCCCGATGCCCTGCCAGCGCTGTGTGTGGCTGCTCTCTACTGTGAAGGGGAGACTACCTTCACGAACCTTGCTCATGTGCGGGTTAAGGAGAGTGACAGGGTGCTGGTCATGGCTGAGGAGCTGGGAAAGCTTGGCGCAAAGATAACCATAGGAGACACCCATATGATCGTCCATGGTGCTCTGCCTCTCCATGGAGGAAAAGTAGAGAGCCATGGCGACCATAGGGTGGCAATGGCTCTTACCGCCGCTGCCCTTATGGTAGAGGGCAGCACCCAGATCAACGAAGCTAGTTGTACCGAAGTC
>CAYXYD010000290.1:0-2017 GCA_964469205.1 uncultured Sphaerochaeta sp. | reverse complement strand
TTCGCTACCCGTCCCTGCTGTCGTGGGAATGGCCATCAGGGGAATACCATTCTCTAAGTATTCTTGTTTAAGAAAAAGTTTATTAGGATCCATAGTGACAAACAGCTTGATGCACTTAGCAACGTCCATGCTGCTTCCTCCCCCAACTGAGAGGACAAAATCACACCCTGCGCTGTTGAACAGCGCCACACCCTTACAGATGTCCTCATACTTGGGATTAGGACTGAAATCACTGAACACAGTATGGGAAATAGGAAACCCCTTAATCTTGTCTGCTATGGCAAGCGAATGGAAGGATGCTCCGCAGACAAGCAGGAAACGTTCTGTCTCATGAGACTGCAATATCCGGAGCACCTCATCACATGAGCCTTCCACCATAATGATCTGCTGGTTCGCCAATACCTCTCTCATGCCTGTACAGCCTCCATGAAGGAAACCTTATTCTGTTGCGGCGTAGTGTCGGGACGCATGAGCTCATCGCGTGAACCTGTACTTACAAACACCTGGATAAGTGCCGGTTTCTCCAGAGCTTCAACATTTAAAGCAATCAACTCTTTTCGTGTCCTGATGTTTCTCGCAGAGCGATAGCCACAAGCCAGTGCGACAGAGGCCAGGTCCACTTCCCCTGCTACGGTAGGCATCCCCCCCACAGACTCATGGGCCTCATTGTTGAGCACCACATGGAGAAAGTTGTCCGGCTTCATGACACCGATGGTGGCCATACTGCCCATGTGCATCAAGGTAGCTCCATCACCGTCAAAACACCACACACTCTTGTTGGTGTGTTGCAAGGCTACAGACAGAGCTATGGCACTGGCATGACCCATAGAACCAACGGTAAGGAAGTTGTGGGATGAATTGACAGGCTTGCTGTTCTTGCAGAACTCAAACAGCTCCCGGGATATCTTCCCTGTTGTAGCGACTACAAAGTCATCAGGGCCCATATTCTGTGCAAGGGAGGCAATGGCCTCCTCACGACCAAGCTCCTCTTCATGCGCCAAGAACGTTCCCTTTCCCTTTTCAAAGGAACCCTTGCGGACAACCAGGGCTACACTTTTGCCTTGAGCAAGAAGGGGAAGCAACTCTTCTGAGAAGCGGGTCTTCAATGCCTCCAAGGTAAGGCCCTTGTCGATCACAAGGCTGTGGACATCAAGCAAGGCGAGCAACTCCTGGGTAATGGCTCCCTGCTTTATGTGCTGGGGTTCATCATGGACACCTGGTTCACCCCTCCAGCCAACCATGAATATCATGGGGATGCCATAGACACCGCTGTCCGTAAGGGATGCGATGGGGTTCACGGCATTGCCCAAACCGCTGTTCTGCAGGTAGACCAGGGGAAGCTTGCCGGTTGCAAGATGGTAACCCGAAGCCAATGCAACAGCATTGCCCTCGTTCACAGCAACGATGTGTCTCTTGGAGTTGATGCCATACCGACAATACACTTCCTCACAGACACTCTTCAACTGTGAGTCGGGAACGCCAGTTACAAAGCCTACGCCAAGCTCTTCCATATAATCAAGAAACAGTGAGGGATCTAACATAAGAATGCTCCTATTCTGCACCGGGGATGAGGGTGATGATGTCCTTGATGGACATGCAGTTGTCGCTCGCTTCCTTACATCGCCCATGCTCAAGGATCAGGCGGGCTGTCTCTTGCATGGCAGGAAAAGCACTGCGGATAAGATGGTTTGCATAGATGACCACCCGCACATTATGCTCGGCAAGCTCTTGCTCATACACAGCATTGAACGAAGAGGGAACCACTACTATGGGGATATGGGGAAACTCAGTGCTGAAGGTGTCACAAAAGGAAAAGATCTCATCCGCTTCCTTCTTCCTGCTGTGGATCATCACTGCATCAGCTCCGGCATGCACATAAGCCCTTGCCCTGGCAAGCGCATCATCCATCCCCTGGTCGAGGATCAAACTTTCAATGCGGGAGATGATCATGAAATCCTTGGTCTGCTGTGCCTGCTTGCCTGCCGTAATCTTCTTGCAGAAATTCTCAATGGAATCC
>CAYXYD010000289.1:0-2019 GCA_964469205.1 uncultured Sphaerochaeta sp. | reverse complement strand
AAGAGATTGGGAAAAGATATAGAACGGGCCTGTGACCTACCCGGAGGGATGGAACGATATTGGGACCAGGTTGCACTTGATTATTTCATCAAGGATTACAAGGTTGAAGTGAGGGAGTGTTCTTTTGAAGATTTGGTTGAGGTGGACTCTTTCAATGAACTTAAGGAGATTGATCCCACCTATCGCTGTGTATAAAAAGTGTTATTTTAGTTCATTATTGTTATCAATGTAAATAATATTTAGACTTTATTCGATATAAGCCACCTTTTTTCTTGCTAATTGTTCAAATATCGTATACTTTATACTAAATTTGAACAATTTTTTATTAAGGTGGGATGCTATGAAAAAATCGATACTTGTTATTACACTACTTTGCTGTAGTCTGCTGATGGTATTTTCAAATGGAAAGAAAGAAGATTCTTCAGTCTTAATCTATTCCAGTGCAGAAGAGTTCAGGAATGCATTTTTGCAAGAAGAATTACAGAATAAATTTCCTGACTATGCAATAACCATTGAGTATATGTCAAGCGGAAACCAAGCCGCTAAGGTCTTTGCAGAGGGCCTCGATATTGCCAATGATATCTCTTATGACCTTGATTACGGCTATCTCGACAAGATTAAGAAATTCTATGCTGTACTCGATTATGATACCAGCATTTTTACCGATGACCTGATCGACCCACAAAACAGGATCATCCCTGATGTGCGTAATGGTGGATGCATAGCTATCAGCCCTGGTCTGTTAGCCTCAAAGGGATTGCCTGAGCCTACAAGCTATGCTGATCTTATCGATCCTATGTACAAAGGGCTTATCTCCATGCCCCATCCTAAGTCTTCAGGAACCGGGTATATGTTTGTTAAAAGTTTGGTAAATGTTTGGGGCGAAGAGAAAGCCTTTGCCTATTTTGACGACCTTGCTAAGAATATCCTGCAATTCACTTCTTCTGGATCTGGTCCTGTAAATGCTCTGGTTCATGGGGAAGCCGCGATTGGCTTGGCAATGACAGCCCAGACAGTACAGGAGATTAACAATGGAGTTGACCTTAAGGTTGTCTTCTTTGAAGAGGGTTCGCCTTATTCGCTTTATGGCATGGGCATCATTGATGGCAAAGAGAAGAAAAAGAGTGTTTCAGAAGTATTTGATTACATGGTAACCGATCTGATCCCTAGGGAAAGAGCTTTGTTCTACCCTGAAAAGATCTATAAGGACAAAGACTTCGTTATAAAGAATTATCCCAAGAATATCCCCTATGCTGATATGTCCAACAACACTGGAGCTGAAAAGACTCGCTTGTTGGAAAAGTGGAAATACTGATAAAAAGGATTGCATTAGGGTGTTGTTGATCAGATAGCCTTCATCTGTTGGTTTCTTGCAACAACTCATAGTGAAAAAGTTACGTTCCTTTGGAGTATCCCAAAGGAACGTATCGACATATAAGGGTTTGATAGCATGGCAACTGTATATTTAGGAATGACTGGAGACATCATACATCCGGGGATTATCAACATCGTCAATGAAGGTGCCAAGCATGGCGACCTTATAGTTGGGCTTCTGACAGACTCTGCCATAGCTCCCCATAAGAGACTTCCCTATCTTACCTATGAACAACGCAAGATAGTGGTTGAGAATCTCAAGGGTGTAAGCAAGGTTGTCCCCCAAGAGGATTGGAGCTATGTTCCCAATCTGCTGAAGTACACCCCTGATTTCATTATCCATGGGGATGACTGGCTAAGTGGTCCTTTATCAAAGGTCCGCGAAGAAGTCATCCTTATCATGAAGAAGCTTGGTGGAAAGGTGCTGGAGATTCCTTATACCAAGGGTATTAACTCATCAGCATTGGTGGAACAGCAGAAATCAATCGGTACCACCCCCGAAGTCAGACTAAAGACCCTACGTCGTCTCATCGCTTCCAAGCCCATCGTGCGTATCCTAGAGGTTCATGACGGCCTGTCCGGACTCATTGCAGAGACTGTCTCTGTCAACAAGGAGGGCGAACTGCACTCCTTCGATGGCATGTG
>CAYXYD010000288.1:0-2022 GCA_964469205.1 uncultured Sphaerochaeta sp. | reverse complement strand
TGAATCGAGATGAAACCCACAGTTGATAAGTATACACGTATATGTGTATACTTATCTATAGCTCCCTGTGGCTTTTTCTAATTACAGGCCATTTTCCCGTCTAAAATATTCAATCTAAGGGGGGTGTAATTCCCCGCCCCTTGGGGCGAAAAGAAGATGTGGTATACTGGGGAGATGGATGAGCATATATACAAAAGCCATAACAAAACACTTTTGTTTTGGATTTATGGGGTTGATACCCCGTTGCTTGCGGCGGGGTTCTTCATTAAAATCTTGTATTCTTAAAAAATAACTTGTGAGGTGATACTGTTTGTGCTATTATGTAGTTAGAAAATAATTCTAACTACATCAGGAGGCATGGAGCCGTATGTACCTTGGATATGATTTTAAGAACGGCGTCAAGTACGCCAAGATCTGCACTTCCAGAAGGAATGGGAACAAGGTCATCACCAGCCAGAAGAGCCTGGGCAGGGTCCTTGATGAACAGAAGGGAATCTTCCAGAACAAGGAACGGGGAGTCTTCACCTATGATGTGGGGACCGACACCTATGGCAAGGCCGACCCTTCCTTCGTCCCCAAGGTCATTAGAAAGGATGCTAAGGAAAAGCTCATCCTTGACTTTGGGGATTCCTACTTTCTTGAGGCCTTCATCAGCAAAAACGGCCTGAGGCCATGTATCAAGTCTCTTGGATATGGAAATCCTGATACGGTCAAGGCCATGGTGCACTACTATGTGCTGTGCAACCTTGCCAACTGCCATGCCTCCGACTGGTTGGATGGCAATTATGCAAGGATTCTCTATCCCGATGCCAACCTCACCAGCCAGAGGATCAGCGACATGCTGGCCTACATAGGGGAGGAAAGGTTTCATCGGGACTTCTTCGGCGAATACTCGAAGCTCCTTGTCAAGAGGGATGAGGGGACCGACATCCTGATCGACAGCACAGGCCTGCCGAACAGCATCCACTTCCCTCTGACCGCCATAAGCAACCACAACGGGAAGATAAGCAACGAGATGCGTCTCATCTATGTCCTGCAGCAGGGGACCTGGCTTCCCCTGGCTTTCCGCTACTGTGCTGGAAACGTCGTTGACGTCTCCACGCTTACGAAGACCATCCTCGAGCTGAAGGCCTATGGCATCAAGGTAAAGTTCGCAATCCTTGATGCAGGGTACCTCACCGTTGAGAACATAGAGGAGCTGTTTGAGAACGGGATATCCTTCCTGTCCAGGCTCAAGGAAAACACCAAACTCTATAAGAATGTACTTTTGGAGCATCTTCCATCACTGGAGGCAAAGGAGAACCTTGTCTCCTACAATTCCAGGTATGCCTACATCAAGAGGGTTGACTGCGAGATGGGCAAAGGCCACAAGGCATACGGCTATCTCTGTCAGGACCTGTCGATGAGGAGCATCCAGAACTCGAAGCTCTTCGAGAAGGCGGAAAAGGCCAAGATGAAGGCCGACGATGTCTTTGAGGCAATGAGCGGGCATGGCATCTTCATGCTCATCTCCTCAAGGCCCATAGAAAAGGAAAAGGTGCTCGGGACCTACTACACCCGACAGCAGATTGAGCAGGTATTCGACATCTGCAAGAACTACACCAACATGCTCCCCCTCAGGGTGCAGTCCGAAGAGACGCTCAGGGGGCATCTGATGCTGAGCTTCATAGCGGCAGCCATAGTCAGGATGCTGCAGATGCAGATCAAGGAAACCCCCTATTCACCTATTGATGTCTTCACCAACCTGAGGAACCACAAGTGCAAGGTGTTTGATGACTGCCTGCTGACCCAGGAATCAGTCAAGAAGGCAAATGACATCTACAAGCTGATGGACATGAAAATCCCCCACCGGATTTCCATAAACCAAGAGGTTGTGTAGTTAGAAAAAGGCACAGGGAACTATAGATTAATGATTTCTAGCATATTTGCGGAGATTAGGGCATTTCTTGTGCTATTCTCCGCAAATATGCGGTGAATAGCACAAGAAATATTGGATTTTTACAATAATTCACGATGCACGGC
>CAYXYD010000287.1:0-2037 GCA_964469205.1 uncultured Sphaerochaeta sp. | reverse complement strand
CCCCAGGCTGTTCGCTCTCCCCTCGGTGTCCGGAGATGATTCCAGGGTTGTGTGATAAGAAAATACCTGAGCTTTTGCAAGTCGGCACCGATCGTTTTGTCTCCTGCCATCTGTTTGGTGAAGAGGGAAAGCATTCGATGGCTGAGAAGGCTAGGAAGGAGGGAAGATGAAAGGTGAGATATTGAGAATGTTTGCCCGTCTCATGCTTCCCATAGGTTTGGTTATTTTGACCTTGAGTGTTTGGATACTTCCTTTTCAGGAGGGAGGAAGTGCCGAGCGACTGATTACTTTTATCAATATTGCGTTAGGTTTAATCCTGACGGTGTTGGGAGTGTTTCTTATCCTTAGGGAAAGACACGATAGAAAAGACTCATGATTCAATCAAGGAGGTTGATATGAGAACGAAATTTACTGGTATTCTGATTACCCTGTGCTTGTTGTTTGCCCTTACTGTTGTGCCCTTGATGGCACAGGGAGCAAGCGAAAAGGCTGCCCCTGTAAGTGCTGGACCTGTGATGGCTCCTACCTTTGCTGGTGGTTGGCCGTATCCGATCCCCCCTACGGGGCATTACAACATGTTTGTTGCCAATGCCATCGAACTGAAGTTCTGGCGTGAAATGCACCAGCTTCCCTTGGCTTTGTATGTCAATGCAACAGGCGAATATACGCCCATGCTGGCAAAGAGCTGGAAGATTGATGAAGCGGCAAAAGTCATGCATGTTGAACTAGAGGATGCCAAATGGCTTACCGGAGAGAAGGTGACGGCGAAGGATGTCTGGACAACCTTCTACATCTACCGCCTGATGGGAAACCCTGCATGGAGCTACATAGAGGATGTAACAGTAGTTTCTGACACCAAGGTGGATTTTGCCATCAAGAATCCTACTCCTCTCTTTGTCCGCAATGCACTGCGCAAGCCTATCGTCGATACCCTGACCTATGGTGCGTATGCAGAGAAGACCTCTGCCCTGGTCAAGAAGGGCTTGGATTCCACTTCTCAGGATTGGAAGAACCTTGTAGCTGATTTCAACTCTTTCAGACCTACCATGGTCAATGCTACCGGTCCTTACTACATCGATCCTGCCAAGGTAAGCCAGGCAAGTATCGAGATGCCCTTGAACCCCAACTCATTCCTCTCTGACAAGGTTAAGTTCAAGACCCTTACCATCTACAATGGTAACGTGCCCGACCTTACCCCTCTCGTGCTCAGTGGACAGATGGATTATCTGACGCATGTGTTCCCAGCTTCCTCCATGATCGCTTTCGAGCGCGCTGGCTACAGCTTCGTGCAGCTCCCTGGTGTTGATGGCTTGGCTATCTATTTCAACCATGCCCTCAAACCCCTCGATGATGTTCGTGTGCGTCAGGCAATGGCCTATGTCATAGACCGTGACCGTATTGGTCAGCTGGCACTTCCTGGTGTCTCTGTTGGTGTCTACTATGCTACCGGCCTTGGCGATGGCGTGACTAAATCTTGGGTTGATGTGGACAAGTTGAATGCTTATCAGGTTGACCTTGGCAAGGCAGAGTCCCTGCTTCGTGATGCTGGTCTTACCAAGAAGGGGGACCAGTGGTATCTCTCCAATGGCAAGGCTTTCGAGCTCTCCTTGCAGTGCCCCAGTGGTTGGGCCGATGCCTCCACAGCCGCTACTGAAGCAGCTCAGCAACTGAGTGCATTTGGTATCAAGACTGCCTTCAACGGTATTGAGTCTACTCAGAGAACTCCTAATATCAACAGTGGCAAGTTTGAGATGGCGATGTCCTTCTTTGGTACCGGACAGCCTCATCCCATGTATGCTTACGAGGGTCCTCTCTTGGCTAGCAACACTGGATCCGGTGGTGTAGGAATCTCCTTCCCAATGGTTCAGAAGACCTCTCGTGGAACAGTAAATTTCACAGAGCTCATCGAAAACTCCGTCAAGGGTTGGGATGTTCCTGCCCAGCGGGCGATCATCAGTGACCTTGCCATTGCTTACAACGAACTGCTTCCCGTGCTTCCCATCTATACCAAGGAAAGCCGTAACCTGTCCAGCAATG
>CAYXYD010000286.1:0-2045 GCA_964469205.1 uncultured Sphaerochaeta sp. | reverse complement strand
GAGGTACAGACCAGTAGTAACCTCATCAGCCTTCGGGCGAGCCGCCAGTGAGCAGATTCCCCGGGTTGTGAGTCTTTTCTTGGTGAAGAGGCTGAAGTCTGAGATGAAGTCTTCAGCTGTGAAAAAGTTCATCAGGATGTACCCGGGGATCAGCTTGAGCAACTCAATGGCATAGCTACGAACAGGAAGCCACTCCTTACCCTTATGGAAAAGGATCCAGAAGAAGTGGTTTGCAAGTAAGTGAGCAAGGGTCTTGTCCGTAAAGAAGTCGGTGAATAGCTTTTCAATGAAACCTAGCAAACCCATTGCAAAATAATCGTTGTTGTATTGGCCTGCTGTAAGCACATTGAAATCCATCAGTGTATTGGGACCCTCATCGAATACAAACAGCTCCGATGCTACCAAGGACTCGGAGAAGAGCCTCCTTAGTGCTTGTGGGGGAGCTGGCCATCCCTGTAGCTCAAAGGCTTTATCTTTCGGTGGTACGGTATAGGACTCCATTGCAAGGATAAGGCTTTTTACTTCCTCAGGCGAAGCGCCTGTTCGAAAGCTGAACTCTTTCTGGTCAAAGGGTACTCTATCGGTCTTGGCTTGGTGGTACTCCTTGTGCAGGAGATCTTCAATGTCTTGCATTTCCCTTTCTGCCTGTGATAGTGCTTGCGCCCCTTCCATGCCGTACAACAGTTCTTTTGCTGACAGGGCAGGGGTAAAGAAAATCTTCTTGAAATGTGACCAAGGAACTTCAATGTCCATATCCATCAACAGCATGGCAAGGGGAAGTGAAATGGCAACTGAGGGTTTTTTAGGGATAAGAAGTTTTGGGTATGAACGTGTAAGCAGAGCCCTATGGAGCGTATAGCCAGCATAGGTGCCTGCCGATAGTCCCATCACACCTGTATCCTTATCCCGAATCAACATGCCTTCCATTGCAAGGAAGTCAGAAAGCAGCAGCTCCCCGTTCGGTAAGCTGCTCATGCTTTCGTCTGGTTCGATTAGGTTGTACTTGATCTGGTTCCCTAGCTCAACTGTTTCCCAAGTACCTCCCAGACGAGTTATGTCAAACTCCTCCAAGGTGAAGGGCTGCCATATCTGTTTGAGGGTATGGTTGCCTTGTTTCGGCTCCGACACAAAGCCGATGGTATCGAGTTTGAAGAACTCGAGGTAGTGAGTGTTGATGACAGAGAGCAAAGTCCCGTCAGGGGCGAACAGACTGCAGTAGAAGCGAAGATCTGAAGCCGACAGCGCATTGAACCTGAGCAGTCCTGCTGTATGCAGGCACTCTCCATCGGAATACACCAAGGTCAGGAAGTGTTTGCCCTTGATACGAGGGTTCTCTATAAGGCTAAGAAGCCTTGGGGAGAACAGTTGGTGAGTATCACCGCTTAAGAGGTCTTCGATGGTGAAGAAATCATCATCGAGGACCTGCTTCACCTTGAAGAAACTCCAGTAGGCAGGGTGTACTATCAGGTGTGATAGCACCCGTTGCTCAACGGGCAATAAAAATAGTTCGTGTACCTTCTGGATGCGCTTGAGCAGCTTGGTATCAGTAAGGCCATGACTAAGCAGGTAGTTGAAGGCACTGGCTTCATAGTACTGTGCAGGCTGATTGCCCCCATCCTCCAGATCCAGTACAGCTGTATGGGTTCTTTTCAGGGCTTTGGTCTCACGGCCCCAGTCATTGATGAGGAGGGCAATAGCCACATATCCGTCTTCAAAGGCTTTGCAGTGCAGTAGCAGTTCTTTCTTATCCATATGACCATTGTACTAGAGAGAGGGGAAAAGGCAACTGTGAATGTAAGAGCGATCAAGAAATATAATGAAAAGATACAACGAAAAGAGGTGCTCAAAATAAACTGGTACCTAAAAGAGGCGACAAAACTGGAATCCAGTTAGCCTATAAAGAGGCAGTGAAGTGGATGGTTTGCTTGGGAAGCCGGAGCCTTTAAGAGTCATGTTGTTGTGAGGTTGTTAGGCACCCAGAAGAAAAAGCAAGCAAATGGCCAAAAGCAGATAAAAATGGGTCAGGCCAAAGGAGAGAGCTGGAT
>CAYXYD010000285.1:0-2061 GCA_964469205.1 uncultured Sphaerochaeta sp. | reverse complement strand
TCCTCCCCTGATGGCCTCTTTCTGGAAAGCAAGGGCATAGCCCTGACCTGCTTCGAGATGTATCCAGAGGATCCAGGTCTGTTCTGTCCTTTCCTGCTCAATGTCAAACACCTCGCCGAAGGGCAGGCCCTCTATCTTGAGCCAAGGACCTTGCACGCCTATGTGCTGGGCAACGGCATAGAGCTGATGAGCTCCTCAGACAATGTCTTGCGGGGAGGGCTCACCAATAAGAAGGTTGATGTGCACGAGTTGCTGAAGATATTGGAGATCAAGGGCAAAGAGGTGGAGCCTGTGCTGACGCTGGTCGGCAAGTCAGGAAGAAAACACCTGCTTACCCCGACAGAGGAGTTCCACCTGATGGTCTGTCCAACAGGGACCTACCACATCCATGACCGAAAAAGCATAGAGCTTCTGTTTTGCACCGATGGAAAGGCAACCTTTACCAACGGAAAAGATAAGGTTGTCATTGCCAAGGGTGAGTGCTATGTGGTGGCCGCTGCACTGGCTGAGTACCAGCTGGAAGTAGAGGGGAATCTCTTCATAGCTGACGTCCCCCGATAAAAGGTCTGTTGCCACTCTGACTTTATATCAGTATCTTTGGACACGTGTAAGGGTGTCAAAGTATGAAAAAAGGTTCTAAAAGTGTATTGCCCATGATAGCAAGGTATGCCGTTTTGGTAGCCGTCATTGTTCTTGTCCTGATCGCCGTGGATATTTTCCTCGACAAACAGGACACAGTTGTCTATTCCCCGCCAAAACCTCTGGTTGTTGTCCAACAGCCCCAGATAGGAAGAGTCTTTAAGCGAGGGGTCTTCCCCTCCTATGTCCAGGCTAAAGATACAATACCTGTCATCTCTCTTGTAAGTGGCACCATAGAGACGTTTCCTGTCTCAGTAGGGCAGAGTGTAAAGAAGGATGAGGTGTTGGCCACCATTGACAGCGAGCCCTTCCTGCAGCAGGTCAAGCAGGCAGAGGCCGCCTACCTTGCCAGTGAGAGCACCTTCACCAGGATAGCCTCCCTCTACAAGAACAAAGCTACTACCGAACAGAGTTATGATCAGGTGAAAGCCCAACGTGATGCTGCCAAGGCCCAGTATGACCTTGCTCAGCTACAGCTTGGGTATGCAACGCTCAAGGCTCCTGTGACAGGAACCATCCTGATGAAGAACAGCTCTGTAGGCAGTCTCACCGGGGGCCAGCAGCCTCTGGCAGTCATGGCAGACCTCTCCTCACTTGTTGTTAATGTTGAAGTCCCTGAAACCTACTATGAGAAGTTTTGGAACAACATCGATGCCCTACGTATCGAGATAACCAATCCCAGCTGGGATGCCCCAGTTGAGGCTGTGCTTTCTCATATCGATCCCTTTGTCCAAAGTGAATCCAAAACCTTCACCCTTGAGGCTCTCTTGGATAATGGAGAAGAGCTTGTAAGACCTGGGATGGCTGTGAATGTCAGCATTACCTACCAAGAGCAAGATGATGCCTACCGCATGGGCCAGTCGATACGCAAAAGCGATGGATCATGGTATATCTATCATCCTGAGTCACAACGAGTCGAATATGTACGGGTTCCTGTCGAGCTGGAAGATGAAGAGTTCTTCAAGGTCCCCGAGGCCTATCAGGCGAGCTACTTCGTTGTTGATGGTCAGCACATTCTGTTTGACAACCAAGAGGTCCGCAGTAAAGGAGACCTCTTGTGAAGGTATCTAAGCAGGCAATAAGGCACCCGGTCATCATCGGGATGCTGTTCATTGTGCTTATGGCCTTTGGATTCTATAGCTTTACAGGCCAGAACATCGAGTTTATGAGCGAGATAAACATGCCCTCCATCATGGTTCTCTCCCTCTACCCGGGAGCTGGGGCAGAGGATGTGGAGGTAGAGGTCACCAATATCCTCGAAGATGAGTTTGTGACCCTGCCCAACTACAAATCTATGGATTCTGTCTCCAGCAACTCCATGAGCATGGTCACCATCTACTACCAGGATGGTGTCGATCCCTATGACCAGCTTGAAGAGGTGCGCTATAGGATAGCAACCCTGCTTTCTGACCTTCCCAAGAA
>CAYXYD010000284.1:0-2089 GCA_964469205.1 uncultured Sphaerochaeta sp. | reverse complement strand
TCCATACATGGCACCGTCAAGCCTACCAAGGGCCTGAAGCTGAACCTGTACCTGGACTCGGTGAGAAGGAGCCGTGAATGCATGCAGGTCGATTCTGATGTTTTCCTACAAGGTCTGGACCTGGCGCAAGCCCTTGGCGAGGCTCTCATCGTCGAGGATGAGAAAGCGTTCAAATCTAAATTCCCCTACTATAATGTAATTATTGATAAGGATACCAAGAGGCTGACCGGATATGCACTGAACAGTGCCAAGGTAAGCAAGACGATACGCCTTTCAGGCTACTTCGCCATCGTCACCTTCAAGGTAGCCGGTGATGCCCAGGCCATATTGCGGCTCTATAAGCTCCGTGATGAGCAGTTATCACTTGCTTTGGAATTATCAAGGCTTTCTGCCCGAACCAGCACTACAATGCTTTGATCAGGCAGAGTTAGCCATTTTAGCGGAATAATTCTACCTCAATCCACAGAGCCTTGCCCTCATTTTGTCATATTCCTCAGGATCCTCTTTTGGCAATTCCTGCTGTCTCACACTTTCAAGTGCCTCCTGTATCTTCTGCTGATTCGGTCTCACATACACCATCGTCGTTGTTATTTCTGCATGTCCCAGATATCTGGATATGATGGGTAGTCCTACTCCATTGTCACTGAGATGTGTTGCTTTGCTGCGCCTAAAAAGATGGCTATGCACATTCTCAGGGACTTCTGGGCATTCTATCCTTGCCATATCTGCATACTTGTGAAGGAAGGTGGTTATGCAGTCAAGAGACAAGGGGCCGACGACACCTTTTGTAATGTTGTAAAAGAGCAGGGGTGTATCGACAGAGTCCTTTCTGTGATAGACACCCATGTAATGCCTTATATGCTCACATGCGGGTCTGGTTAGGGGTATGGATCGGGTCTTCTTACCTTTTCCCCGGATGATGACATGCGGCAGGGCATCATCAAGGAACATGTTTTCAATCTTGAGATTGACCAGTTCTGACACTCTGACCGCAGTCTCATACAGCACAACCATGAAGGTAAGGTTCCTGATGCCTTTCCGTGTATTGTTAGGTTGCATGAGAATTGCCTTCATAGCCTCTTCGGTCATTGCTTCTTCCGTGGGCTTGTCATAGCGAAGCGGCGGGATGTCACTCAGTTTCAGATACATGCCCAGCAAGGTCACTTCCTGGCTACTGCAGTACTTGATGTAGCTTCTCACCAGGCCGAACCGGTGGTTTGCACTTTGAGGCAATTCATTGCGGATTTCAACCAGCCATACCCTGAAGTCAAGCATGAAATCAACAGTTATTGCTGACATGTAGAGGTCGTCAAAGGCGATCCCTTTTTCCTCACTTGTATATTTTCTGAACAGGGACAGGGCATCGGTATAGGCGATAATGGTTTTTGGTGAACGAAACAGCCTGTCACGGAGATGGGTGGTGCGGAATTCATAGCAATTGTCAAAAAACAGCACCTTTTTTATCTTAGACATAATGTACCTCCGGTATTATTCCTGAAAGGGATGTGTCCAAAGCTGTTATCTCTGAGAATTTGGTATCCAGTCTCATGCAATAGTAATAGGTTTCTCTGATGGATTTATGACCCAATTGCTTTGAGAGGTATGGGATGAGGTTGTCAATATTCTTTCCCTCATTCTGCCATTGGGTAAGAATTCCTAAAGTATAGGTGTGCCTGAACGCGTGGGTACAGGCACTGTTGGTGTGTTTTAGCGAAAATTCCATGCCACTTGCCTTCCAAACTGACCTAAAAAAAGCTCGTACACTAGCAGGATCTAACATGTCTTGGGGGCTGAAAGCACCAACAAACAACCATCGTCTGCAAGGGAAGAACTCATCCAGCTTCTGGTCATATCGAAAAAGCATCGTGGCCACATCGTCAGCAAAATAGACATACCTGTCCTTGTTGCCCTTCGCGTTCAATATTAGGATACGGTTTGCCTCAAAGTCGAGGTTTTCCCTTTCGATGGCACAGGCCTCGGACTCCCTGAGCCCCGTAGCATAGAGCAGCCTGTAATAGACAGGGTAGACGAGCTCCATCCAATGACGGGCAAAAGGATAGGTGTCCAGTGCATGGAAAAAAGTCTTCAA
>CAYXYD010000283.1:0-2112 GCA_964469205.1 uncultured Sphaerochaeta sp. | reverse complement strand
ACAGGAATCCCCTTCCTTTAGGTGGGGGAGGATGTCAAAGGGTTGCGTCGTCGATGGAGGGTGAAAACTCCACTTCAGCAACTCTATTACCCTGCATGGTCATGATCCTGAAGGTCCCCATAGGAGACTGCAACACATCACCGGATTCTGGAATATCCCCTGTAAGGCTCATCAGGTAGGCAGCTACGGTACTGGTTTTGGATCCTTCATGCTCATAGTGCAGGGACAGTTCATCGACTAGCTGGAGGAAGGGTGTATCGGCCATGACCAGGTAGGTCCCGGGCCTCAGCTCCTGTTCCACGATCCTATCGGGGTAGCGTCGTTCGTGTTCGTCATACAGCTCGCCAAAGAGCTGTTCCGCTACGTCTTCCATGGTCACGACCCCACTGAAGCCACCATACTCATCAAGGACTATGGCAAGCTGCAACCTGTCCTTCTTGAAGAGGAAGAATACATTATCGAGATGCATCTGCTCAGGGACAAAGAGGGGCTTGAGCATGATGGATTTTATGTTCTTGTCCTGTTTCTTTGCCAGTTGTGCGCGCAGGATGTCCCTGACCAGTACGATGCCTATGATATCTTCTATAGTCTGGTGATAGACAGGGACGCGCGAGAAGCCCGAGCGTACGATGGAGGGAAACGCCTCTCCAATGGATAATTCATCACTGACGCAGAATACGCTGGTTCGGTGGCTCATAATGGTCTTTACCTGGGTCTCGCTGAATTGGATCGCCCTTTGCATGAGGTCAGACTCATACTGGTCCACCAACCCATAGTCCTCGGCAGCGCCTACCATGTGCCTGACCCCTTCAGTTGTAATGGCAGGGTCGGTGTTTTTGGCAAAGAGGCGGGTAATTAGGTGGGAGAATTTGATCAACAGCCAAATGATAGGATAGAGGATGATAGTCAGAACCTTGATGGGGTATGCCATAAAGGAGGCAATCTTCATATTGTGGCTCATCGCTATCTGCTTTGGGGTAATCTCACCGAAGATGAGGATGACAATGGTAAGGAGTCCTGTCGCATACCCTACGGCACTGTTGGAAAATAGCTCGATGGCATAGGTGGTCACCAGGGCAGATACCGAGATATTTACAACGTTATTACCCACCAAGACGGTGGTTATAAGTACGTCATGGTTCTGACTCAGTTCATAGGCCATGTGAGCGCTGCGGTTTCGCTTGTTTTGTAATGTCTTGTGTTGGATGAGCGAAAGGGAGGTAAAGGCTGTTTCCGTTGCAGAAAACATGGCCGAAAGAATAAGCAACACAAAGATAGCTATCAGGTGTGTGCTCATGAGCACATCCGAAGCAAACTGAAAAGAGGTGGGTGTTCACACGAGCACCCCAAACTAGATAACGGGTCTTCCATAGTGGCCCTAGTATACCAATAGCACGAGCATGACCGCAAGTGTAATTGCCAAGTAAAGACCATATGTTTTTGCTCCTATACGTTTTATCCTGCTGGCATTGAATCCACAAAAGGGGTAAAAGAAGAAAAACCCATCAAGAGCAAGCAAGGCCAGCCCAAACAGGAGAGGTATGCCCTTAGGGGCAAACAGGCAGATAAGAGCAACAGCTGCCAGTCCTGCTATGCCCATGCTTGCTAAGGTTTTCTCCTCTTTTTTAAGGTTCCAGTCGAACCCTTTTATATAGAGGTTGCCCGGAACAGGAAAAGGAAAGCCCACAGTGAAGGTGAGTAAGATAGCTAGGATCCACGCAGTGTCCCAGTCACGGTAGATTACCATTTTCTCTTTGATTATTTCTTTTTTCTGTTCTCCTAATTGTTTCTCTTTATTTGATTTTTTTGCTTGTTCTCCTGTAGCAAGGAAGAGCATAGCCCCCGTCCTGGCAAGCAGGAAGAAGGATGGGAGGGCAAGTAAGAATATCTTTTGGGGTAAAGAAAGAAACCAAAACGAAAAAGAACTCTCAAATGGATGGAATCCTGCCAGATTGAGCAGATTCCATCCCTTCAGACAGAAAAAGAACAGGAGGGTATTGCTCAGCAGGGTAAGTAGGAGTGCTTTCTTTCCTACCGGTGCTTCTTTGAGGCTTTGTCCTGTCAGGCTCTTGTGCCAGAGAAAATATCCCATGTCAAAGAAGCGGGAGGCGT
>CAYXYD010000282.1:0-2117 GCA_964469205.1 uncultured Sphaerochaeta sp. | reverse complement strand
TTACCCCATACTTCCTCTCTCTTATGCAGACCGAATCTTTGGAGAACGACCCGATCTTCAAGCAGAGTTTTCCTTCTGTCCGAGAATTGGATGTCCTTGAGTGTGATATGGCAGACCCTCTGCATGAAGATGTGGACAGTCCTGTCCCAGGTTTGACCCATCGCTATCCTGACCGTGTCCTCTTTCTCGTAAGCAATACCTGTGCCATGTACTGCAGGCATTGCACCAGAAAGCGAAAGGTAGGGGATGTGGACAGTATTCCTGATAGGGAGCAGATCAAGGCAGGCATCCAGTACATAGCAGACCATCCCGTTGTACGTGATGTCCTGCTGTCAGGGGGAGACCCCCTCATGCTCAGTGATGAGTACCTGGACTGGATCCTGACCGAACTGAGGAAGATAGAACATGTGGAGATTATCCGCATCGGAACCAGAATCCCTGCAGTGCTTCCTTACCGCGTAACTGATGAATTGGTCACAATGCTCAAGAAGCACCATCCCATCTGGCTGAACACCCAGTTCAACCATCCTAGGGAACTGACCAGTTCCTCCAAGAAGGCTTTGGCAAAGCTTGCCGATGCCGGTATCCCTCTGGGAAACCAATCTGTGCTACTTAATGAAGTAAACGACTGTCCTCGTATCATGAAGAGCTTGGTACAGAAACTTGTTTACAGCAGAGTACGTCCCTACTACATCTATCAGTGTGACCTTTCTGAAGGTCTCTCGCACTTCCGTACTTCGGTAGGTAAGGGCATTGAGATCATGGAGAGCTTACGTGGCCATACCAGTGGCCTTTGTGTTCCCACCTATGTTATTGATGCGCCAGGAGGAGGTGGCAAGATTCCTGTCATGCCCAACTACCTGCTTTCTTGGTCAACCAACAAGGTAATCCTTCGTAACTACGAAGGGGTCATCACCACATATCAGGAACCCACTAACTATGTGCCTACAACCTGTGACCGTAACTGTGAAAGGTGTAATCTTGAATTGCCTCTTACAGAAGCAGACGAATACAAGGCGATAGGCATAGAGAAACTACTCTGTGACTATGATGACAGCTTTTCCATGTCCCCAGAAGGATTGGAACGTGAAACAAGAGCAAACCTAATCGAAGAGTCAGCAAATGCATGATAAGACCATCACCCTCGACGGTGCAGTAGTACAACACGGAGACAACAACAGCCGCGTCTATCTTATGGACATCAAGGATGCCCATCCCGATACCCTGGTAGAGAGTCTTGCCGCCCTAGCCGATGAAAATGGCTATGGGAAGATCTTCGCCAAGATACCCAAGTCCAAGGCTGATGCCTTCATGAAGGCCGGCTACGGCGTAGAAGCATCAGCCTATGGCCTTTATGGAGGTACTGAGCGAGGACTTTTTCTGAGCAAGTACCTCAAAGCTGAAAGAGAGAGTGAAGAGAGCCTGTATACCTACCAGGATGTGCTCTCTCTTGCCTATGGAAAAGAAGAGATAGAACTGCCCCCCTTGGAAGAAGGGGAGACAGTCAGAGTCTGCACCCTTGAGGATATTTCCACGATGGCAGAGCTGTATAAAGGGGTTTTTGACTCCTATCCCTTTCCCATCGACAAGCCGTCCTTTCTAAAAACTGCCATGCAAGGTGAAACCATCTTTGCAGGGGTGGAGAAAGGGGGCGTTCTTGTAGCCCTTGCCTCAGCTGAGTGTGATCTTTCAGAAGGGCACCTGTATGCTGAGATGACTGACTTTGCAACCGATGAGGAGCATAGGGGCAACGGCTATGCCTTGCACCTATTGCGCTTCTTGGAAATTCAGGCAAAAGAGCAGGGTGTTCAGACAGCCTTCACCATAGCCCGCGCCATTTCAGAGGGCATTAACATTACCTTCTCAAAGGCAGGGTATACCTATGGCGGTAGGCTGAAGAACAATACCGACATCTCAGGCACCATAGAGAGCATGAATGTCTGGTATAAGGCGTTATAAGCGATTATCTATACCGGGTGGGGTGTAAAAGCCCTTCTGGTGCTGAGTTTCTCTCGTAAAACTCAAAAAAATGAAAAAATAGGGTATTCTCCATCACAAACCATGTTTGTGATGGAGTATTCTCATGAAACGAAATATTTGTCTTATTCTTTTTCTGC
>CAYXYD010000281.1:0-2129 GCA_964469205.1 uncultured Sphaerochaeta sp. | reverse complement strand
ATCTACATCTCCTATAAGGATATTCCTTTCTTCCCAGTCTCCACCGTCTATGGCCACAAGGGCCGTCTTGTGGTAGGGGTCCTGGAAGGCAAGCGTGTGATGTGCATGCAGGGACGCTTCCACTACTACGAAGGGTATGGGATGGACCAGGTGGTATTCCCCATCCAGGTTATGCATGCCTTGGGTATCAGCAACCTCTTGGTCACCAATGCTGCAGGTGGGGTGAACACCTCCTTCCAGCCTGGCGACCTCATGTTGATCACCGACCATATCAAGCTTATCGCAGACAGCCCGATGCGCGGAGCCAACTATGACAAGCTGGGTCCCCGCTTCTTCGATATGACCAATACCTACGATAAGAACCTGATGGCCATTGCCCGACAGGAAGCCTCTTCCTTGGGGATGAAGTTGCAGGAAGGGGTCTACATGTTCTTTGCAGGACCTTCCTATGAGACTCCTGCAGAAGTACGCGCCGCTCGCATCCTTGGCAGTGATGCTGTAGGCATGTCCACAGTCCCTGAAGCTATTGCAGCTAGTCATATGCGCATGAAGGTGCTGGGGATCAGCTGCATCACCAATATGGCTGCAGGAATTCTGGACCAACCCCTCAACCATGAGGAGGTGATGGAGACCAGTGAAAAGGTCAAGGAAAGCTTTGCCTCCCTGATCCGTGGGGTAACCCGCTCATGGCCGCTCTGAATGAGGAAGCCCGGCTATTAATCAAGAAGCTTGGGCTCAAGGAACTTGAAGGGGAAGGGGGGTACTTCCGTAAGTACTACACCCATAGAAGTGGCTCTAAGATATTGGGTGGGACCATCTACTACTTGGTGACGGAGGACAGCTACTCCAGCCTACACTGGTTGCCCACTGATGAGCTTTGGTACTTCTTGCAAGGATCACCCCTCGAGCAGTTGGTGCTCTATCCTGATGGTAGGCACTCTTTAACCTTGCTTGGACCGGTAGGAGAGGGTGTTGCACCCTTGTCTATCGTTCCCGGTGGATGTTATCAGGGGACAAAGTTGGTAGAAGGAGGGTATGCCCTCTGTGCCACCACCATGTGTCCGCCCTATGACCAGAGCCGCTACAGGCAAGGTACGATTGAGTTGTTGCAGGATTATCCAACCTGCAAGCGACTAGTAGATTTCCTACGAGAGGAGGACCGATGAGGACAGTCCTGGTAACCGGAGGGACAAGCAACTTGGGGAAGGCAATCTGCCGTTCCTTTATACAAGGGGGAGACTCAGTTATCGCAACCTATGCCCATAACAGGGAGGGTGCAGAAAAACTGAAAAGAGAACTTGGCGATAGGCTGACCATAAAAGAGCTGGACCTGCTCAAGGAAGAGAGCATCAAAGCCCTGTTTGCCAAGCTCGATACACTCGATGTGCTGGTGAACAACGGAGGCCTCTTCTCTCTTTCTGACCAGGAGAACCTGGAAAGTTCAGAATGGGATCGGGTCTTTGATACCAATGTGAAAGGCCTTTTCTTGGTTACCAAAGGTGCTCTGCCCCTGCTGAAGAAATCTGAGTATGCTTCCATTGTCAACATTGCCTCCATTAATGCCATCCATCCTGGCTTTGGACAGACTGCCCACTATGATGCATCAAAAGGGGCTGTAGTGGCCTATACCAAGAGCCTCTCTGCTGAAGTGGCACCCATTAGGGTGAATGCAGTTGCTCCAGGTCTTCTCGATGCTCCCTATCTTTCTGATACGAATAATCCCATACGAGTCATATTTGAGAGCCGCGCCCTTATCAAGCGGATGGTCAAGGTGGAGGAAGTTGCCTCCTGTGTCTCGTTTCTCTCTGGAGCGAAGGCGATAACTGGCCAAGTCATCGTCGTCGACTGTGGATACCTGGTAGGATAGCTATGAAAATACTCTGCATTTCTGATGAGACAGATCCCCTTATCTACTCCAAGAACATAGTATCACGGTATGGTGATGTTGACTTGATATTGGCTACTGGGGACCTCCCCCTCAAGTACTATGAGTTCATCATCTCTTCGCTGAACAAACCCCTCTACTTTGTGTTTGGAAACCATAACCTGGAATACCTGCACCAGTTCTCCACCTCTTCTTCAGTTGTGCAGTATGGCTATACTGACAACAAGGGAGCTATGCAGTTGCT
>CAYXYD010000280.1:0-2145 GCA_964469205.1 uncultured Sphaerochaeta sp. | reverse complement strand
GTAGGTATTTCCCTATTTTGATCTTTTCTTTTTTCCTGCTTTTATTCCTTTTATAAAAGATTGTATTTGTTTCTTAAAGCAATGTTTTAGTTCAATTTTCCATTTTTTAAGGATTATTGTTTGCCTCCAAGCTTCTTTTTTCACAAGGAAGCAAACTTCAACAGAAAAATATTTCTTAATGCAGTTTATCAATATTAAATATGATAATTGCTTTTTCAGATAAAAGGTTCCTCCTCTTTTTTCCCTTTGTTTTCATTGTAACGCCTGTAGAAAGTTGCAACTGGCAGCTGAAGTGTGGCTGCAGCAATCTTTGCCCCCTCAGCCTTCTTAAGAGCGAATACTTCACCACAAGTGAGTTGCACTTTCTTTTTATTCCTAGGCCTTCCTGCATTACGGTTCCGTAAGAATTCAGTGAATTCATCACTGTAGCCCACAGAAAGGAAAGTAGTACCATCTTTGACTGTAAGGTTCACCCGAAGCCCTGCAACATTGCCAAGCTCCCTCAGTTTCCGGACATCTTTTTTTAGATTTTCTCCAGGAACAACCTCAAGCAGTATTTCCTTGTCTTGCATATGCATCAGAAGTTACCCCCCTTACCTGTCTTGACTGTGGTGACAATCTGGTCCTTCATCAGAGAATGCTCCAACCTCCAGTCCTTTGAACCCGTATTGATGAGATGCCCATAATGCACAAGCCTGTCGATGATGGCAGTGGCAATCTGCTCGTCGGTCATGAGCTTTCCCCATTCGCTGAAGGGGAGGTTTGTCGTCACTATGAGGCTCTTCTTCTCGTAGCTTTCAGCTATCACCTGGAAGAGGAGCTGTGAGGCATCCCTGCTAATCTGGCAATAGCCCCACTCATCGAGTATCAGCAGATCCAGTGCCGCCAGATCCTTCAGGAACCGCTCTAGATAGCCTTCCTCCCGAGCTTTCGCGAGTCGTGCGACCAGATGGGTTATGGTCATGAACTTGACCTTGTAGCCCTCATTGCATGCCTTGAGGCCAAGACACGTGGCTAACATGGTCTTGCCGCTGCCACAAATTCCGTAAAACACCAGGGTTCTCTTCTTATCTATGAAGGACAGGGATTTGACCTCCTCTTCCCCCATGAGCTTGGGGAAGTTGACATTGGAGAAGTCATAGTCCTCGATACTCTTAATGGAGGGAAATCCTGCACTTTTTATCATTCGGGATACTTTTGCACTAGCCCTTCTTTCCTGCTCGTTTTCTAATATATCCAAGAAGTATTTCACCTGGCTAGGAGTTCCCGTCTCCCTGGCCTCGGTTATGGTATCGCGCGAGAAGTAGAACTTCTTCATAAGCATGTCCAGCTCAAGCATGGCGTTGCCGTTTTTCATCTTTACTGCTTTGCTCATAAGTACTGCCCCTCACTTCTCTTCTCCAGAAGGGCGTCGAACATGGAGAGGCTGACATTGGTGGCGTTCTCGCTAAGCTCCAAGGGAAATGAGACCATCCTGTTGCACAATGCGAATATGTCTTCCTGCTTGGGGATCTTTCCATCCTTGCATAGCTGGTTGGCAGCAATGCTTGCGTTACCGAACCCGAAGCGGTCAGAACACTCGTTCAGTATGTATATTGCATTTTTCTTCGTGTTATTCTCGCTTGCATCAATATATTCCTTGAACCCTCCATGGGGCATAGCCTCCCGTACATGGCTGTTGAGCCATGCATTTGGCTTATTGACGAGAGAGGTAAGGATTGCCTCTATATCATAGGTCTGGGTGGGCATAGAGCCATATTCCCGGGGAAAGCTCTTTATGAAACGACCATCCCTAGTATATATGCGCAGGTCCCATGCACCCTTTGCCACCAGGACATCCTCAGATGAGTGGCTTGACCCGAGGACGTAGGAATGGACATTGTCAATCATGACAGTCCCAGTCTTGTTGGATTTACACGTTTCGATACGGGCAATCTCGAAAGGTGTTGGCGGCAGGGGTATCATGCCCCCCTCATCTTGCTTATAAAGGTCAGTTCCTGAAATCCCTTTCTCATAGTGGGGTTCATCAGCCCTGAAAGCGAACGACTCAGGTATCAGGACTTCCTTGTTGAAATTCTGGATGGGGTAGGTAATCTGAAGAGGGGGAACCAATAGGTTCCTGCGTAGGGCGCCGACTTTATTCTC
>CAYXYD010000279.1:0-2163 GCA_964469205.1 uncultured Sphaerochaeta sp. | reverse complement strand
GAAAGGTTTGCAGGATACTTGTCGATGAAGTCCTCAACTGGGGTTAGGCCAACCATCTCCAACAGCCGTACCACCTCAGCATAGAGGGCGCTGAACTCCCTAATCTTCTTGTGCTGACGTATGGGAGCAGCGATCATATCAAAGACCATCTGCGTCGGGTTGAGCGATTCGTAGGGATTCTGATGGATCATCTGGACATCGGTGCGGAAAGCTTTCCAATTCTCCTTTCGAAGTGTGGCCACCTCCTCTCCCTTATAGGTAAAGGTGCCACCGCTATATCCCTGCAAGCCTGCAAGAATCTTGCCAAGGGTTGTTTTCCCACACCCCGACTCCCCTACTACGCACACTGTGTCTCCAGCTTCCATAGTCAGGTTGATCGAACGCAGAATATTCACTGTCCCGCTTTTGCGGTTATGAAAACTCTTTTCCAGATCCTGTATTTCAATGAGAGACATCAGTGACCTCCTCTAAGAGATGGCAGGCAGCCCACCGATCCTGACCAACTTTCCTCAGTTGTGGAACTTCTTTTGTACAGCGGTCAAAGGCAAACTCACACCGAGGGGCAAACAGGCACCCTTCAATCTTCTCTACCAGATCAGGAGTCGATCCTGGAATGGAATAGAGCTGCTCGAAAGATGCATCAAGGGAGGGTATCGCCTTGAGCAACCCTTTGCTGTAGGGGTGCTGGGGGTCAGAGAAAAAAGCCTTAGTCGGGGCATTCTCCACAACAGCCCCTGCATACATGGTCACAACCCTATCAGCGAGTTGTGTCACAATACCGAGGTCATGGGTGATGAACATCATGCTGAACCCTTGGGATGAGCGAAGCGAATTCAGCAGATGCAGGATCTTCTTCTGGGTTATCAGATCGAGGGCTGTGGTCGGTTCGTCAAGAATGACCAGCTGCGGATCAAGCAAGAGGGAAAGAGCCATCAGCGTCCTCTGCTTCATACCTCCTGAAAGCTCATGGGGATACGCGCTGAGGACCGTATCGCTATCGAGAAAGACCAGTTCCAACAGCTCTTTCGATCGCTTGATCACCTCTTGGGTGTTTGGATGAGGGTTGTGGGCCAAGGCAGTGTCGATGAATTGTGTCTGTATCTTGGTTACAGGATTGAATGAGCTTTGCGAAGCCTGGAACATCATGACAATGTTGTTCCAGCGAATCTTTCGCATCTCCTTCTCGGTAAGGTGGTTCAGGATTACCTCTTCCTCTCCCTTCCTACGGAATAGGACAGTTCCATTTGAGATGGCGGCATTGCGACTGAGCATCTGTACAATGCTGGTAGCCAGCGTTGTCTTTCCACATCCGGACTCACCTATAACAGCTACTGACTCACCATAGCCTATGCTCAAGGATGCTTCAAAAACTGCCTGAAGCGTCCCTCGCTTGGTGCGATATTCTATAGAGAGGTCTTGTATTTCCAGAAGGGCATCTTCTTGTCTTGTCATCGTGGTACTCCTCATTTTCTCAGCCCTGGATTGAAAAACTCTTCCATCGATCTGGAGATCCAAACCAAAGAGAGGATCAACAAGCAGATTACAATGGTTGGAGCCAACAAGAACCAAATTGCATCAGGGTTGTAGATGACTCCCTGATTCCAAGCCACATTGATCATCACGCCCCAGTTCTGATCAAGAGGGAGCAAGCCCAAGAAAACCAACCCAACTTGAGCATAGATGGCTGCACGCATAAGCAGGGTAAAGTTAGCTACAATGAGCCCCATCATATTGGGTAACACTTCTTTGAAAATGATATACAGCTTGGGCATATCCAGCATAAAGGCAACCTCAATAAAGTCCCTGCTTCGTAAGGAAAGAACCTGAGCTCTTACAGTTCGGTAAATTCCTGCCCATGAGAGTATCGCTAGAACCAAGGCCAACGCCAGAGCATCAAGGGTGAAGAATCCGGACAATACGACAAGTAGGGGGAAACGTGGGATGGTAAGCCATACGTCGGCAAAAAAGAGCAGAATTTCATCAAGCTTCCCTCCTACCAAGGCAGAGAACGAGCCTAGGAATATACCCAGCACCACAGCGATGCTAGCAGTCAGGAAGGCCATGACCAACAGCTCCCTACCCCCTGAGACTATCTGTGCCCAGATATCCCGACCCAGATGGTCTGTTCCTAAGAAATGTTCTGCTGAAGGTGGTTTCAACAGC
>CAYXYD010000278.1:0-2184 GCA_964469205.1 uncultured Sphaerochaeta sp. | reverse complement strand
CCCATTTTCGGCAGTAAAAAATATTCACCTTTTTGATTTAGCCCGCAGCTAGTTTTCTGTACTTCTCCCCTCAGTATCCTGGGGGCTTTTCTATGCTTTTAGAAAGCGGCTCTCTTACCTGAATTTATGATAAAAATATGCTATATTTTTTCTATATATCTGACATAATTTGTTTCTATATATGGGTTTAAACCTTGACTAAAATGACTTTATATGATTGTATTGTAAGCAGTTAAGTCTTTTTAGGAGGTTCCATGCAACAGATTATCCAACCAGACGACAGTACCCAACTCGCATTCAAGCACTACCCGATCCTCAGCGCTTTCTTCAGAGAATATAAGCTCTTCGAGCTCTTTGACCGCCTGCTCCCCAAGAATCGCCACTATCAAGTCTCCCATGCCCAGTGCATCCTGCTCTTCCTGTGCGACTGCCTCACGGCCCGCACCCCCCTTTCCGTGTACAAATCCCTGCTTGAGGATGTGGATGTCGAAATGATCTTCGGTGTCGGTGTCAGGAGGGAGTATTTCAACGAGTATGCGATGGGTGAGACCCTTGATGCCATCGCGAAATTCGGGGAGGACAAGCTTTTTACAAAGGTTATGGAGCACCTCAGGCAACAGGTAGAAATAGACATGTCCCATCTGCATGCAGACACCACAAACTTTTCTGTGGCAGGGGAATACAACAACGGAGGGGTAGAGCCGACCGGCTTGCACATAACCCGTGGCCATGCAAAGGATAAGAGAACAGACCTCAAGCGCTGGGCGCTGATGATGATAGTAAACGGCATGGGAATACCCGTGGCGATGAAGGCGCTGGACGGGAATTCTAGCGACAAGAACACCATCATCGAGGGAATGAAGGCCCTGAAAGAGGTGCTGGAGTCTGATGGGATGACCGCAGATGCCAGCATCTTTATCGCAGACAGCTCCTTCTACAACAAGAAGAACATCGCTTCTTTTAAGGGCAAGTGGATCAGTCATGCACAGGAGAGCCTGAATGAAGTGAAGTTGTATCTGGCGATGGAAGACCTCCCCTTCGTCGATTCACAGGCAAAAGGGTACCGGACATACGGACTGGAATCTTCCTATGGTGAGGTAGACCAACGATGGGTCCTTGTATCCAGTGAACAGATGTACAAGCGGCAGAAACACACCCTGATAAGGCGCCAGGAGAAACAGCTAAAGGATGCCAATGCAGAGGCTTATCACCTAAAGGCAACCTCTTTTAAGTGTGAACCTGATGCGTTGGCGGAGGCTGCCAAAGTGGTAGCTCATTGGCCTTTGCTGAAGGCATTGGAGCCCGAGGTCAGCACCAAGATGACGAACAAGCCAGGGCAGAGGGGCAGACCCAAGGCAGGGGAAGGGATAGAGGTGTTCTCTGTCAGCCTCACCTTCGAAAAGGATCCCCTTGCCCTTGCAGATGCCTGCAAGGCCATAGGGAAATTCATGCTTGCGACCAACGACCTTTCCCTGAGCGACGAAGAGGTACTGCAAGCCTACAAGCAACAACAGACGGTCGAACGGGGCTTCCGATTCCTCAAGAACGGGCATCTCCAGCTCACTCCCGTCTATCTCAAGAAGCCCAGCCGCATACAGGCCCTGAGCTTTGTCATGTGCTTTTCTCTTATGGTATATGCAATTATCGAGAACCAGCTGAGGACATCCCTTGCCAAGGCAAACGAAACGATCCATATCCAGGATACGGGCCCCGCCGATTATAGGGACAACAGGAGACCTACCCTCATGAAAGTCTTTGCATTGTTCAAGAACCTGCGAACAAACGTTATAGACATGCCTGGAGGGGACCAGATGCTGATCCGATCTTCCCTTCCCCCGGAGGTAAAGAAAGTCCTTCACTTCCTAGGGAAAAAGTACGAGCAGGCTTTTGACAGGAGGATATAAGCTAGCTACAACGTCTAAAATCATGCCAAGTATCCCGTAAAAGCCATCCTAATGGGAGTGGCCATGAAGCACGCACATAGCCATGCCGACAAAGGGTGAAAAGGCCTGGATTACAGGAAATCCTGTCCAAGCACTCGCCTGATAAGGTAAAATGGCTTGATAGACAAAGAAACCAAGCAAATACATACCCCCTTGAGAAGGAAAAAGTCTGATTACAACAGTTTTGTAGGCAGGGATTATGGTTACTTAAAATTCACGAAAAATTACTGCCGAAAATGGG
>CAYXYD010000277.1:0-2190 GCA_964469205.1 uncultured Sphaerochaeta sp. | reverse complement strand
AAATGTGATATATGACTATTTACAGTATTATTTACCTATAAAATAGCATTTGTGACTATTTAAATAATCGAAATTGTTTGTAAATATACTCTAGGGATTTTTCATCAATACCAACTTTGTGAGCTATCTGCTTCCAGCCTTGTACGCCCTCAGAGATTTCATCTACGATAGCCTCTGCGCGACCTCTGACAAGATGTACCCGCTTACCGCACTCCTTGAAGTCTTCACGGGTAAAATCATTCCTTTTACCCTGCATACTCATTTGGTGATGAGAAACCCATTTGCTGCTCGCCCTGTAGCTGTAGGTAAGGTCATAAGCTGGAGCCAAGCTCCAACCTCCTTGTTGGTTCATAAGGAAGGATATGTTCTTTACATGGTCATCTTGATTCCTTGCCACTATGTTGAACGTCATCCTTCTGAACAGCTCTTCAGTGCTTTTTTGTCCGAGTCCCATACGCTCCATCACAAGGAAAGCCTGCTCATAGCTGTATGCATCAGGTTGGTTATAATCGAAATGTGCTAGGGCTCCCAAACTTTGCATATGCAATTTCTGTCCTTCATCCGTTCGGTCAAATCTCTTGGTCATAAAGTGATTTCTTCCATTCTCAGAGAATAGACGGCAATCAGAGATGGTGATATTGCAGGCTTTCGCTAGCAGGTAGTATGCATATTCAATCAGGGTGTAGCCCTTGCTATCCTGAACATCCCTATCGCCATTACTCTGTATGCCATCAAATTTTACGAGCCAATACTCAAAACCTGCCGGTGCAGGTACCTGTCCTGATCGTGTCTCATGTGTTTTTGGATTGTAGGCAATCACAGCCTTTGCTCGTGCCCCGCCAGCAGAAGAGCCTACCTGGAGAATTTGCTTGAAAGCCTTCTTGTCGAGATCTTCATCATTAGGATCAAAAAAAACAGAAACTGAATTCCTTTTTCCCAGTACTTGGGAAGCCAGTTCAACCAAACGGTCAACATGTAACAGAGATGAGGGTTGGTTCTCCTCTATGAGGGGATAGTATTCCAGAGCTCCCATTCCCCTTGTACCTGTGTAGCAGAGCCTATCAATAGCATTGAATTCAGATGGGTGTATTCCTCTCTGATCTAACCATGCCTGGATGACCGCATTACCAAAAGCGTCGGGAAGGCTGTCTGCCAACAAACCGGGTAGTCCATGAAAGGATTCTCTGGACAATGCAGGAAAAGAGTAGGGCTTTGCAGCAAGTGGCATTGTAAGAGGTGAGACCTCAATGCCACTATCAAGAAAATCTTTGTCAAATTGAAATACGCCAAAGGTTTGTCCAGGGACTAGTTGCACAGCCCCTATTCGTGTATTCCAGAGCCTTACTTCTGCTATGTTGTTCATTGTTCATCTCCCCATTTGAAGGGTTTCTTTGGTTTTGCAGTGACTTTAGGCTTTCTGACCCTCTGCCTCTTTTTCCCTTGCATCAGAAGAGTCTCCATGGGACGAATCGATTCGGCTATGATCAGAGCATCAAGGGAAGAGAGAAGATGCAAGGCCCGCAAAACTCGGATGAGTGTGGTTGTTCCCACTGGCATGCCACTTTCCAGTCTTACCACAGTAGATTTTGACACACCGCTCGTATTTGCCAGATCTTCCTGGGTAAGTTCGCTATCTATACGCAATCTTGCCAATCGTGACCCTAGTTCCTTGAGCACTGACTCATCACTGAGATGTTCATGAAGTTTCATCAGATTCACCTCCTGCAACAAGTATACTTCCTTACAAAATATAAAACAATATAAAGTATCGTATATGAACTCTTATAACAATTATAGAGGTTATTGTGTCATATATGAAACTTTAAAATTAGTATATACCACGATTACTACCATCATGACATGCAGATGTATACAAGCAAATGCCATAAGGAAAGAAGGAAGACAGAGAAGGATGCCCCCTTAGGACATCCTTCTCTGAATCGTTTCCAGTCAGATACCCTTGAAGATACCGGACCTCTTTGCTCTAGTCCTCTTTCCAGGCTCTTCCGTAGAAGCTGTCTAGGTACAGTTGCTTGATTTCACTGATCAGGGGGTAACGGGGGTTGGTCCCGGTACACTGGTCATCAAAGGCATTGAACGAAAGCTTATCCACTGCATCGAGGAACTCATCCTCGTTTACACCCCACTCCTTGATGGAAGTGGGTATGTTCAGTTCCTTCTTCAGCTTCT
>CAYXYD010000276.1:0-2224 GCA_964469205.1 uncultured Sphaerochaeta sp. | reverse complement strand
AAAGGCTTTGTAGATCGGGAAGTTAATGAAGATAACCGTAGAGAGAAGATCGTGTCATTGACTGCATATGGTAAAGAAGAGGTCGGAAAGATATTTGGAGTTTCTGAAACATGGAAACAAGAGGTGTTGGAAGGGATTTCTGAACAGGACCAGGATGTCTTTATTAGGACACTGCTAAGCGTCTCACAGAAGGCCAAAATGATTATAACCCGTGATACTGTGGAAAAGGACGAATATGAAAACTGACCGGATTGAGTTGCTAGCAAAGGCACCTGTCACAAAAGCTATCATGGTGATGTCTTTGCCTGTTGTGCTTGGGATGATGGTGCAAGTCCTGTATAACCTTGTGGATACCTTTTTCATTGGAAAACTGGGTGATCCCAATCAGCTGGCTGCCGCAAACCTCGCAATGCCAGTATTCATTCTCATGATGGCCCTTGGTGGCATGATAGGCACTGGTGCCTCTTCCTATATCTCCCGATGCCTGGGAGAGAAAAAACAGGATCAGGCAGACAAGACCCTGACCATAGGTTTTTTTCTCTGTATCCTGTTGGGTGCAGTTGTCACTGTTGTAGGGCTGCTATTTCTCAAGCCACTTGTCTCAGTTTTAGGAGCAAGTGCCTATACATCGGCTTTTGCTTCTGACTATGTTTTGGTGTTGTTCCTTGGTGGTATACCCATCATGACCAACTATGCCTTGGGACAGTTGCTCCGATCCGAAGGCGATGCCATGGGATCGGTATTTGGCATGTTGCTGGGTACTGTGACAAACATCATCCTCGATCCCATCTTTATCTTTGCATTTGGCCTGGGTGTACGGGGAGCCGCTATCGCCACAGTCCTAGGAAACCTTGTCTCCCTCATCTTCTACCTGGTACGCTATGCACAGCATAAGACTCTGCTACAGATCAAGCCTAAATTGTTTTCATTCGACAGGACAATATTCCGGGAAATCTTTTCCATTGGAATCCCTGCTTCACTGAGCCAATTGCTGATGGGTGTTGCCATGATCGTACTCAATAACATTGCAGCGGGGTATGGTGTCATTGTAGTTGCTGGTCTGGGTGTTTCCACGCGTATCATAAGTATCGGTACATTCATCTTCATGGGTTTTGCCGCAGGGTGTCAGCCACTTATTGGGTATAGCTATGGAGCCAAGAATTATACACGGGTACGTGAGATCATTGTGCATGGGATTATCATCACTTCAACCATTGGGGTTGTGCTGAGTATTCTCCTAGGGATATTTGCCAGGAGTATAACCGGTGTATTCACCTCCACCCCTGAAGTGGTGGATACAGCCACTATCATACTGAGGGCCCTGATCTTGTCGCTTCCCTTTGTCGGAGGGCAAATGCTCAGTAATGTAACAGTCCAGGCATTAGGGAAAGCACTCCCTGCGTTGTTCCTTTCCATTTCCAGACAGGGATTGTTTTTCCTTCCCCTTCTTCTAATTCTAAATGCTTTGTTTGGCTTCAAGGGCTTCATCTATGCACAGCCAATAACTGATATACTGATGCTGCTTCTCTCTTCCTTCATATTATGGAGGATCCTTCGCAAGGAAGTCCGTATTACTTCAGGGGAAATAGCTGACAGCATAGAAAATACTGTGGGGCAACCCAGAAAGGTTGTGGTGGAGACTTTGGTGTAAGTGAAGAGTTCCTCGTTGACATGTAAGTTTACCAATAGTAGTATTTAGGTAAGTGATTGAGCTCCGGTTGCCTACGGGCCCGGGGCCAACTTTTTTATAGGGGAATTGGTTAAACTCTATGCTTTCAAGTAATACAGCAATTGTTCCCTTAGAGGAATATAACCATGAGATATTTTTTGTTTATTAACTCTGAGTATCCGTCTATTATTAAGCATGACAATTCTACAATGTATTGAAAATGAAAAAGACCTTTCCCCAGAGCAGAAGGATGTGATCAAGGATTTCTTTAAATCCATTTGTTCATTGGAAAAAGAAGAGGTGAAAGTTTTTTGTGAAGCTAATTATATATATCTCAAACAGAAGGCCCATGAGTATGCAAAGGAACTATTTGATCAGAGAGAGCTTTTCATTTCTGCATTTGAAGTCTTTATATCAGACAAGTTTTCCAAAGAACGAAAGGGCAAGTATTTCTCGATTCAAAATATCAATAACTCAACAGAGAATAAAGTTAAATTACTGAAATATTTACAAGGAAAGGGGAAGTCGAGGCAAGAGATAGCTGAACATTTTGAT
>CAYXYD010000275.1:0-2256 GCA_964469205.1 uncultured Sphaerochaeta sp. | reverse complement strand
CCTGCCTAAAGATATTATGGTGAAGGTAGAGGGCCTTATCAGCTAAGGGCAAACTTGCTAAACAGGCGAGCAAACACAGAAGCCTTGCGGTAAAAGACTGCAGGGCTTCCCATGGGAGCATCAAGTAGATACTCACCACCAAGTGAAAACTCTTCGCCGGTAAACAGGTGAACCCAATCATCAGAGGGAAGCAGAACCTTCCTCTTTGTTAAACCTTCTTCAAGTATGGGAGCGACCAAGAGGTCTCTTCCCAGAAGATACTGATCCTTACAGGTAAAGAAAGGATCCTCAGCATAGTGCAGGAAGATTGGCCTGATGACAGGCTTCCCTTCCAAGGCATTCTCCTGGACACAGCTCTGCAGATACGTCTTGAGTTTGACGTGAATCGATACCATTCTGGCAAACAAGGCAATGGTCTCTTCATCCCCATCAAACTGCCAGTTATCCTTTGGTCGGTTCCCTTCATGGGTCCTCATCAGGGGCGTAAAGGCAGCTTGCTCAGCCCAGCGACAGAGCAGCTCCTTAGAACGCTTCATCCCATAGAGTGTGGTGTATCCACCAATATCACTGTGATGAAGGCCCATTCCACTCATAGCAAGGCTCAAAGCACTGGTAAGTACAGATGGCAGGCCATCATCCTCAGACCAGTCCACATTCTGGTCCCCTGCCCACATCATGGGGCAGGAGGCAAGGCTGCGAGCACTGCCTGCCCGCATGAAGAAGAGGATCTCATCCACTTTTCCAGATTCTGCTATGGCCCTTTGGTTCACCTCCGCCCAGAGGCCAGGCCATGCGTTGTGTGCAAGCATGCCGGAGCTCTTGTCATACAGGACCACATCAGTAGACAGGTACTCCCCAAAGTCAGCCATCCACCCACCTAGACCAAAGTCGATCATCTCGCGTTTTATTACATGCACATACCAAGTTATCGCCTCTGGATTGGTAAAGTCCACTATCCCAGCATCAAACTCCCCAAAATCGACCAGATAGGGAGTGCCTTGTACATTGAGGGCAAGCAGCTTCTTCGCTGCCGCTTCCTTATACAGCTCGTGGTCTTCCAAAAGGTAGGGGTTGATGTACCCCAAGAATCGGATACCCTGTTTCTTCAAGTTGGCAATTTCCCTGTCCAGATCAGGATAAAGTGTAGGGTCCCACTGCCAGTTCCATCGCAGGCGTTTGCCAAAGGATGTGTACTTTTCCCCCTGCCAGTCCTGTGCCCAGATACCTGCGACAGGAACTGAAGCCTGTTGCATGCGATCGAGCTTTTCAAGACAGGTCTTTGTCCCACCCTGCATGCCAAGGATTATCCCGTCGTAGATCCAAGGGGGAAGCTCCCCCTGTCTGCCCAGCAGGGCAGAGATGTCCTGTACGACCTCAAGCAGAGTCGGTTTGGCACTGATGGTTATCGAGGAGGGAACATCCCAGAACAGCAAACGGTGAGCTGTAGGGGAGCTGAAATCAAAATCAGCATAGCCATAGGTCTCAGCATGTAAGAAATACCCACGTGTAGAGACAAAGGTGGGCTGGGGATAGAAGGTCGTATGATAGTCACCCCCCGCCTTGTCCTGCTTATCGGCAGTCTGGGTGATGGCAGTCTCTTTGTTCCTGCCTACACCCTGCTCTCCTGTCCAGATGGGGAAATTCTTGCCCCGCAGGTCGAAATAGGAAAACTGTTCTCCGCAACCATAGATATGTTCGCCCTCTTGGGCAAAGAGGAACAACTCGAAACGGTTATAGCCTTTGGGCATGGAGGAGAATGTGAGGGCCAACCTGCCTTCAAATTCGGAAAGGGAACAGGTCATCTCAATCTTCTGATGATAGAACCTGAGGGTATAGAGTACCCTGCCCTCTTTCAAGGACTGGGAGATCTCATAATTTTCCAAGTTGACCTTCTCTTGCAGGTCATCCTCTATGAAATAGTTTCCTCGATACATGTCTATGCTCTCACTGCCCTTGTACAACTGGATACAGGGAGAAGAGGGGGTGTGGTCAATGAGGGTAAGCTTATTATACAGAACAAGCAGGCGGTCCTTTTGCATGGTACAACTGATCATCTAGCCTTTTACTCCTCCGGTGGTAAGACCGCCGATAATTTTGTCGTGCAAGAATATGTATGCCCCGATACTGGGGATGATCGTGATGATCACCGCTGCATACATACTAGTGTAGTCAGTGATGAACTGGCTACTAAAGAACTTGATGCCAAGCTGGATGGTCCGTGACTCTATGCTGGAAGTAAGCAACATAGCCATGACA
>CAYXYD010000274.1:0-2261 GCA_964469205.1 uncultured Sphaerochaeta sp. | reverse complement strand
GATTTAGGGATACACTGCCGTTCATTATGGATAATTCACCGGTCGTTTTGCCTAGGACCAGGGTATTGGGTCATCTTGCCATACTCACCGTCGTTGTAATCTGGGCTACCACATACATCTCTACCAAGATCCTCTTAGATGCCTTTACCCCTATGCAGATACTGTTGGTGAGGACCATTTTGGGGTGCTTGTTCCTATTCCTATGCAATCCCAAAAAGATGGTGTACAAACAAAAGGTCGATCGCCTGATTCTTGCAAGCTCGGGTCTTTGTGGTGTCTTTCTCTACTACTACCTGGAGAACACTGCCCTAGTATACAGCTCTGCCTCCAATGTCGGCGTCATTGTAGCTACAGCACCTTTCTTTATCCTGCTTGTGGTGCATTTTATCTTGAAGGAAGAACAGCTCAAGGCCCAATATTTTGTAGGGTTTGTGCTCTCCATGCTGGGCATCGCCCTGATCAGTTATAGCGGCCAGACTGAGCTTGCCCTCAATCCTCTGGGTGATGCCCTTGCAATACTGGGTATCGTCGTCTGGGCCTTCTATACGACCCTGACACGCGTTGTCTCAAGGCGCGGTTATCCTACCTTGTTGGCTACCAGGACCATGTTCTTCTACGCTCTGTTTGGTATGGTGGTTGCCAACCTCCTCTTCGGTGATCTTCCCGATATAAACCTGGTCATACAGCCTCCCTATCTCTATCATTTTCTTTTTCTTGGCCTCATAGCTTCAGCTCTCTGTTTTGTTTTGTGGAACTTTGGCCTGAAGAGCATCGGAGCTGTTAAGAGCTCGTTCTACCTCTATTTGAGTCCTGTCATCACGATTGTGTTTTCAGTCATCATTCTCGGAGAAATCATAACACCCACCTCTGCAATAGGGACAGCTCTCACCCTCAGTGGTCTCTTGGTTTCGGAATATAAGCGTAACAGAAAGAAAGCACTTGAAATAAAGGTGTAAATAAGTCTTGTAAATACTACTATACTAATGTTACCCTTCTGCTATGGATACACAGGAAAAACTGGACATTCTCAGCCGTGATGCGCAGTATGACCTCTCGTGTGCGTGCAGTACGAAGAATCCCGATGAACACCGCAAGAAGAACCACTTTGGGGACGGATGGCTGTATCCCACTACGACTGCCAGTGGGGGGCCTGGGATCATTCTCAAGACACTTATGGGTAACCGCTGTGCAAATGACTGCAAGTATTGCCCTCTGAGGGAGGAGAAGGACTTCCGCCCTGTAGCCCTCTCCCCCTATGAGATTGCTTCCTTTTTCTATGAGTTCCAACTCAAGCGCCCCCTTATCGGAATATTTCTCTCCAGTGCTGTGCTTGGCAATGGGGACAGGACTATGGAGATGCTTGTTTCCACTGCTGAAATTCTACGAAAGCACTTTCGCTACCGTGGATATATCCATCTGAAGATCATCCCAGGCTCCAGTAGGGCAAGCATCGAGAGTGCCCTCTGCTATGCTTCTGCAGTATCGCTGAATATCGAGACCCCAGGGGCAAAGCATTTCTCCAAGCTTACTGACAAGAAGGATTATCAGAAGGAGATCATCGAGCCTCTCACCTTCATTGCCGAACAGACAGGAAGGGGAGGGCGATTCTCGCATGTATCCACCTCAAGTCAGTTCATTGTGGGTGCCAGCGATGAAAGTGATCAGGAGATACTCCATTATGGCAGTCGCATGTACTCCAATCTCCAGATGGGAAGGCTCTACTACAGTGCTTACCAAGGGGGCCTTGGCGATCCTTCCATACCCGGTGAGCAGAACAGGGAGGTTAAGAGCGAACAACTTACACTTTTTGACCTCGGACCCCGACTAGGGGCATCCCCTGATGCTCTGATACGTGAACATCGGCTCTACCAGGCTGACTGGCTTTTGCGCAAGTATGGGTTTGCCTACGAGGATCTGGTCTTTGGCAAGGAAGGCAATCTGAACCTGCAAAAGGACCCCAAGCTGATATGGGCGGAGAGCCACCCTGATAAGTTCCCTGTTTCGGTTAAGAGGGCTTCCAAAGAGCAGCTGCTCAGAGTCCCTGGCATAGGGCCTTCCTATGCGGAAAGAATTGTTCAAGGGCGAGGAGGTTCTGTCCTTTCTTCCTTGGAAGATCTTCGTCTTCCCCCCTCTACCTTGAGAAAGGCAAGAACCTTCCTGGAGATGTGAATTCCTGCTTGAGTGAATAGGTACAAAAGCATACAATAGTTTTCATGTTGCAGCTGTATATCTCCTTCTTTTTTGTCTACTCTATCTTTGCG
>CAYXYD010000273.1:0-2268 GCA_964469205.1 uncultured Sphaerochaeta sp. | reverse complement strand
GATTCAACCAATCGGCTTTGAAATAATAGATGGTAAATACAGTGGCACTGAGCATCCACGTGATGGGATGGGCCCAATAGACGACCCGTATGTCCATAAGGAACAGGAGCCCTACCTTGATGTAGATAACTCTGAATATACACCAGAATGCCAGCATGACAGCCATGGGAACTATGGACTTGCCGGCTCCTCGGAAGAGGCCGCTCATGACGTGGGAAAGGGCAAGGGCAAACAGGAACAGCGAAGATATCTGGGATTTTTGCACTCCGTAGATGATGATGGAGGGATCCCGGTTGAATAGGGCCACCAGAACATCCGCATAGAAAAAGAGCAGGACTCCAATTGCCTCTGACAGGATCATAGCGAAGACAATACCAAAGCGTACTCCTTTTTTTACCCTGTCGTACTCTCTGGCCCCTATGTTTTGGCCTGTGAAGGTAGTCATGGCCAGGGCAAAGCTTGCGATGGGAATCATAGCAAATCCTTGGATCCTCATGAAGGCGCCTGTTCCCGCCATGGCCGCCGCTCCGAAGAGGTTCACACTCGACTGGACTATCACATTGGCAAATGAGGTTACTGAGTTCTGAATCCCAGAAGGAATGCCAAGTCTGAGGATTTTGGGAAGCATCCCTTTCTTGAACCCTATATTTCGTATTTCTACCCTGAAGATATCATCGCTGGTCAACAGGAGACGGAAGGACAGGAAGACACTTACCGATTGGCTGATGATGGTCGCATAGGCTGTTCCTTCGATGCCCATCTTGAAGAATCCGACAAACAGCACATCCAGCACAATATTTAGGATGGCGGCTATTATCAAGAAGTAGAGGGGATGCCTGCTGTCTCCGACAGCTTGGAGGATCCCTGCTGCAGTGTTGTAGAGTACCAGGGCACTGATGCCCAGGAAGAACACTTGTATATAGGCTTTTGCATCATCGAAGACATTGGTTGGGGTACCCATCCATCCAAGAATGACTGGGGCAAAGAAGTATCCGAAGATCGTAAGGAATACGCTGCTGCAGAGGCTGAAGGCGATGGATGTGTGGATGGCTTTCTTTACTGAGGTAATATCGCCTGCACCGTAGTAGGTGGAAATGACCACTCCGGCTCCCACGAAAACACCTTGGACCAAGCCGACGAGCAGGAATATGAGTGACCCGCAGGAAGTTATGGCAGCTAGGGCTTCCTTGCCCAGGAAGTTGCCCACAACGATGGAGTCTGCTGTGTTGTAGAGTTGTTGGAAGAGGTTCCCTAGGAATATGGGGATGGCAAAACGGATAATGTGTCCTTGTATGGATCCGATTGTCATTAGTTTTGCCTGTCTTCTCATAATACAAAGTACTGTAGTTCAATTGAAGGTGGTGTGCAAGCAGGGATTCTTTGATCTGTTGTCCAAGAGAACAAACAGAAGGCACCTTCGCATTGTGTGATTTTCAAGCGTAAGTGTAGGATGTGTATGCTATACTTACAGGACAAGGAGCACATCATATGCAAGCAGAAAACACCTATCATACAGCAGTTCTTCTTTGGAAAAGCTTTTCCATACAAAGCCCAGCCTCCCTTAGACAGCGTCTTGACAGTTTTCGCATCCTGTTTGCCTATCATTCTGGTAAGATCGAGAATGATGCGATCAATTACAATGATACAGATGAGATTTTTCATCATGACAGGGTAAGCTCTTTTACTGGCAACCCCCGCACCCTTTTCGAGCAGCAGAACCAGAAGACATGCTATGAGTTCCTCATACCAAAGATACTAGAGAAAGAGCCTATCACCGTTGACTTGGTCAAGGAGATTCATGCAATCCTTACAGCAGGGACGTATGATGAGCGACGATACATTGAAAAGGGAGAACGCCCTGGACAGTTCAAGAAACATTACTACGTTACAGGCTTGCTTGAAGTGGGATCAGCTCCTGGAGATGTGCCTCTGGATATAGCCTCTCTTCTGACAGAAATTAAAGAGTTATCTGGGAGCGAATCAATTCCGCCAGAAACCCTGCTCAAAGCTGTTGCATACTTTCATGCTAAGTTTGAGTATATCCATCCGTTTGCAGATGGTAGTGGCAGGGTAGGACGTTCATTACTCAACTATTTCCTTATGATCAACAACCATCCTCCCCTTATCATCCATGAAGAGGACCGAGAGCAATACTTCGAAAGCCTACGAGCTTATGATAGGCATGAGGATATTGAGCCAATGTTCAATTTTCTGCTCCTGTCTACGGAAAAAACTTGGGAAAAAGCCTTGAGAGAAGAGCAAGTGCCC
>CAYXYD010000272.1:0-2291 GCA_964469205.1 uncultured Sphaerochaeta sp. | reverse complement strand
AACCTCATGACCGGTGAGGGTCGTAGTAGGCTCGTCCAGGATGAGAATCCGAGCATCAAGGATCATGGCTTTTGAAATTTCAACCATCTGCTTCTCTGCTACGCTCAACTCACTGACCAACCGATTTACATCAACAGGCATTTTCAACTGTGCCAACTGTTCGGTAGCCAACTCTCTCATTGCCTTCTTATCCAGCAAAGCCCCTTTGTGTATTTCATTACCAAGAAAGATATTTTCATAGACAGTCAAGGAATTGATGAGGTTGAACTCCTGGGGAACAATACCTATGCCCAAATGCTTTGCAGTAATGTAATCGGGAATCGATACAGGCTTGCCTTCAAGATAGATCTGACCAGAAGTTGCTTGGTAAATCCCACAAATGATTTTGATCAGTGTGGACTTCCCAGCCCCATTTTCACCGATCAAGCCCATTATCTCCCCTGGGCGAATACCGAATGTGACGTCATCCAATACCCGCACAGAGGAGAATTCCTTGACTATACCAAGCAGATTGATCATGTCTTGAGGTTTTAGGGATGTATCCATCAATTCTCCATGGCCCCATCGAAATCAACTTGCGAGGGGGCAAAATCAATTTTACGCACTAAAGCCAAAGCTTCAGTAGCCCCAAAGATTCTATCCATTCCGTTGTCTTCCCACTCAACTGAGAGAGGACCACGATAGTTGGCAGCATTTGCTTCACGGATGATGAACTCAAAGTTCACATCCCCATGCCCTGGAGAAACAAAGTTCCATCCACGGCGCTGATCACCAAACTGGATATGCGACCCTAGAATACCTGAACGTCCATCGAGCTTCACATAACAGTCCTTGATATGCACATGGTAGATCCGCTCTGCAAAGTCACGGAAGAACAAAGCAGGATCAAGGCCTTGCCACTGTAAGTGACTAGGGTCAAAGTTAATTCCCAAAGCTTCCCGGTTCTTAAATTTTTTAAGGAGCCTTTCGGTGGAGTAATAGTCATATGCTATCTCTGAAGGGTGCACTTCAAGGGCAAATTTCACCCCTTGCTTGTCAAATTCGTCAAGGATGGGTGTCCACAGGTCATATATCTCCTGATAACCTGCCTCCACCAGTTCTTCGCTGGTTGCAGGGAAGGAGTAGAAGTATTTCCAGATGGGAGAGCCCATGAAGCCGGTTACAACCGAGCAGCCCATGTTCTTCGCAGCCTTAGCTGTATACATCATCTGTTCAATACCCCACGCCCGTATTGCCTTATCATCACCTTTTAGGTTCTTGGGGGCGAAGCCTGCCAAGCGAGGATCACCAAAGGCATCACCTACACACTGGCCACCCAGATGGTTTCCTAGCGCATAGCACTCAAGGTTGTATTTCTTCAAAATAGCCTTTCTTCCAGCAACATAGGAAGGATCTTCAGCTGCCTTCTTCACGTCCATGTGATCGCCCCAACAGCAAATTTCCACACCTTCATATCCAATTTCACTTACGCTCTTACACATTTCTTCAAATGGTAAATCTGCCCACTGTCCTGTAAAAATTGTTGCTAATCTAGCCATTATATCTAATCCTCCGATAGTCTATTTCTAAAACTTTACCCAAACAGATCCCTTCTTACTGCTCTCAACACATTTGTTGATGAACACAACCCCTGCCAGCCCCATCTCAGCCGTTGGGAAATCATAGTCAGCAGCGGTAAGGGCCTTTCCATTGAGCTTCTTTCCCAGAGCTAGGATAAAACTCTTGTAAATGTTGGCAAAAGACTCATACAGACCTTCAGGATGACCTGCAGGTATTCTGGAATACTGTTGTGCAGTTTCATGGAACTCATCACGACCCCTACTCCATTTCTGTTGTGGTGCATCACAAGGAGTAAAGCTGAAATGGTCAGGGTCTTCCTGACTCCATTCAAGGCCACCTTTTTCCCCATACACCCGTAGTCTCAAGCCGTTGTCATTTCCGTAGGCTATCTGACTTGACCAGTACAAGCCTTTGGCTCCGCCTTTATATTCGACCATGACAGAAGCATTGTCATCGAGGGTACGCCCTTCTACGATGCTATCCAAACGGGCAAGGGCACTCTCTATCACTAAACCTGTTACTGTTGCTACCGTGTTTTCAATATGGCTTCCTATATCACCCAGACAGTTCGATATTCCAGCAATCTTGGGATCGATACGCCATGGGGCCAACTTGTTGTTTTCATCGATAGGGAGGGCAAGCCAGTCCTGGGGGTATTCGGCATTGACAAACTTAATCTTCCCCAATGCCCCATCCTTGACCATCTGGCGCATCTGCTTGACAGCGGGATA
>CAYXYD010000271.1:0-2301 GCA_964469205.1 uncultured Sphaerochaeta sp. | reverse complement strand
AGATGTCCTTCTTGGGAGTCAGCACAACGGTGATGATATGCCCATGGGTCACCGGCGTATGGACCAGGATGCCAGTTGCCGCAACGTGGGGCATGATGGTCATCAGATCCAGGGCCTGGTGGCTGGGAGCCTTGTCTATCTGCAGTGCATTGGTCAGGCCGCGGTGGTAATCGCCGGGGTCTGCAACACGGCGGATGATCGTGATGGCGACCTTCTCGGCTCCGACAACCCTGTCCAGGCAATCAACAGCCCTGATGAGGCCTGTGGTATTGCAGGAGGTGAGCTTCAGGTAGTCAGCACCGAGACCCGCTTCATAGTTTGCATACCCATGGAAGAATACATCGGCAACCGAGTTCTTCTCTCCGCCCTGGAACACAGCCTTCTTGCCGTACTTCTCATACAGGGCCTTGTTCTTCAGGCCCACGCCTGCACTGGTGGCATCGAGCATGATGTCCACCTGTTTGACGAGATCTTCGAGTGTTCCACTGATGGGAATGCCAGCTTCATCAAGGGCCGCTCTGTTATCAGGGGCTGCAGTATAGAGCTTGTAGGGCATGCCCTTCTCTTTCAGGGCACGGACACTGAGTGTTGGGGCCACATCGGCCACACCCACCAGTTCCATATCGCCTTGCAGTGCCACACCGTCAGCGAGCCTCTGTCCTATCACACCATAGCCGGCTACGCCGACTTTAATTTTCTTTGCCATCTTATGCTCCTATATGTTTGCAGTCTAAATCTTGCAAAATCTCTAAAGAGGACAGGAGGAATTCTGTCCATCCCCAGTACTGTACAAAAACTAACCTGAGTAGTTCCTGCATGTTTAAGTTTTAATCCATCTCTTTTCCTTTAGTGATACACTGTTTACATCATCAATCTAGGGAGCCACATGACAATTGGTTCTACAAATGTCATTATGAGCAAAAATCCTATCATTAAGAAATAGAAGGGTAAGGTTGCTTTGAAAAGTTTTTCCATAGGTACTTTGCTTATGGTGCTTCCTACAAACAACGTGACTCCGACTGGTGGGGTCAGTAAACCAATTCCAAGGTTAAGCATCATGATAATCCCAAAATGGATGGGTGACATTCCCAAAGATTCTACCAGAGGTAAGAATACTGGTGTGCATATCAGAATAAGTGGTGCCATATCCATAATCATACCCAAAAGCAATAGGATCAGGTTAATCAGCAATAACAGTACATACTTGTTTGTGGTCAGCCCTAACAGCAACTCCAACACCATTCGGGGTACTTTCAGATATGCCAGCATATAGCCGAAGGCATTCGCAGCTGCGATCACAGGCATTACTACCACCAGGGTGCCCAACGTTCTGAGAAGGACAGATTTGAACTTCTTGAGATCTATTTCCTTGTAGAAGAAAAAGGTAACAATAAAGGCCCAAAGAGCGGCAACCGCAGCAGACTCTGTAGCCGTAAAAATACCTGTAAGTACTCCACCAATAATGATTATCGGTGTCAATAAACCCAAGAAAGCCTGCCTTATAATTTTCAGTGCTTGGCGCAAACTAATAGCGCTACCTTTGGGATATCCTCTCTTCAAAGAGATAAAGTAACTGAGAATCATTTGAGAAATACCTAATAGTACTCCTGGAACAACTCCTGCCAAAAACAAGGCCCCAACCGAAAGTCCACCAGCAGCCATCGAATAGATAATCATGTTATGGCTGGGAGGGATCAAGATGCCTTGCACAGAACTTGTTATTGTTACACTCGCTGAGAAATCTGCATCATACCCATCCTTAACCATTTCTGGAATCAATATAGTTCCAAGAGAGGACGTGTCGGCAACAGAAGAGCCAGATATGCCCCCAAAGAACATACTGGTAAGTATGTTTACCATGGCAAGGCCACCTCTGTACCGACCCACTATTACCTTTGAGAGGGAGACTAAGCGATGTGAGATTCCTCCATCACTCATGAGTTGACCAGCAAAGATAAAGAATGGAATGGCCAGTAAGGCAACCTTATTTACACCACTGACCATGGATTGGACAACTACTTTGACCGGAAATCCCATATACAGTACGGTAAACATTGCCGATGTTCCCAAAGCTATAGCAATTGGGAGTCTGATCACTATCATGGCAAAAAAACTTCCAACAAGAATCAATATTGCAATTTCGTTCGTACTCATGATTTATTACCTTTAAGGTCCTTTTCTTGTTTTGTGTGAAGCATGTGAAAGAGTTTTTTGCTAATGAACACTACTGAAAGAAGTCCAGCGATTGGCATCATTATATATAATATGGAATTGCTGAGAGGCAGGCTGGATAAATAGGAA
>CAYXYD010000270.1:0-2304 GCA_964469205.1 uncultured Sphaerochaeta sp. | reverse complement strand
ACTATAGAAGATAGGACTGCCCTTTATTGCATACATGCCCGTAGTAATCTCAGAAGCCGTTGGTCGGGTCTTGAGAGAACAGATGCCACGGGGGGCAAGTATCCTCTTGGTGAAGCGGCTGAAGGCTTTTATGAAATCTTCACTTTCAGGATAGGCATGGATGATGGGAGTGGGGAAGTGCTTGAGCATCTCGATGGCATAGCTACGCATAGGAGCCCATTCGTTACCCTTATGGAAGAGAACCCAGAAGAAGGAGTTCAATAGGAGATAGGGCAGGTCCTTATCAGAAGGGAAGTAGTTCAGAAACAGCTTTTCGATGAAAGGTGCCATGCCAGTCTCTTTAGATTTATCGTAATAGGAGCCATTGGTAAAGATGGCAGAAAAGAGTAAGGCTTGTTCATCGTCGGCAATCCTGAAAACTTCCCCATCGATGAAATGAGAGAAAAAAAGCATGCGTGTTTGGAAAGAGGGGTTCGGACAATCTATAAACTCGATGGACCTGTCTTCTTCCTTGACCTCGTAGGAGGCTATAAGATTTTGCAGGGGCTTGTGAAACGAGTTGATGAATATTTCTTCATCTTCACTTTCAAGGAGTGCCTGTGTGGAACCCTCCTTGTCCTCCTTCTCCTCCTCGTGTGAAGGCTTTTCAAGACCGTGGTTTTCCCGGTAGCGCTGAAATAATGCTCTGACCATCTCGTCGGCTTCGTCGTCGCTCATTTCTTCGATCTGATCTTCTTCTCTCTTGCTTGGTCTGAATTCTAAAATCTTGGTGAACTGTTTCCAAGGGACGGGGTGACCACCCATCTCCAATAACTCTACAAGCGCAAAGGTGACAGAGACAGCGGGCGTAGCTGGAAGCTGAAGATCAGGGAAGCTCTGGTTCAATAAAGCAGCAAAGACAGCATAGGAAACTTCAGAGTTGGTGATGAGGGCCATCTGGCTGCTATCTTTTTCCCTGACTAGGGTGCCTCCCATCATGGGTAGTTCATTGAACAGCAACTCAGAGTTGGGGATGGTCCGTATGCTTTCTGTGGGTTCGTTGAAGTAGAACTTCTGCTGTCCATCAAGCTCAACGGTTATCCAGGTACCTTCCAGCCTTGAAGGGTCAAACCCCTTCAAGGAGAAGGGTTGCCAACACTTTCGTAGCTCGTGCTCCTTATGCATCGGAACTGGTAGGGAGGAGATCATATCCAGCTTGAAGAAGCTGATGTAATGCGCTTTGATGATGGCATCAAGACTTTCCTCAGAATCAAATCCACTATCACCAAACACATTGCAGTAGAAGCGCAGGTCTCTAGCGGCGAGCGAGTAATAGTGGAGCATCCCTGCTGTCTGCAGGCATTCCCCATTGAAGAGCAGTAGGCAGAGGTAGTGCTTGTCTCGGGTCTTGCTGTTCTGTTGCATGTTGCACAAGGCTGGGGAGTACACAAGGTGGGGTTTTAAGCTGAACAGGTCAACAATGGTGAGAAAGCCCTCTTCGTCCAAAAGCTTTTCAATGGCGAAGAAGCACCAGAAGCCTGGGTGATCACCCCAAAAAGCAAGGACCTCTTTTGCCATGCTGGTCAGGAAGGGCCCTTTTTGTACTAGTAGGCTTTTGATGGCCCCCCTATCGGTAAGCACTTGGCTATAGAGATAGGTAGACGCACTGAAGTGTCCATAGTCAGGGGGGTATCGTCCCTCCTTATCGAGGGCATTGAGTTTCTGCTTTGTCTTCTTGACTTGGGTGTTGGTGCTCTTCCAGTCAAGTATGAAAGGCTCTATGGTTTCAAAGGCTTTGTTGCATTGGGTACAGACCCTCTTGATCTTTTCGTAGGTGTTCATAGGCCTATTCTACAGGAATCGGGGTGAAAGGGAAGAAAAATAGGTGGGTTAATGCAAGAAAGGTCAAAAGAAGAAATAGAGGAAGAACCAGAAGCAAAGAGCTCCGACTGGTATGAAGAGCCTGACAACCAGCCAATCGATGCTTGTGATCTTTTGGAATAGCGCATTGTGCAGGTAAGTTTTGTCGATGTGAACCGTTGTTTCCTTCTAAAGCCCCGAGGGAAGCTGATCTTCCAGTGCATAATCGAGAAATAACGCAGTACAAGAGGGTAAATATAGCGAGGACCTGAGATAATTCCGGTTCAATCGTTTGATTACAATCTATTTAGGATATATTCCTCAAACCACACAGGTGTAGGCTCTGTAAGCAAAGTTATTTCTTCTTTTTGAATCTCTGCGAAATTTCGAAAAACTTTCCCGTTCGCAACCCCAGAATTATCAAAGAGATACGCTTTATCCAATATGCCGTAAAACCCCGTCTCT
>CAYXYD010000269.1:0-2306 GCA_964469205.1 uncultured Sphaerochaeta sp. | reverse complement strand
TTGACAAACTAGCTAGGGAAGCGAACTATGTAGGTATCTAAGCTCTGTCCCTACAAGGATATCATGTACACAAATCACACCATCATCGTCCTACACAACCAGATTCTCCCTACCAGTCTAGAGGACGTTCTCGATATAGAAAGACAAGCCAAGTGGATAGAAGAGATCCTCCAGGAAAAGGGATACAAAACCCTTTTGGTCCCCTTTACCCTTGATAATCTCACCCTTCTTACAACAATGAACTGCGACAACCCAATACTGGTCTTCAATCTGACAGACTCAGCCCCAGGGGAAGAGAACCTAGCCTATCTGGTCCCAGGTTTGCTCGAACATATGAACCTACCCTATACAGGATGTTCCTTGCAAAACCTATTCGTAACCACCAACAAGATGCTTGCCAAGCGAGTCCTCAAGGCAGCAGGAATCGGCACCCCGCCTTGGGTCTGCAAAGATGAGACTGAAGCCCTGAAAGACAGCGCCATCAAGCGCTACATCATCAAGCCAATCTCGGAAGACGCCTCCATAGGCTTGGATGAAAGCTCCATAGTCAGTGCAGAAACCATTATTACTGAATTGAAAAACAAGGAAGGGACTCTACTCACCCCATGCTTCGCAAAGGCCTTCATAGAGGGAGGGAGTTCACCGCCTGCATGTATGGCACACCCGAGAGCTGTAAGGTCCTTACCCCCTACGAATGGGTATTCCAGGGGTATGAGGAGCATCAGAAGGAGAAGATCATCACCTATGATGCAAAGTGGACTGAAAACTCATTCGGCTACGAGCATATAGTGGCAAAGTACCATGCAGAAGCATGCGACCTCTCCCTTCTGGATAAGCTAACTTCTATTGCCCGCCAATGCTGGCAGGCCTTCTCTCTTACTGGATATGCCCGTGTTGACTTCCGTATCGATGAAGAGGGAAAGCCCTGGGTGCTGGAGGTAAACTGCAACCCCAGTTTCTATGGCTTCTATCACCTGGCTCTGGAGGGAGGCTTCCCCTTTGAAGACCTTATCCAGGATATTGTCGAACAGGTGCGCTAGTCAGAGATACTTGTCGACCCAAACCAACTCTTCCAGCTCCATGCCCTGTGACTGATAAAACGCCTGGGCTTCAGGGTTGTTAGGATGGGTCACCAAAGCGATATAGACACATCCCTGCTGCTTGGACCACGTCTGGGCATACTCCAACAGCTCTGAACCAAGCCCTTGGTTTCTGCAATCCTTAGAGACATAGAGCTCATTCAACCAAAGATAGTCCCCTTTTGTCTCCAAGCCACAACAGATATTCCCATAGGCGAACCCTATGGCGATATCATCTTCCTCATAAGCGATAAAAAATACTGACCTACTCTCCGCTTTCATGGAGTTTCGTATTTCTACAGCTACGTCGTCCCTGCTTTGGCGATAGCCAATGAAGGACATCTGTTTCTGGACCAAGGTCACCACCTGCTCAAAGGAAAGAATATTTACGTCATGGTGATACGCTACAATATTGGACATGCTATTTTCCTACCAAGCCTTCACATAGATGAGCTTGTTGTCGTGGGGGGCATAGTAATCCTTGAGTTCTGCCTCCAGATGATAACCATTGCGATCGTAAAAGGAACGGGTCGGCACATACAGGGCAGTGGAGGAGGTCTCTATATAGATCCGTGTTCCTCCGCGTTTCTCTATCTCCTGCTCAGTCTGCTTGAGTAGCAAGGTTCCTAACCCCTGCCCACGGTATGTGGTATCGACAGCTATCCAATAGAGGTCATAGCTGGTCTTGGTTCCAGGGATGGGACCGAAACAGGTGTAGCCCCTGACTGAGCCTTCAAACTCTGCAAACTGAAAGAAGTATTCGCATCCCTCCCCTTGCGCTAGGCGCTCACGCACGAGCGAGACTCCCACCTCCTGCTCTTCTGTATTGAAGAAGCCTGAAGTGCTGAGTATTGAGCTTATGCTCTGGATATCGGCCTCGATGGGTTGTTCTCTAAATGTATAGGTTTCCATAGGGTTACCCTTTGATGATCATGGCGATCACCTGTTCGTACGTAAGAGAGGCTCTTTGGGCAGCTGCAACAAAGCCACTGTCCTGGGCAATACAGGGGTTGATGTTCACTTCAAGTATGAAGGGGTCACCCCATTCATCAAGACGGAAATCTACCCTTGCATACCCTTTTCCACCAAAGAGCAAAAAAGCCTTCCGACTTAATTCCTGCAAGGTTTTAAGCAAGGGCTCGTCCTCTTGGGAAAAGGAGAACGTTCGTTGGGTATGGATGTACTCGAAGGAAGACTCCTCCCATTTCGCCTCATAGCCAACGATAG
>CAYXYD010000268.1:422-2316 GCA_964469205.1 uncultured Sphaerochaeta sp. | reverse complement strand
TTCGGATATTTACATTTGAATTTTCTCTCATATTTTTCCTCTCTAAATGATAATGTAATACCAAATTGATAAAATAGCTACACATTGTAACTACATTATCAGTACATCATCATAAAATTAACTAAGATAAAAATATTATAGAGGTTGAATTACCTCGCCCTAGTTGCCCATAAAGACACAACCAAACTTTCCCCCAATGGTACTTTCACATGACAAGTCAGAATCAAGACTAACCTTGTGTTAATTTTCTCATGTACTACCCATACAGTAAAAAAAAAGTACCATGTTCCCCATCCGAAAGCATGTATCTGATTTCCTCTCAATATATAGTGTCAGGACTTTCCATCAGCCATGTTCTTAACCATTGCCTGAATGTCCCACAGCCACGGATCAAATAATTAATGAGGAAAACAAGAGAAGAAAGGCCCCTGTGATGGGTTGCCCGGTCTTGGGACAGAGCCTGCTGATGCAGTCAAACCTTGTCTGTTCCATAAAAATGCGGACATCGGTCACATTCCTGGATTCGATGATGGAGAGCTCACCCCTTCAACGGTCTGAAAGCTTACACCCAAGGCAGTCTGAGGGAAGGCATTGTTGTATGACATCCGGAATTTCCTTGAGCTTCATTGTGGAGCCGGTATGGCCCTTCTGCCCCCCCTGTAGATTTCTTTGTGTTGCTCGGCTTGCCCTTGTTGATGGAAGAGGGCTTTGGCTTATTGAAGAAATCAGTGGAGAAGGGTTTGCTGCTGTTTGCACTGTTCATGTTCAATCATTCTTCCAACTCGGCAATTCTTGCATCTTTGGCATCAAGGGCCAACTTGAGATCTACGAAGACGGTAGAAAGGTCTTTGATGGTAATGAACTGGTTTTCATTGGTCGCACAAAGGCGGTCAATCTTACGATTGAGCTGTTTGAATCCTTTCTTCCGAGAGCCTTTTGATATCATCTAAATCCTATCTCAAATTGGATTTAGTATAGCAAATAGGACATTAAAATACAACAGGAATTTGTTATTTTATAAAGATTTATCTGGTAGTTTTGAAGTTCTTGAAGCTGGAAGACCATGCTCGTTGAGGCTCATGAAAAGTCTTAATCTCTCGGCAAAGAGATTGACTTTAACCTGGTATGGAATGACATACCTGAGCAGTTACGAATTTTGATGATTAGGTTTGTCCCAAATTGGTTTTTGTAATGTAGTTGAAATCTGTGCATCAAGATACCACATTCCCCTATAAAAAAGACGGCACCGGGCCTGTAGGCAATCGGAGTTCAATCACTTACCCTTATGCCACTATTGGCATGCTTATATGTTAACAAGGAACCCCTCAATGGATCCAGCAACTCGGTACCCCTCGTTACCATGGTCTCGTATATTGCTAATTGGTAACGGAAATACCGTATGACTGCACCAGGAATTGGTGCAGTGTGACGGATCTCCCAATGAGGAAACACAGAGAATCTTAATCAACGGAGTTCGCTCGAAAAGATAGGACAGACAAATGAAAGGGACTTAATCACCTTCCTGCTTGATTTCTCCTTCAACGATACCAACCCAATTAACATTCTACTAGAGCAAGTTATTCTATTTCTGTATCTTTTTTACCCCTGCCTCATCGCAGTCGAGTTGCGTATGGTCAAAAATGTATCCAGCACCTTGTCCTCTACCCTCTCTTGGGCAAAGAGAGACCTAAGCATTTGTACAGATTGCTCTCCCAGGCTTTGGGGATCCTGATGGACAGAAGTAAGCTCGGGCCTTGTTATGCTTGCAAGGGTGGAGTCATCATAGCCTACAACAGATACCTGCTCTGGTACTTGGATATTCTGCTCCCTAAGAGCCTGCAAAACCCCTGCAGCAACCCTATCGTTGCCACAGATAACCGAGTCAAAGTCCCTT
>CAYXYD010000268.1:0-412 GCA_964469205.1 uncultured Sphaerochaeta sp. | reverse complement strand
CACAAGCAGAAGACGGCATACGAGATCAGTGCTTTTGATCTTCGCCGGTCATCCAAGAGAGAGAGAATCTCTTGCTTGGTCCCAGCTGGTTCTTGCCAGAGCCCAATAAAGAAGGCAATGTTGCGCCTTCCCTGCTTGAGCAACAACTTGGTGGCAAGATAGCCACCCTGCACATTGTTATAGTAAAGATGGGGAACAGCTGTTTTGAGAAACTGCCTCCGATAAAGTATAAGCAGTGGAAAATCTGAGGCGAACAGCTCTGTGACCGTCTTAGCAGAACCGTCGGTAAGTGGACAGAACAGAAGAGCATCAACATTGGCTTGGTGGGCTGAGTGCAAGCACTCAATCTCTTTTTCTGAGTCACCATGACAGCTGTAGACCAGCACCTGATAATCCATCTTGTAGGAGGCGG
>CAYXYD010000267.1:0-2324 GCA_964469205.1 uncultured Sphaerochaeta sp. | reverse complement strand
TTAGGGCAAAAAAATGGCCCCAAACGGGGCTCATAACTTGTAAACTCACGCTAGGTCAACTAAAACTGAGAGTTAGGAATAAAGTATATTCACAGGCAGGTAACAGAAACCCTCAAGCTTCATGAATCTTCTTTTCCTATTGTTCTAATCACAGAACCCCAGCAGGTTGGGTACCGCTCTCTCTGGTAGCAATGCTTCCCAGAAATACCCCATCTTTCCTTTACTGACCCATTGGAGCTGTTTTCTGCCAGGACCGATCCTAAGAACTTCCAACTGTTGCATGAACCTCCTTTGGAATTGTCTGAAATCCAAAATATGCTTTAACTTTTTCCTTACTTTAAGATGGATGTTGATACCAAAAGTGCTATAGGCCGGTACTTTCTTACAGCAACCCAGAGTTTCGCAATGATGCCTCCTTTCCGATGTATGCAACCCAAAACGGGGCACCTCTGGTCATTTTCAACGCACAGCAGACTACCCAAGATGGGGCGGCAACGCTGCGCTTTATCGACCTCGAGAAGACATTTGTTGCTCTTGAAAGCTGGGTTGATCTTCTAGATGTAAGAAAAACGGTACTGTAGCTATCGATTTTTTCCATTAAGCCTTACAATTGAGGAATGAAGGTATTAGTAGCAGATGATGAAGAGAGAGTGTGTGCACTTATTTGCGCACTCATTGATTGGCAACGCCTGGGGCTTACCCTATGCGGGAAAGCCTATGATGGTATCAGTTTACCCTCCGACCCGGTGAGGTAATGGCACTTTTGGGTGAGAATGGTGCTGGGAAGTCAACCCTTATGAAAATTCTCAGTGGTGTCTATACCAGTGACAGCGGTGATATGACCATCTTTGGGCAAGCCATAGAAGGGGACCTAAACCCACGTAAGGCGAAGGCTCTGGGTGTTTCGATGATCCACCAGGAACTGAACATGTGCAATCACCTTACTGTTGCACAGAACATATTTTTAGGAAGTGAGCTTATAAACGGGGCCTTGCTTAACGATCGCGAGATGAATCGCCTAGCTAAAGAGGTCCTTGATTCTTTACAAATTGACATAAAACCAGAGATGGTCGTCGGCTCTCTTGCTGTATCCAAACAGCAGATGGTGGAAATTGCAAAGGCCCTTCAGGCCAAGTCCAGAATCCTTATAATGGATGAGCCGACCAGTGCCCTTACCAGTGTTGAAATAACACAACTATTTACCTTGATAAGAAAGTTGCGGGATACAGGGTGCAGTATTGTCTATATCAGTCACCGCCTAGAAGAGCTACAGCATATTGTCGATAGAGTCACCATCATGCGTGACGGAAAATTCATAACCGAACAGGCTTTCAAGGATTTGACGCTGAATAAGATTGAACTAATCCGCTGCGCGGAAGCTTTTAAGCCATTGTGCTCGTGAGCCATATCCACTCCTGTAAGATTCTGCTTGTATGAACTGTTCCCCTTCCAGTTCCTTCCATCTCTTGGGTGTGGTTCTTCTGACCAAGATTCCCAACACCCCTTGCCCGGGAGTCTCATCCATACTCCTTCGGGATCTTCCCCTATGAGTTGAGTCATCCCAAAGTCCTCCTGTATCATGGTTGTGGTTCCTAGAACCAAACTATTTCACAGGAGGAATTTACCAATGAAGACCAATGAACAGGTACTAGAAAAGATGGAAGAGGACTTTCTGCTTCGGGATACCCCAGAGACAACGAGAAAGACTTATCGAACGGCGCTGAAGCTCTTCAGCGAGTTCGCTGGAAAGGAGGACAGGCTTGCCGACTTGAATGAGAAGGATCTGAGGGCCTTCCTGCTGCACAAGCGCAAGGAAGGCAAGCTCCAGGGGAGCAGCACCAACACTTACAATGCAGGGTGCAAGTTCTTCCTGGAGGTTGTGCTCAACCAGACGATCAATAGGAAGCAGGTCCCCAATGTGCGTGCCCGCCACAAGCAGCCTGTCTACTTCATGGTGGAGCAGCTGCTGCAGTTCTTTGCCCATCTCAACGAAATCGTGGTGTTTGTCTTTTTCTTTGTCCTCTACGGGACCGGCATGCGAACCTTTGAGCTGAAGAACATGAAGTATACGGACATCGAGACCGACAGTCTTTCGGGGACGAGATTCGTGAGGATTCCCCATGGAAAGAGAAATAAGGAACGGATGGTGAGACTTCCGGAGGCATGCTATCAGGCATTGCGTCATTATTGGGCAGAAAACAGGCCGGAAACCCATGACAACTGGATGTTCCCGGCCAAAGCGATACTAGGTAGCTCGAAGTGCACTGTATCCAGCAATGATTTCAAGACCTGCCTTGAGCGTAGCAGATTATCTTCGAAATTTC
>CAYXYD010000266.1:0-2326 GCA_964469205.1 uncultured Sphaerochaeta sp. | reverse complement strand
GATATAGTATCGACAACGGCCCTTACTGCCAGTGGTGCACACATTATCCTGTTTACCACAGGGAGAGGGACTCCTCTAGGAGCCCCAGTCCCTACGGTAAAAATAGCCTCAAACACCGCTTTGGCTACAAAGAAAACCAACTGGATCGACTTTGATGCAGAGCGCTTGCTAAGTGAAGACAACGAAGTGGTGCTCGACGACTTCATCCACTTGATGCAAAAGGTTGCCTCAGGTGAAGAAAAAACTAAAAACGAAATAAACGGCTATGCCGAGATTTCCCTATTCAAAGATGGGGTCATTCTCTAAAAAGGAGTACTGCTATGAAAAAATTTATGGGTGAGAATTTCCTCTTACAGAACAAGACAGCAGAGATGCTGTATCATGAGTTTGCAAAAGACCAACCGATCTTCGACTACCACTGTCACCTCATTCCTCAAGAGATAGCAACGGATAAGCGCTTTACCACCATCACCGATGCATGGCTAGGGGGCGACCACTACAAGTGGAGAGCTATGCGTTCCAATGGGATAGCCGAAGAGCTTATCACTGGTAAGGATGCCGACCCGTTCGACAAGTTCTACGCTTGGGCCCATACCATGGAGAATGCCTTGGGCAATCCCCTCTACCACTGGACCCATCTTGAGTTGCAGCGCTATTTTGACATCCACGAACCGCTTAACACGAAAAGTGCCAAAGCTATCTATGAGGAGACCAACAGAAGGTTTGCCAAGGATGCGAACCTCTCTGTGAAGGGCATCATGAAACAGTTCAAGGTCTATGCAGTGGGTACCACCGACGATCCTGCCGATGACCTTTCCTTCCATCAGGACATTGCTTCCCAGAAGGATTTCCCTGCAAAGGTACTTCCCTCCTACCGTCCGGACAAGGCCCTGGCCATCGAGAAGGAGTCCTTCATAGAGTATGTTACCCTTTTGGCCAGTGCTGCTTCGATGGAGATCAATACTGCAACTGATGTTGTCGCGGCCCTTATCGCAAGGTTGGACTTCTTTGTTGCGAATGGGTGCAAGGCTTCCGACCACGCTTTGGTCACAGCTCCTGCTGTGTTCAAGAGCGAGAGTGAGGTCAATGCCATCTTTGGCAAGAAGCTTGCCGGTGCAACCCTGAACAGTGTTGAGGTTGAGGCCTACAAGACCTTTGTACTCTCCCACTTGGCCCGAGCCTATGCAAAACGTGACATTGCCATGCAGCTGCACTTTGCAGTCATCAGGGACAATAACGAGCGTATGTTCAAGCTGCTTGGCGCTGACACAGGTTTTGATGCATCCCATGACAAGGAAATCGCAGAGGGGCTTTCAGCCTTCCTCAGTGCTTTGTCTTCAACGGGTGAAGTCCCCAAGACTATCCTGTACAGCCTCAACCCCAAGGATTACTACACATTAGGGTCGTTGATGGGTTGCTACCAGGGAGGCATGCCCGGCAAGATCCAACTGGGTTCTGCCTGGTGGTTTGCAGACCATAAGGATGGGATGGAACAGCAGATGAAGGTCTTGGGCAACGTTGGATTATTGCCACGCTTCATCGGTATGCTTACAGACAGCCGCTCGTTTCTCTCCTATCCCAGACACGAGTATTTCAGGCGAATCCTGTGCAACATACTCGGGACATGGGCTGAAGAGGGTGAGATCCCTTCCGATAGGGAGATGTTGGGTACAGTCGTGAAGAATATCTCATTTGAAAATGCGAAGGCCTATTTTGAAGGATAAGAAGATGAGTGACAAAGGATCTGAACTGCAGGGAGACAAACAGCTGACCAGTGGTGTGGTACGTACTATTGCCATAATGGAGACGCTCTCACAATACCAACATATCAATCTGGAGAACCTAGCCAAGGAGACCAAGTTACCCAAGGCTACCCTGCTCAGATTCCTGTCTACGCTTGTAAGTCTTGGTTATGTCTATCGGGACCCCTCAGATCTTTACAGCTTGACGCTGAAGCTGTTCTCCTTGGGTTCGCATGGGTTGGAGCATATTGATTTCATCAGTCTGGCCAACCCTGTTGCCCAGAAGCTCTGCACTGAACTGGGGGAGACCGTGCACATGGGAGTCCTAGAAGGCAAGCAGGCTGTCTATGTCTTGAAGAAGGAGTCATCCTTCACCATCCGCATGTACAGCAGAGTGGGAAAAACCATCCCCCTCTACTGTACTGCCATAGGGAAGGTCCTGCTCAGCGATATGACTGAGCGCGAGCTTCAGCAGTACCTTGGCAAGGTTACCCTCAAGCCCTTTACCCCGAATACCATCAGGGATGAACATGCACTAAGAGCGGAGCTGGAAAAAGTCCGAACCCAGGGCTGGGCTTCCGATG
>CAYXYD010000265.1:0-2362 GCA_964469205.1 uncultured Sphaerochaeta sp. | reverse complement strand
CCTGGACTCTCCCTTTTGGTACTCCCACTGAAGCGTATTTCCTAAGACCGCTTACTCACGATGCACCCTTGAGAGGCGTATTGGGACTTCACGATCATGGCCTGAATAAAGTCCTTGGAAAAAGCAAGATAGTAAGGATAGAAGATGCTACTGGTGAGAGTATCCTTAGGTACCAAGAGCAGATGTATGAAGGTCGTGCATGGGCAAATGAACTTGCCCATAATGGCTATGCAGTTCTTGTTCATGATGTCTTTCCCTTTGAAAGTCGACGTATCCTCCCCTCTGATGTTCCTCCTAGTGTTGTCTCTTCCTTGATGGCCGAGAAGGAGCCCAAAGGCGATGATGGGTCTTGGTATCGTGAGTTTTCTGATTATATGGAATCTGTACTAGCAAAAAGCATCTTTTCAGCTGGGCTTACCTGGCCAGGGATTACCCTGGCAGAAGACCGTGTGGCCTTGCAGATACTGTCAGATAGGGAAGATGTTGACTCAGATAGGTTAGGGTGCTGTGGGCTCAGTCTGGGGGGCTTGCGTACTGATTATCTAGCTGGTAGCAGTGAAATGATTAAGTGTGCAGTGAGTGCAGGCTTCATGACGACTTGGAATGATTTTATTCTCAATAAAGCTTCGGTTCATACGTGGATGTATCCTATCCCGGGAATTTCGAATCTTATGGGTTTTTCTGATATTGTGGGTATGACGGCGCCTAACCCTCTATTGGTACTTAGTTGTATTGATGATGAGCTGTTCTCTCTGAGTGAAGTGAAAAAGTGTGAAAAGAACTTAAGGGAGGTGTATAAGAAGGCCGGGTATCCAGAACATTTCCAGCACAAGTATCATAAAGGCCCCCATCGCTTCACTGTTGGGATGCAGATGGAAGCCTTTGACTGGTTAGGTGCCTGGTTATGATTCTGTCACATATTTCTGTAGAATTTCTTCTAGTGGAGCAAATTTGGGTGAGCTATACCCTAAAGGGTTGTGCCTGATCCACCCTTCTGCAAAGTTGTACTTCCCGGAGTCTTTTCCTACCTGGTGGCTCATATCACGCATAGCCTGTACATACGAGTCTAGTTTTTGGCTATCATCCAACCAGTTCCTTTGAGACGTGTGACAGGAAAGCATATGCTCTTTGGAATCGATGACTGTTGTAATATCCACATAAAGTTGGGCCTTGATCTTATTGGAGAGCCCATCATGCAAGCCATAGGGAAGTGCATGATACAGCGCCACTTCTTTTTGTATCGTAGCCTCCTGAGGTATTGTGTAGAAATTGGGCATACTGGTCGTAAATGCTGCAGTGACAGCAATGCGTGCAGTATTCATATGGTCTTCCATGTAATCATGAAGGGCAGGAACGAGGATAATATCTGGTGCAACTTGACGGATTACTGCTGCTACCTTCCTTACAAGGTCGAGGTCATACACAACTTCCAGGTCATTGGCAATGCTTTCATACCAAAAGGCCCCAAGATAGGCCGCCGCCGTTTGGGCTTCTTTTTTCCTAATTACTTCAATTTCTTGTCGATCATATTCAAGTGTTCCGCAATTTCCATTAGCTACATTCATATAATTCAAGGAAACATCCTGCTCTCCTAATAGGAAGAGAGTACCCGCCATCATGAATTCAATGTCATCGGGATGACACCCGATGGCAAGAGCTGTTTTTTTTGTAGTAGTATACATATGTTAGATTAATACCTCCTTTCCTCTGTTCTCTGCAGATTCATGACACGCTAATACCTGTTGAATATTTCGTAATCCACTTGATCCATCCATTGGTTGCTTATTCTTAATTGAGAGAGCATGTTCTGCGATCTGTGCCTGGTAAATATTCTCCACCTCTGAGATGCAATACGATTTAGAAAGATCCTCTGTGATGAGCTTGAGCTTGATGGGAGTTGCTTCATCTTGGTGTCCTGAGAGCTGAAACATCGTCGCGTATCCGCGTATGACGCCTTTTTCCCCATAAATCTCATATCCAAGGTTTTGTATGGTTCCAAGAACCCCTCCCCGTGGTTGGTTAAAGGCAACTCGGATAGACCCTTCCATGCCATTTTCTAAAGTATAGGTGATGGTAGCCCCGTTTTCCACAATAATATCGAGTGTTTTAGGATGATAGGTGCATCGGACACTTGTAATGTGTTGTTGGAACAGGAACTCTGCCATGTCGAGGCAGTGCTCTCCTACATCTCCGATGGGACCACCTATTTCCCCTGGCTTGTTGCATCTCCATGAAGCCGCCTCTTGTGGATCTTTCCCATAGAGGAATTCCATGTGGAATGTTGCATACGGATGTTCTCCTACCACTTCTTTCTTTAGCAAGTCCTGAGTCTTTTTGTTGTATACGTTCTTAGTCATCATGA
>CAYXYD010000264.1:0-2366 GCA_964469205.1 uncultured Sphaerochaeta sp. | reverse complement strand
CCGTAGGACAGCTGTAGTTGCTGCCAAGGCCCAGGTTGTCGCTGTGACTGCTGTCTTATAGGGGGATTCCGGATACTTCAGGGAGAAAACTGTCTGCGTAAAGGCAGCCGAACTGAATGCCATCAGGGTATGACCAGAGGGGAATGACTGGTAAAAATCAGAAGTATCATTACCAGAAAGCAGATACGGTCTTTGTCGTGAAATGGTGTTTTTCAGAACTGTCCTTACAGCATAGGATGCTAGGGTAGTAGTCCCATAAGTAAGACCTATCCCTACCCAGTCTGAGGAAGGAGCGGCAAAAAGGAATGTTGCAGGGGCGAGCATGGTTAAGCCAGAGGTGATGTCACTGGCTAGGGAGATGTTTTCATTGTAGGAATAGATAAACTGTTCATCGAACCAGTTGGTTGCCAATAAAGGGGACGATACTAAAATTAGTATAATTAGTAGAATTAGAAGGCTTCCTAGTTTTCTGGTCTGTTTCATATGCTGTTCTCCCTTTTCTGTAGTGCAAGTGTATAAGGGAACTCTTCTTTGCTCTAGTCTTCCATCCGTTCAAAGGCAAAGCGTAAGTCTGAGAGGGTAAAGCCCCGACTGAGCAGTTTCTGCTTGGCCCTTTCAGGCTCATATTTTCGTATGGCAACCTCATATGCCTTGGTGACTGCTTCTACGAGAAGTTCTTCGGTAAAGGCCTCTTCAAGTGCCCTCTCGGTATCCTCTCGATTTACACCCTTTGCCAGCAACCTCTGCCTAAGGAGGATCTTTCCTTCGGGGTTCTTGCGCTGTCTGCTGAGGATGTACGACTGGGCATAACGATACTCACTGAGGAGGTTCTGCTCAATGAGAGTCTCTAGAGTTGTGTTTATCTGGGTCTGGGTGTAGTTCTTCTTGAGAAGTTTCTGCTTCAGCTCAAGAGCTGTATGCTCCCGTCGGGTAAGATACTCTAGGGCCTGCTCTCGACAGTTGAGCATGAGTTGCTCATCACGTAGGGACTTTGCTACTTCTTCAGCGATTGGTTCGCTCAGAGGCAGGTTTTTAGAGAGAAAAAGTCTTGCTGAGATAAAAAAAGGGGAAAGCCCCTCTTGAAGGATAAAATATCCCTCGCCGGAGGCTTTCCGCTCGATTGTTGCAAACACAGTTTAGCGTTTGGAGAACTGGAACTTGGCTCTTGCACCGGGCTGACCGTATTTCTTACGCTCAACCATGCGGGAGTCACGAGTCATGAACCCATTAGAATGCAACACAGGGCGATAGGCTTCATCATGGGAAACCAGAGATCTGGAAATACCATGGCGGATAGCACCTGCCTGACCTGAAGGACCGCCACCAACTACGTTGACGAGTATGTCGAACTTGGTAACAGTATCAGTAGCCTGAAGAGGCTGCTTGACGATGAAGGTCAGCATTGGGCTACCGAAGTATGCATCAACGTCCCTTCCATTAACAATAATCTTGCCATCACCCTCTCGGAGATAGACACGAGCGATAGCTGTCTTACGACGACCTACGCCATGACCAAGATCTACAACTTTCTTTACTTCTTTCTTTGCCATATTTCGTTCCTACCTTAGATTTCAACCGTTATAGGCTGTTGAGCTTCCTGCGGGTGTTTTGCACCAGCATACACTTTCATGTGGGTGAACAACTTGCGACCAAGAGGTCCGCGGGGGAGCATTCCCCTGACTGCATGTTCCATTGGAAACTCAGGTTTACGCTTGATCATATCAGCATAGTTGGTTTCGCGAAGGCCACCGGGATAACCGGAGTGATGATAGTACATCTTGTCTTCGTACTTATTACCAGTGAGGGCAGCTTTTTCAGCATTGATGATGATCACGAAATCACCCATGTCCTGGTGAGGTACATACTCGGGCTTATTCTTCCCACGGAGGATACGTGCTGCGGCAACAGCTACTCTGCCAAGTTCCTTTCCCTCCGCATCTATCAGATACCATTTCTTCTGAACTGTCAGCGGTTTTACAAAAATAGTTTTCATCTATTCATCCTGTTCTGCAAGAATCTAGCCTTGCTGTAGTGTTTTGGTTCATGGACAATATAGAGCATACTTCCATACACAAGGACTCCTGTCAAGCAACGCTCAACTAGTAGCCGATGGAAAATACCATATCGCCATCTGTCTACCCATTGGATAGTGCATACTGCTCTGCCAACTTCAGGAATAAGGCGATATCTCCCTTGGAGTACTCTCCGGGGGTGATAAACGGTATATCCGCTGAAGGAGGGAGGACAACCTTGAGGCGCAAGGCCTCCTGGGAGAACTCCCTGTAGCGCGAAGAAGAGAGGTGCGTAATTCCGTACGAACCCCGCGTCTCAAACAACCCAGTAAGAGGATTGTCTTTGCGCTTGGC
>CAYXYD010000263.1:0-2376 GCA_964469205.1 uncultured Sphaerochaeta sp. | reverse complement strand
AAATGCATAATCCGAATTATACAACTATCGCTTTTAGTATGAATATAAGTATTCTCAGAGAGCAAAAATATTATCCAACCATTAATTGGATGCATGAAATGCAGTTTTTTGAGGGTCAGCTAGTTTCATTGAAAAGTATGGCATGATACAGTTAATTACACATTTCAATCGTGACTATAAGGAGAAGAAATGAAACTTGCAGTTCTCAGTGATGTCCATGGAAATTTTAGAGCGCTGGAAGCAGTGCTTTTGGATGCAAAAGCTTTAGGTGTAGACCATATACTATTCCTTGGTGATCTTGTTTTTATGGGACTTGATCCCCAACCATGTTTTGATCTCTTGATGGCTAACAAGCCATTGGTTACCATAAAGGGAAATACTGAATCGAACATTGAAGGGATAAAGTCAGTAAAACCCAAAAATGAACAAGAAAAGTTATGGCGAAAGTTTGTCCGCTATACAGACATCCGTCTAAAACCAGAAGCAAAGGCTATCATGAAGTCATGGCCAATTGTTCAGAGAGGTGAAATTGGCAATGATCCTTTCATTTTTTGCCATGGAAGCCCCTACTCCTATAACGAAGCAATCACAGAAGATATAGATCCTACTTCAGAACTTTATACAAAGCTGATGGCAGAAGATGCATCGGTTATTCTTTGTGGGCATACCCATATTCCTGCTGACTTCATGCTAGGAGATAAGCGCATAATTAACCCAGGGGCAGTCGGCTATTCGTTTGATGGAGACACTCGCGCCTCGTATGCTTTTTTGGATATTCACAGCAATAAGGTCAATGTAATCATTAGGCGCATCGAGTATGAACGTGATATATATATGAATGAAATCAGGCATGCCTCGCATAGCTTCAAGTATTTCTCCAGTGTTCTGTATACGTTGGAGCATGCCAAGCCAGATCCTAACTACTAGACTATCACTATTGTCTTGATAAGGTAGGAAGTATAAAGCAGGTATATAAATACCAAGAAGGCGCCTTCAAAGCGATTGATCCTTCCCTTCCTACCCCTAAATCCATATCCAATGATAAACAACGAAATGGTAAGAATCGCCATGAGAGTCATATCCCGGTAGACGGTGGAGCTTTCCACAGCAACGGGATGGATCGCCCCTGCGATACCTACTACGCCTAAGGTGTTGAAGAGGTTTGACCCTATGACGTTGCCTATGGCAATGTCATGCTCCCCTTTTTTGGCTGCTATGACCGAGGAAGCAAGTTCTGGAAGGGATGTTCCTATTGCAACTACGGTGAGCCCTATGATGGTATCACTGACACCAAAGTATTGTGCTATCTCAACAGCTCCATATACCAGGACTCTCGAACTTACGATAAGTACAAGCAATCCGGAAATAAGCAACCAGATAGATTTCTTAAGGGAGATATCTGAAGCCAGTTCTTGGCTGGTCTGGCTTGCCAAGGTATCTGTATTTTTTCTCATCCCTTGGATTATGGACCAAGTCATGAGAAAGGCAAAAAGCACCAAGAGATAGACAGCGTTCCAAAACGAAAGGTAGAGGTCCATCAACAACAGGATGGATATGCCGGTAACAAAGGTAAGGATGGGCAGTTCTTTTCGTAGGATGGCAGAATGAACCCTGACAGGTCCTATAATGGCTGTTATGCCAAGTATGAGGGCAATATTGGCAATGTTCGATCCATAGGCATTACCCAAGGCAATGCCGGGGTTCCCTTGCAAGGATGCAAAGGTGGAGACAACCATCTCAGGTGCTGATGTTCCAAAGCCTACAATGACCATACCAATGAGAAGAGGTGGCATGCCAAAGAACTTGGCGGCCTGAGATGCCCCATCGACAAAACGGTCTGAACTCCACAAGAGAAGCAACAGGCCGACAACTAACAAAACACTGGGTATGAGCATAAGAATCCTTTATGAAGAGAAAAGAGTAAGAACGCAACCACTACAGTAGGAGCGTTCTTGCCCTTTATTCTAGCACAAGGGGAAGAGGAGCCTCAACCAAGGAGGAGAGGTTATCGGAAGAAAAGAATGGTAGGCAATCAGCTATTTGGTAGCGTACTGACCCCAAAAACTTCTTTTAAGCCCATGATTTTGCACGAGTGCTTCTTTGTATGTCGAATGATCAGGAAAAGTTTTCCAATCTTGTATCAAGAGGGCATACATATCCAATTTCTTTAGATACCTGACTCCATACGGATAACTCTTGGTGTAGCCTTTTCCCAAAATGGAATCCAGCAGACTCCGATAAACCAAAGAGGCCGCTAGGAAGCTTTTCTGCGTTTCAAAAGTTTTTCCGATAGGTAGTAAGGTCTCGTACCTACTGCCATCAAGCTGATCACCCCTTGCAAACAGATAGGTTTCAGCCACATCATACTTTTTACAA
>CAYXYD010000262.1:0-2390 GCA_964469205.1 uncultured Sphaerochaeta sp. | reverse complement strand
CCGGGGTTATGGAGCCCCGAGCTGATGCCAATGTGGTCTGGCGACTACCACCACCTTGTCTTTCACCTTCAGCTTTTTGTCCCATCGTGGGGCTGCAATATGCTTGCCCTGGTAGGTAACTATTACCTGCTCATCAGTGACCTTCTCAACAACCGCTTCAAGGAAGTTAGCCTTTCCGATGAACCCCGCAACAAACCTGTTGGCAGGATGGCTATAGATTTCCGAAGGCGACCCTATCTGCTCGATGATGCCCTTGTTCATGATCACAACCTGGTCAGAGAGCGTCATCGCCTCCTCCTGGTCATGGGTCACATAGACAGAGGTTATGCCCACCCGCTGCTGCAGCTTACGAATCTCGAGCCTTGTCGAGACTCGGAGCTTGGCATCAAGGTTGGACAGCGGCTCATCGAACAGGAGCACCTTAGGCTCCATGACCATGGCTCGGGCCAGGCTGACGCGCTGCTGCTGTCCACCGGATAGCTGACGCGGCTGGCGGTCGCCAAGGTTTTCAAGACCTATCAGTTTCATGATGTCGTTGACCTTCTTGTTGACCATCTCATGGCTCTCCTTGCGGATGCGAAGGCCATAGGCAATGTTCTCAAATACCGTCATATGCGGAAAGAGTGCATAGTTCTGAAACACCATCGCCGTAGGACGCTTGTTCGGAGGGATATTGTTTACACTGGTCCCATCGATAAGAACATCTCCATCAGTTGGTGTATTAAAACCTGCTATCATGCGGAGGGTCGTGGTCTTCCCACACCCGGAAGGCCCAAGAAGGGTGACAAGGTCTCCCTCCTTCACTACGAGATCAATATGGTCAACAGCAAAGAAGGTAGAGTCGCCCTTACCAAAAGACTTTGCCAGCTTTTTCAATTCCAAATAATTTTGCTTCATGGTTTCTCCCTATTCCAAGATTGAGGAGGAGTTCATGCCCCTTCCCATCCTATCAGTAAACAATTTGATCAGACCAAGGGCGGCGAGGACAATGACGATGAGCAGCAAGCTCATGGCAGCTGCCTGCGCATACTGGCTGTTATCGACAAACCCGAGAACTGCAACGGTGATGAGGTTCCATTTTCCAGAAACCACAAAGATGATCGCACTAATTGCCGTCATGGAACGGACAAAACAGTTTGCCAAGCCGGAGAAGAACGCCGGAGTGATCATCGGCAGGGTAATCTTACGGAAGGTAAGGCTGCTGTCAGCACCCAAGTCTATCGAGGCTTCCTCAATGGAAGGATCGATCTGCTGGATCGCCGCCACTCCGTTACGAATACCTACCGGCAGGTTTCTGAACACCAACAAGATCATAATGATGAACCCAGTCCCTGTAAGGGTGAAGGGCAACAAGATCGAGGAGGTATTGAATGCAAGGATATACCCGATACCAACGACGGTGCCAGGGACGGCAAAGGTCAGCATGGAGGAGAACTCGATGAAGCCTCTTCCTGGGAACTGCTTGCGGGTGATCAGATATGCTATGAACATGCTCAGAACACCGGTGACGGGAGTTACTACAGCAGCGATGATCAGGGAGTCTAGTATGTAGCCCTTACCCATCTTCCACATCTGCGCATAGTTGCGTAGCGTAAGGGTAGAATCAACACCCCAGAGTTTCTGGAAGGAGCCCCACACTACCATTCCATAGAACAAGAGAACAACAGCGGCAAAGAAAATACACACGGTATAGACAGGAGCCTTGATGTACCACTCAAGATTCTTAATAGTTGCTGAAGTGGGCTTGCCTGTAACCGTCACATAGGACTTCTTTGAAAGCAGATACTTCTGCAGGTAGAAGGCAACGGCAGTGGGGATAAGCAACAAGATAGCAAGCGTAGATCCTCGTGCCAGGTCAAACATGCCGGTAATCTGCAGATACGCCTGCACAGAGAGTACCGAAAAGTCCCCTGATAGGATCATGGGGTTTCCAAAGTCAGCAAGCGACTGTATGAAAACCAACAACCATGCACTTACCAGCCCTGGTGTAGCCAATGGAAGTATTATGGTCCTGAAAATCTTCAGGCGGGAGGCACCACAATCCATAGCAGCTTCCTCAAGGGCTGGATCGATGGCATGCAACACCCCCACAAGAGCCAAGAAGGCTGTAGGAGAGTAAGCGATAACCTCTACTACGACCAGTCCCGTTAGTCCATAGATGTTTCCAATAGCCCCAGCAAAGAAACCAGAGCGGCCAAACAGCAGGATACAGGCCAAAGCCACTACAAAAGGAGGAGAGACCATAGGGAAGGTAGCGATCATGCGGAACATCCCCTTACCTTTCATGGGTGTTCTGGTAATAGCATAAGCGAACGTAAATCCGATGATCGTTCCTATGGTACCCACAAGGACACCCAGCACCATACTGTTTATAAAAGGCTGGATATAAT
>CAYXYD010000261.1:0-2391 GCA_964469205.1 uncultured Sphaerochaeta sp. | reverse complement strand
CCAAGGCCAATGTCGATCCTGAAAAGGTCTTCAAGGCTATCCGCGGTGGTCTTGCAGGAAGTACAGTCCTTGATGCCAAGGCACCTTTGGTGCTTGCTGGCAACTTCAAGCCGGGTTTCCGTATCGATCTGCACATCAAAGATCTGCAGAATGCCCTTGATACCGCCAAGAGTGTTGGAACCCCTTCTCCTATCAGTGAGGTTGCCATCGGTATGATGAAGAGCCTTTCGTCTGAAGGAAAGGGAAGCGATGACCATGGTGGGCTGATCCAGTGGTATGAGAAACAGGCTAAGGTTGAGGTTCGTTCGTAACTAGATAATCAAAGTAATGGGGTATTTCAGAAGCATAGCTCTGGAATGCCCCTTTTGAAAACATACAACTTACATCATACCAAAAAATAGTGTTGTACGTTTTTCTATACTCTTTTTTGTAGAGTATGAAGGTGAATGCAGATGATAACAGCTAGTATTTTGATAGAAAACTCATTGGTTGGGCATCGCGGTCTAGAGTCTGAACATGGGCTATCGGTTCTGATAGAGGATGAAGGGAATTGTATCCTTTTTGATACAGGCTCTTCTCCCAAGTTTTTGCACAATGCAACAAAAATGAAGAAGGATCTTAGCAAGGTTTCTTCAGTTGTATTGAGCCATCCGCATTATGACCATACAGGAGGATTCCCTTCTTTTGTTGATCAATGGGGAGCCGTTGAAAAGAAGCTGTATACGGGCAATGATTTTTTTTCAGATCGCTTTGAAGAGAACTCATTTTCCTTCACCTATCTGGGAAACTCCTTTTCTAAAGAGTATGTGCTAGACAAGGGTATTGTTTGGCAGGGGGTGAACTCTCTTACCAAGATTTCTCCTCACCTCTCCATCGTGTCGGGGTTCCAACAGTTCAATGTGATAGAGACTGTATCCACTCAGTTCAAGAAATATCAAGACAATACGTATGTTTCTGATATATTTTCAGATGAGTGCAGCATAGTGGTGGAAGCCCCTGATGGTCTGCACCTGATAGTAGGGTGCGCCCATATTGGGATTCTGAATATTGTTGAACACGTATCTCGTCTGTTTTCAAAACCTGTCAGAGGTGTCTATGGGGGAATTCATCTGATGAACTCCACTCAAGATGAAATTCAAACGATCATAGAGGGACTTACCAGCCTTGGGGTTGAAAAATACGGGCTTTGTCATTGTTCTGGTGCATTGGTAGCCGATTGTCTCAATGATTACTCGCAAAACCTTGAGGTAGCAACATTAGGCTCTGGAAGCATGTTGTTCTGGTAAAAGTATACAATTAGGAAGGACGGGATGAAGCAAAATTTTCTCACTTGGTTATCACAAAATACTGAAACAGTTTGGTGGCACGATTCTGCCAAGATCTCTGAGCAAGAGAAGGCCTTCACCCTAGGCGCTACAGGGATGACAACAAATCCCTTTTTGGTGAACCAGACGCTACAAGTAAGCCCAGAGGATTGGAACTCTCTTTTGGCTCAAGATATAGCTACTCTTTCAGGAGATGCCAAGGCAACTTCACTGATACACTCTGTAACAGGGTACTATGCAGAAAAGGTTGCTCCTTTGTTTGCTGAGGGAAAATTTGGTTCGGGCTATGTGTGCGCCCAGACAAATCCTAACAAGACTGGCGACTATGCATATATGGTGGAGCAAGCAAAGCTCTACGCTTCTTGGTATAAAAACTTGGTTATAAAATTGCCTGCGACCAATGCGGGTATCCGTGCGTTTGAAGAGTGCACTGCGTTAGGATGTAATGTTGCCGCTACAGTGAGTTTTACTGTCCCCCAGGTTCTTGCAGTAGCAGAAGCAAGAGAACGAGGAAAGAAGCGAGCTTTAGCCAACGGTGTTGAGCCAGGCCTGGGCATAGCTGTTCTGATGGTAGGACGCTTGGATGACTATCTGAGGGATGTTGCACACGACCAGTCCTCTCAGATCACTGAAGCGGACATATGTGTTGCTGGAACTGCTTGTATGAAGCGTGCCTATGCTATGTTCAATGAACGAGGGTACGACACTGTTCTGATGCCGGCTGGTTGCCGTGGTGACTATCACATCACAAGTTTGGCAGGTGCTAAGATGATTATGTCCATCTCCCCAAAAATTCAGCAGGCGCTTCTTGCTATCGATGGACCCTTTGAAGAAAAGATCAATGAGCCTATAGATCCCGACTCCATAAAAAGACTTATGACTTTAAAGGAGTTTAGAAAGGCCTATGAACCTGATGGTATGACCTCTGATGAGTTTATCACCTTTGGTAGTTGCAACAGGACAACAGACCAGTTCATCAATAGTGGATGGAATCCTCTTCTCTCATTATGAGATTTGATGTTTGGATCCAGAACAAACGTAGGATGTGAAAAAATCAATTGATGTC
>CAYXYD010000260.1:0-2398 GCA_964469205.1 uncultured Sphaerochaeta sp. | reverse complement strand
CAGCCTTAACTTTCTCTTCAGCAACAGGAGCTTCGGCAACTACTGCTGGTGCAACTTCTGCAACAACAGGTTCGGCTGCAACTACTGGCTCAGCTTCAACAGGCGCTGCAACTTCTTCAACTACAGGCTCAGCCTCAGCAACCACAATCTCTTCAGCAACAGGCCCTGCTATTACTTCAGCGACTGGTTCCTCTGCTATAACAGGCTCAGCTTCGGCCATTACAACTTCTTCTTCAACAACTGCAGGCTCTACAACTTCCTCAGCAACAGGTTCTGCCTCAGCTACAGCAACTTCAGGCTCTGCTGGGAAAATTGGCTCTGAAACAGCTTGGGCACTTCCACTGAAGTTTTCACCATCATATGACTGTTGGAGATAGAGTGTATACGCTTGAGAGCCTTCGAGGCCCTTCACGGTATAGCTGGTAACTGAAGAATCAACAACTATCCATTGGTCTGGATTCTCACCATCAACCTGATAGCGGAAAGTTGTCACATTAGGATCTTCAAGCATCCACTCCCAAGTCACCACTACTGGTGCAGCAAACAAGGATGCTGTAAAAAGCACCAAGGCAACCAGTAACAAACTACGTTTCTTCATAATATACACTCCTAATTTGACCATTAATTGGTAATAAGTAACAACACTCTTTATATTGTATCATACACTTCTCATTAGAAAAAAACAAGTCAAAACCTAAGCAGGACAAACGCATCAAAAAATGATTGACAGCCTTTCAAGGCTATGAATCCAAATATTCACATTTGGCTCTTGTAAGCGGACACAACAAAACACCCAGGTCCGAAAGCTCCAATAAGAAACCCAGGTGGCATTGATCCGATGCTAAAATGACAAAAATCAAGGGTCTTGGTTATTCCTTTTTCTTTTTTCTCAGCGAGGCTTCGAGGTTCTTCTGTATGGTCTTGCTGTCACATGAGCACAATAAGCTTTCCAGCATGTCCTCATAGCCCCAGGCGAACCCCCTCTTTATGTTGCTGAGGGTCTTCGAGTTCTCGATGGGCTTCATCATCTTATAGAGGGATAGGGACATCTTCTTCATGATCGACAGATTACCGCTAGCCCTGCGGTTGACCGTGGCGTTATCATCATCACAGAACATCATATCCATGTGTCCATGAAGAGACCCTTCGACTTGCCAATGTTCCCTTATGGCCTTTCCACAGGTCTGGGCATTGTTGTACAGGCTGGTGATGTAGTACCTCGTCTCCTCACTCTTCTTGCCGGTTTTGACCTTTTCTGTCTTCTTGTCATACCGCACTACAGCCTTCATTCCCGGCCAGTCCGAGAACTCACAATCATCAGTGACCTTCACCTTTGCCACCGTGTATATACACTCCTCTATCTGCCCATGGGCCTTTTCAAAGGTCCTGTAGTACAGGTCTGGATCCGATTCGGCCTGCTTGAGGTAGTCTGGGGTGAAGTATGCGGCACTCTCCTGCAGCAGCGTCTTCTGGTTTCCCTTCAGGCCTCCCAGGTAGTGTCCGCCTCCGTCGATGATGACCGTTATGGTCTGGCGCTGGGTGTTCATCGCATCGAATGAAACCAGCGTCTTGCGCAGGTCCATGGTGGCAAGCACCTCCTGGGCCATGGGGATCTCGTTGGACTTCTGTTCTATCTGGGAGGACTTGAGGCAGATTCCGTTGTAGCTCGAGTATACGTGGAGAGTCTGTATATTGCGTTTCACCCTGCCTTGGGCATCTTCTTGCCTGCCCGAGGCCCTTGCCTCCTTGCCGTCGACACACAACTGGACCATCGGCGGCTCGGGTATGTGCAGGACCTTGCGCAGCTCGTCCATGGACTCCTTAATGAAGCTCGTCAGGGCATTGCCGAACTGGCCCATGTCTATCATAGAGAACACCCTGTTGAAGGTGTCGTGTGAGGGGATTCCCGCCTTCAGGGGTATGAACTTGCGGAAATACTTCTGCTTATAGGTGCACATCGCCTCCATGTCCTGGAATGTCAGAGCTCCCCCGAGCGAGGCAAAGAAACTCAGCACTATGATCTCCGACAGCGGGTAGGAGACCTTCCCCTTCACCCTGGGGTCGGCAATACCCTTGTCTATGATGCCCACAAAGCGATTTATCACCTTGCGACCTGCCTTGGCATCAGCCTTCCATTCCCCCAGTGTGTCCATGGCTTTCCTGATCTCCATGAAAAAGTCCCTGTCCCTTGTGCTGTTCCCATCCATATCAGACCTCCCAGCAGAAGCCGTGCTTCCGCCCCAGGGCCTTGCACGGCTCTGGTATGCTGGCGGTGACCCAGCGCCCGTTGACCCAGACCCTGCAGATGAAGGCAGAGGCCTCCAGCACAGCAGCGACATCCTCACCTAGGGCGGAGCCCAGGGTGGACAGCAACCCCCTTGCAATCCTCCTTGCCTCT
>CAYXYD010000259.1:0-2407 GCA_964469205.1 uncultured Sphaerochaeta sp. | reverse complement strand
TCTTGCTCATGGTTCTCTCATAGGTGTTGTTCGTCATCATGGGATAATACCTTGGGATGACGATATTGATATAGCAATGCATCGTGATGATTATGAACGATTTGTTACAGGATTTTCTGATGAGCAGGTGAAAGTTTACTCGCTTCGTACCTCTGGACGATGTCGGTTTCCTTATGCAAAGGTATATGATTCGAGAACGAGCGTATTTGAAGGATCCTTTAAAAAGACTAGTGAGTTTGGCGTCAATATAGATGTGTTTCCTATGGATGTAGCCCCTGATGACATGAAGGCACGGAAAAAACTCATTAAGAGAGCTCGATTTTGGCAGATGCTATTGAAAATTAAACTATCAAGAGTATCCAAAATCATGACACTTAAACAGAATCTCATAATCTTCCCAGGTCGTATCCTGCTTGCTTCGATATCGGTGACATCTCTGGCTAGAAAGATAGATAGGATATCATCCTCTTTACAAGAGAAAGAGACCAGCACTGTTGGCGTTCTGGTTTGGGGGTATGGGGAACGAGAAGTATTCAAGAAAGAATGGTTTTCAGATGTTATAGAAATGCAATTTGAAGATTTTACCGTCCCTGTCCCTATCGGCTATGACAAAGTGTTGACCTCCATGTATGGAACATATATGGAGTATCCTCCTCTGGAAAAGCAGGTTACCCATCATGATTTTGTGGCATTTTGGAAGGAATAGGGTAGTGATTCCTATTCATGGAATTTAGCCTTTTTATCCAGTCTACTTGTGATGAGGTCGTTTGGATTATGAAGAAGACAATGAAGCCGTTGGCATTGGGCTATATTGAAGCTTTGTGTTCTTATTCTTTTTGCTACAAAGATAGGAAACCCTGTACATAGTTGTGATCAAACCATCTTGCATCAGAAGTCTTTGCGTATTATAGTGAGTGTTCAATTGGTATCCACCTGTGATGAATATTGAACAGCTTCATGGGTTATCCTTACGTATTGGATGTGTAGATGAAAATAGTAGTTAGTGATGTGTCAAAGGACTTCAAGAGTAGCTTCAATGTCCTGAATAAAATTAGTTTTTCTGTAGTAGACGGGGAATTCCTTTCTATTCTTGGGCCCTCAGGATGCGGAAAGACAACTTTATTGAGAATTCTTGTTGGATTGCTCCCGCCTACTTCTGGAAGGGTCGAGAAAGATGGTATTGATATTACGAATGCTTCCCCTTCTGAAAGGGGAATGGGCATAGTTTTTCAAAATTATGCGCTGTTCGAAAATATGACAGCATTGGAAAATGTTGCATATGCCTTGAAACAACACAAAGAGACAAAGGCAACTGCAGTAGAGACTGCTTTTGAGATGCTCAAGGTAGTGGGTTTGGAAAGTGAAAAGGGCAAGCGTCCAGGAAAGCTTTCTGGTGGGCAACAACAACGTGTTGCCATTGCACGCACCATGGCCATGCACCCTGATGTTATTTTGTTTGATGAGCCCATGAGTGCACTCGATGTTGATACAAGGCTCTCTTTACGCTCAGAGCTTAAGCAATTGCAAGCTCGCTTTGGGACAACGATGATCTACATTACACATGACCAGGAAGAGGCTTTTGCCATGTCTGATAGGATTATGGTCATGGATAAGGGGATTATCCAGCAACTGGATACTCCAACCAATATAATCGATCACCCTGCCAATGAGTATGTAGATAAGTTTGTTAAACAGAACATTCAAATAAAGATTGACTCCTTACTCCCTTTCTCAAGGAAAAACACATGAGGAAGAGCGCTCATTTCTCAAAGTCATTGACTATGGTCCTTATCGCATTTTTTCTATTGGTAGTACTACTTCCACTAGGGAAGATGATGATGTTCTTGTTCTCTACTGATGTCTCCAAGATTATTTCTTCTGAGAGGTTTCTTACAGGCCTGAGCAACTCTTTGATTTCAACTCTTGTTGCTACACTGCTATCAGTCTCTTTGGCTATGGCCCTTGCTTGGTTTTTAGAGAGAAGTGCGATCTCCTATAAGGGCTTCTGGTCTACAATATTTCTTATCCCCATGCTTATCCCTTCAATCTCACATGGTACTGGCTTGATAATTCTCTTTGGGAGGAATGGGCTGCTGACGAACCTGCTACATTTGCAGGGTAGTATCTATGGTTTCTGGGGTATTGTGATAGGATCTGTCCTTTATTCGTTTCCTGTAGCCTTCCTGATGATCTCTGACATTCTTCGTTTCGAGGACTATACCCCTTATGAGGCTGCTTCAGTTCTAGGTATTCCTTCAACTAAACAAACCTTGGCTATTTTTATCCCATACATTAGAAAACCCATGATAGCGGTGGTTTTTGCAGTATTTACCCAGATAATTACCGACTATGGAGTCCCTCTCATGGTAGGTGGGCAGTATACAACGCTTCCTGTCATCATGTTTCA
>CAYXYD010000258.1:0-2426 GCA_964469205.1 uncultured Sphaerochaeta sp. | reverse complement strand
AACTCAGCTTCAGTTCGGCTGATGATGTCAGGATACATATCTGCTGTGAGCCTCAAGTAGTACTGGGTCCCCCTGAAGTCAGAATGACCCATATAGGCCGAGAGGTAAGGAATCATGTTGGTAAGGTCATGGCCTCCCAACACCCATTTTTTCAGGCAGGCCACCGCGAGGTGGTGACGGAAATCGTGGATCCTTGGACCGTTTGCCGTATGGGGGATGTCAGCCATCAGCAGGTAGTCCCTGAAATGACAATAGGCGGTGCTTCTGTCCATGTGACCCATGCAGGAGCCTGGGAACAGGGGTGTATCCGTTTTGCTGTAGCGATGGAAGCTTTCTACAAACTGTCGAATCCTGTCCGTAAGGCTTGCTGCCATCGGCAGGAATCTGTCCTTGTTGTTCTTCGCTCCGAGAATGGTTACAACCCCATTGTCGAAATCCACCTCTCCGATGGTGAGGTTCAGGGCTTCGGAGATACGCGCCCCTGTTCCATAGAGGAATCTGAACAGTACAGGGTCGACCGTGTTTCTTGTTGATTTGGGGATCTGGGGATATTGGTCAACTGCAAGGAAGAAGCGTGCAATCTCATCCTTTGTAAATATATGAGGGATATACTTGCATCTCGGTAGGAGTATCTTGGCAACAGGGATGTATGAGCGGTGTCCCTGCTGATTCAGATAAGTAGCGAACCCCCTCATGACGTTTTCCTTGCCATAGTGGGTGCTGGGTCTTTCCATCTTGTCATAGATGAAGGCATGGAGCATAGGTTTCGTGAGGGTGGTTTCTGTATAGCCATTGCAGAAATGAAAGGTGTCGAAATGCCTAAGATCGCTCTCCTGCCTTTCAAATTTCAGCCCGGTTTTCTTTTGGAGCTGGATATATTGCTGAAGGATATCTGCAAGACTGCTTTTCCAGGTATAGGGGGTTTTCATGGTTTGAACACCTCCTCGGGATCCAGAGCGCAGTTTCGAAGCCCCTCGATGTCTACAGCCAAGTAATGCCTAGTCGTATTGACGTTCTGATGACCTAATGTGCTTGAAATAACCGGCAGGGGAACATTCGCCACCAAAAGATTTTTTGCAAACGCACTCCGCAGGGAATGCATGCCATAATGGATGTTGGGAGGGATCGTCAAACCTGCTTTGACAGTATATCGGTGCAGTTGCCTGCCAAAACTCTCACTTTCTCCAAAAGCTGTGAAAGGGGGCCTGTGTCGCACAAAAAGCCGGTCCGAAATGGTTTTAGGACGCCCATTCTTAAGATAATCAATGACGGCCCAGCCTATGTCATCGGAAAGTGGAAGTTCCAGTTCTTGCCTTGTTTTCTTCATCACGAGCTTGATGGTCTTTCTGTTCCAGTTGAACGATGTGAGTTGCAATCCTCTGATGTCACTGACCCTCAATCCTAGGCGTACTGCAAACAGGATGATTGCATAGTCTCGTTTACCCTGGGGCGATTCCCTATCGATCACATCAAGAAGTCTCTTGACCTCGTCCATTTTCCAAGCATAGCAGATTCTGGTGTTCCTCTGCATCCGTACTTTGGGTAGGCATTTGGACAAATCTTCGGCGATGAACCCCCTCTCAAGAAGAAATGAAAGATAATTCCTAAGAATATAGAGGATGGTCCCGATATACTTCACGGCTGCATTCTGGTAGGTGGCTAGGAATTCCTCGATATGCTGTATGCTGATCGCATCTGATGATTTCACAGCTTTTCCTTCGAGAAAAGCCAGCAGGGATTGAACCTTTTCCCTGTTCGAGTCAATGGTCGCCTTCGCATAACCTCTAATCTCACACTCCTCGCAGAAGGAGGAAAACTCAGCTTGAAAGCACTCGGGGCATAGGAAGGGCTTTTTGGTCCTCCTTGCATGGTATTGAAATTGTCCCGTTTCAAGGTACATCAGAAGCAAATGCAGAGGATTCATCCTTCTGCTTAGTTTAGCATCAAGAATTGTCGTTTCAAAGCTTTCCGGCCTCACTCCGGTCTTGGCGCAGATATAGTCGAGACAAACTTCCTCGTCTATATGGGTGATACCTTGCTCTAGAAGGTACGATTCGAACACGTTGAACGAATTTCTATAGTTCTTCATCGTGCTTTTTGCTTGGCCTTGAGCTTTCAGTGATTCCATTATGATGGAAATCGCCTTGTGAATGTCTTGTTGATTTTTCATAATGACTCCTTTTCTTTTATTGTAAGGGAGTCATTAGAGATTTTAAATGGTGAGTCTTTTTACTCTATTCTTCATTCTGGTTAACAGGATGGGGAAAGTATGGCTACACTCCCCATTTTGCTTTACTCACCATATTGCCTGATGCAATGCGGCGAAAAAATGTCAGGAATGAGATCCGGCCTTTGTTTTCGGGCGAGTATTCTATGCTTTTCAAGGATTTTTGTTACAGCCTGCCGGGTTAGCTTGTTTCCGTGCT
>CAYXYD010000257.1:0-2440 GCA_964469205.1 uncultured Sphaerochaeta sp. | reverse complement strand
GAAAAATTTACGATAACGATTGTTATTATGATACTGGTTATTGCCATCTCCCCTCTTTCTGCAAGGGATAACAACTTTGCATTAGGGTTCCAAGCGGGCTTCGCTGCAACAGGTGTAGTTGTTGATGTAGGACTTGGTCCGGTCTACCTGAATGCAGGTATCAACTACCCTCTTGGATATTCCTATATTGCAGCCAGTGCGGGAGAAGGAGACGAAGCGTTCCCCAAGGTTGCAACCCTTACCCTTGATGTATCCACCGCCTTTGCATTGAGCGAAACCTTTGATCTCAAGATAGGGCTTGGCGGTATTGTTCTGACTAACTTTGGTCCTGTGATAGGAGGCTTGGTCGGGCCTGTGCTCAAGGGTGAGTATTGGATACCAGACAAGAACTATGGCTTGTTCCTCAACATCAATGTTCCTGTCATGCTCTTTGGAGTCTTGATCGATGATGTAGGGGGTGATACCGAAGCTGGAGTTGATTTCAATCCCCTGTACCCACTGATGGGGCTTCTGACAACTACAGTAGGGGTACTCTACAGCTTCTAGCTTTAGAACTCAAAAACCCAAATCCTACTCTCCTTATGCAATAAGGTGTTCAGCATTCATGCTGTGCACCTTATTTTCTTAGTTATACATATACCTTTCCTTCATGGGCAAACGACTACAAAGGTCTGATCATCACTATTCTGACCTGGCATTTGAGGAGTAGGAGTTAGGAAAAAGCGTTAGGGTTAACATACTTTTGCAACTAGTTTTAAAGCTGAGTTTAGCACGATGTAATAATCATTGCATTTTTGATCCTAAATCTAATGCTAATCTATTCAAGCAAGAGAAGCCGTTGCAATCTGCAACGGCCTCTCTGTATTAGTAATTATAGATAGAGTTTTGACCAATTGGCCTATTCTCTAGCGATTGATCCAGTACTGCTTGGGAACAGGGTTTGCACCTTCCCAGATGATCTGGCGGAAAAGTACAGGGTCGGTATTGCCTTCACTGTTGACAAACATTACCTGGCTTTCCTCATTCAAATCCAAAGCCTTTCTTAATTCCTCAAGCTCTGGATACTGCATGATGGAGGCAAAAGCACCGAGGGTCACTGCCCCACTCTCTCCACTGAGTACAAAGGGGTCGCCGTTAAGGGGGGTTGCATACACACGCATACCCTTAGCTGCTATATAGTCGGGCACCTTCATGAAGCAATCGGCATTCTCTTTGAGAATTTCCCATGCGATGGGAGAAGGGTCTCCGCAGGCAAGACCTGCCATGATGGTATCAAGATCACCCTTCACTGAGTGAGGATTGCCATCATCAGCTAGTGCACTCTTATAGAGGCAGTCAGCCTGGTCTGGTTCGACTACGATACATTTTGGAGCATCCTGGCCAAAGAGAGCATGATAAAAACCTATCATAGAAGCTGCCAGGGCGCCTACTCCGGCTTGGATGAAGATGTGTGTAGGTTTGACAAGACCAACACCACCGAACTGCTCCTGAGCCTCGGTAAACATAGTCAGGTATCCCTGCATGATCCAAGTAGGAATCTCGGTGTAGTTGTCCCAGCTGGTGTCGCTGATAATAGTCCAGCCATTGATCTTTGCATCTTCAGCTACCTGACGCACTGCGTCATCATAGTTACCGTCAACGATGACAACCTTGGCACCGTTGCTCTTGATAGCATCAATTCTTCTGGTAGTTGTCTCTGAATGTACATAGATTACACACTTGAAACCAAGCTTCTTTGCTGCCCATGCGATACCACGTCCATGGTTTCCGTCAGTAGCACTTGCAAAGATAATATCGCCGACCTTTTTTTTCACTTCATCGGAAGCAAGGTAGGCAAAAGGGGTATCCTCATCGAGAATGCCAAGCTGCTTCTGCAGATAGCGGTACAGAGCAAAAGAACCTCCAAGTACCTTGAAACTGTTAAGCTGCAAGCGGCTTGACTCGTCTTTGACCCAGATGCCACCTACTTCAAACATAGCAGCAAGGTTGGGAAGGCCTTGTAGTGCACTCATCCTGTAACCAGGGATTTGTTTGTGAAAACGACGAGCTGTCGTAGCGGCTTTCATTGAAAAGAGTTTGTTTGCAAGGTCAACATTCTTGACCTTATGGTCCCTCATAATCCACGAGATTTTCAGTGGGGTATCTGCCATTTTATCCTCCATATGGTATAATTGATCAAATCTTTACTTTTTACTCTATAATCTACCTTAATCATGAATTTTTCAAGAGGTTATTGCTCATATGATTAATTATTTGAAAATATTTACGGTTATTGAAATATTATTTCAAAAATCTTACTTTTCCAGCAATAACCCACCAAAAACTTACTATCCCAACCTTCTATAGGTAGCATATTCCTCTTTTGGTCCATAAGCAATCTATGCATAGAGGAAATTGATTCAAGCTAAATCTACTATAAATAGTATGCACATAGTATGAA
>CAYXYD010000256.1:0-2454 GCA_964469205.1 uncultured Sphaerochaeta sp. | reverse complement strand
ACCATGGAGGAGGTGTCCATGAAGGTATACTGTTTTTTTGCAGAGAGTATTCCTATGGGAATTCCGATGATCAGGGCCACAAAGATACCTGCAATTGCAAGGAGTGCCGTATTAGGAAATTTGTCCCATACTTGCTCGGCAACACTAATTTGGTTTTTATAGGAGGTCCCCAAATCCCCTTTAAACAGGTTTCCCATATAGGTTGCATACCTAATGAGCAACGGATCGTTGAGTCCGAGTTCAATACGTTTCATGGCAAGTGCTTCGGAACTTGCCTGATCGCCCAGTATGATGGCAGCAGGATCGCCCGGGGTAAGAGACATGATGAAAAAGACAATAAAGGTAACTCCCAGCAATACAGGAATCATCATCACCAGTCGTCGTAGTATATATTTCCCCATAAAAACTCCCTAACTATCAGTAGAAGATAGAGTCTGAGCAGCAGACTCCTTTACCTCATGTATATTGTGCGAATCGGCCACCAAGCATTGCAATGGTAAGGATCATATGAAAGATATCGTCATAGTTTGTAGAGTGATAGGAGACAGTTCTTCCACTGAGACGCTTGATACCGGGGACGATGGCAACCGCGTCAGCAACAACCGTTGAGGTAAGGTCCACTTCCAGTTCAATTGGTTCTTGGATGTGTTTCACTTCCAATGAGCCAAGTGAATCGAGGAACTTGCCTACCTGCTTTTCGAAGGATTGCTTGAGTAGTTCAGGTGCATACATTTTCCCTGCATACCGCCCAAGGCCCTCTTTTGTCCGAACGTAAGGTACAGTAAAGTACTCTTCCAGTTGTTTTTCTAAGATATCATCACCTGAGACAAAGCCAACAGGTACCCCAAAAAGCCCTGCATAGTAAGCATTTATCTCAACTTCTCCTACAGGTTTTCCGTTAAGGCGGGCTGAGTAGATGCAAGAGGCAGAGTAGGAGTGGTCCATCATGCCCCACTGGGTCCCTATCATGGCGTGATAGCCAAGAAGGAAAAGTGCATCAAAGGAGGAATCCAGACCTTCCAACATGTATGAGTGTCGGGGATAGCCCTTAATATGAGTTATGCGTGGATCTCCGAAAGAGCCATAGGCAAGGTTTTCTCCTCTAGAGTGAGAGTCACAGATACAGATTTCCTCAATCTTGAGTTTCTCATTATTCTCGGTCAAACGGATGAGCTCATCGATGACCCATGTAAGCTCCTGTTTGAGAGCAGCATTGCACCCACCTTTCTGGCTTGGTTCGGTCATTTCATTCCAGGAGGAGATTCCTCCTATGCCTTCCATGTCTGTAGAAATAAATATTTTCATCGTAATATATCCTTTTGTGCTTGAATGAATTGGTATCCCCGCCTTTCGTCTTCTCTGACAGATTTCATGGTAGGCAAGAGTTCTGTATTTCCACTGAGCAACAGCATGTTGATAAGTACCTGTATGATGGCAACCATACCCACATATGAGTTCGTCAGCAGCAAAGAGTTGTTTTCACAGAGCACCACTTCGTTTGCCAATGGGTAAAGCGGACAAGCTGGTGAGTCTGTGAAGAGAAAGACATCTGCTCCAAGACCCTTTGCATAAGTGCCGACATGGATGGCTTCTGGGGAATAGGGGGGGAGGGTCATAACAAAGAGGGCATCTCCCTTTTTCATGGAGAAAAGGCGGGGATTGTAGTCAGATATGGAGCCGGTGATGCTTATGATCTCCTTGCACTGCATGCTTACCAGAGCATACTCAAAGATCTGCATGATGTTGCGGCTTACCCCAAATCCACTTACAAAGACGCGTTTTGATGCAAATACACTGTGTGCCATCTGGTTGAGTGTATTGACGTTGATATCCTTCAGGGTTTTGCTGAGGTTGCGAACTTCGTTTTCTGCCAGTTTTTGTAGTTGTTTCTTTGCAGGAAGAACGTCGAGTTCATTTAGGGCTACCTGAGAATCCTTGTTCAGTTTGGATTTAACTTCTCCTTGTATCGATTCCCGAAACTCCTTGTAGCCTGAAAAGCCTAAGAACTGGGTGAATCGAACCAATGAGGCATTGCTTACTCCAATGGTTTTGCTCAGGTCGTGTACTGATGCAAAGCCAATCTCATCGTAATGATCCAGAAGATAGACGGCTATGGAATGGAAAGAGGGAGACATGGCAGATAATGTTTCCTGAATGATATCTCGTACCATGATTTTCTCCCTTAGAGTAACAATTTGTTCTGATTGTGCAAGAGATGTAATAAATGTTACCACTACTAGCAGAATAGCAAACTTTCCTGGTGATTGCACTAAAAAAATGAATTTTCTTTGTATGATTATGCAAGCTTAGCAAGAATATGCATTCCAGCACCCAAAAATAGATAAGTACTGTTAAAGCAAGGGAGAGATTTATACGGATTATTTAGGCTTATATCTTACGATTCAACCAATCGGCTTTGAAATAATAGATGGTAAATACAGTGGCACTGAGCAT
>CAYXYD010000255.1:0-2456 GCA_964469205.1 uncultured Sphaerochaeta sp. | reverse complement strand
CTGCGATCTTTCCCTTTCCGTAGGGAAGGTCTCCACTACTGACCTTGGCTCCGAGGCACAGTACGTCCTGCAAGCCATAGAGCTCACAGAAGGCTTCCAATACAGCCTGGGGGCTTGCTGAAACAATGGCCACCCTGTTTCCACCCTCCTGGCAGGTGAGCAGGTAAGAGAGCATATTCACCCTGGGCTGGACATAGAGCAAGAGAGGTACCGATAACCCTTTGAGGGTAAGATGAGGATCATCAAACTCCTTGAAGGCATGCCGACATGTCTCTCTTACTTGGGAGTAAACAACGGAAGAAAAATACTCGACGGTGCATTGGTATGCCCCTACAAAGTCCTTCCTGGCAATGCTGGTTGCATAGGTTCGCAACAAGGTTTGCTCATACCCCCTACCCTCCAGCAAGAATCTCCTAATATCCTGCTTGCGTACATTTCCGGGTTCCATGCCCAAAAGGGAAGCGATAAGCATCAAGATAAAGGTAGTTTCCCCAAGGTCACCATCGAACAGGGTTCCATCCATATCAAACAAGGCTATGCCTTTCTCTGTGCGGCAATAGGTGTCAATATTCATATCCGTGCAGCTCCTTGCAAATGATTTTCAGAGTATGGGCGGTAATCGGTCAATAGTGCAAGGGAGAGTAAAGTCGGTAGTACAAGCTCCAGTTCGAATATCGATCAAGCCATGAGCATCCTGTTTCGGAATAAAATCATCGATCGCTAGTGTTTCAGTAAACCCATCAGTGTTTGTCTTGAGGTTCTTCTCAGAGAAACTTTCAGCTATGGACAGCTGAGTCATCAGGGACTTGCACATGCACACCCTCAACAGCGACGGTTGGTACAGTACAGCACAGGTGATAGAATATGCAAAACAGGCAAAGCTTGATTTCATTGCACTTACCGACCACAACAACACCGAACAGAATAAAGAGATCGGCAACCCCGAAGGCATAACAGTACTGCCTGCCATGGAGTACACCAACTACCGGGGGCATGCCAACTTCTTCTTTAAGGATGCACGCACACACCTTGCAACAAGCCCCCTTTCCAACACTCCAGAGGAAATGATGCAGTTCTTCCATGAAGGCAAAAGTGCTGGGGCAACCATCTGCCTCAACCACATAGTGGATGATGGTTGTCCATGGCTGTTTGGATTTAAAGATATCCCCTATGACTTTGTTGAGATTTGGAACGGCTTCATCAAGCCTAGCGACCATAGGGCCAGAGAGTGGTGGCACAAAAGGCTTTGCGAAGGAAAGAAGCTTGCTGCCGTTGCAGGCTCTGATACTCATCATATCCAACTTGGAAGGTCCTATGGGTGTCCCTGCATTTGGATATATGCCCTTTCAAAAAGCCCTGTAGACATCCTACAGGCTATCAAAGAAGGACGTTCGTTCCTGGCAAGTTCTCCTGATTCAGTGTTGTTGGATCTCCATCTGGGACCATGGGGCTTGGGGGATGAAGGGGTTTTCTCTGAAGGTCTCGAAGGAATCGTTTCGATCAGGAAAGCAAAAAAGGGAGATGTGCTCTCTCTTTTAAACCCTGATGGAATCATCCGGTCATGGACAGTTGCCCATGACGGGGAGATCACGTATTCCTTCCCTGTTGAAAACAAGCGCTTCTACCGTGTGGAACTCTACCGTACAACAGTAGGAATGTCGCTTCTGCAAGCGATGACCAACCCTGTCTATCTCAATCAAGCCTAGGCTTCGCTGATGACTCCCTCTTCACAAAGGTGAAGGGCAAGGCGATGTTCACATTCATGTGGTTCTTGCTGGCAATGAGTGAGTGCAACAAGGCGACAGAGGTCTGCCCCATCTCAGCAACCGGCTGACGGATTGTTGTCAGGCTGGGTATGGTGAAGGATGAGATCTCAATGTCATCGAAGCCAACCACCGACACATCATCAGGGACAGAGAAGCCCATGTTCTTGAGGTGCCTGATGGCACCTAGAGCAAGTTCATCAGTAATGGCAAACAGGGCTGTAAAATGGATATTGCGGTCCATGAGTTTTTTCATACCATCGAGACCATATTGGACGCTATAGGATTCTACAAAGGCGACCTTGTCCTCATCATAGGCTATGCCCGCTTTTTCCAGCGCATCCTTGTAACCCTGCAGGCGCTGTATGCCAAAGGAGTACTTGTTGCTTCCTATGAGACATATATCCCGATGCCCAAGATTGATCAGGTGTCCGACAGCGGCAACAGCAGCTTCACCCTCACTTATATGGATGGAGGTTGCCTCCAGCTCTTCCTTTTCAAAGGTTACCAAGACAGTAGGGATATTGTTATTGTCCAAAAATTCGTGGAACTCAGGAATGGCAATCTCATGGAGGAAGATGACCCCATCGAGTCGTTCCCCCTTGAGCCGGCGTAGGCAAGCTTCCTCTCCAACAGGACCGACAGCTGAGAAGAACAGGCTTGAACTGTAGCCAAACTGGTGCAGATGACGTT
>CAYXYD010000254.1:0-2459 GCA_964469205.1 uncultured Sphaerochaeta sp. | reverse complement strand
AAGTTTGGCAAATGGGAATATTTTCTCCTTGCCGTATTTGGCATCATGATTTGTGGTAGCCTATCAACTGATAGTACACCGCTTAAAGGTTGGATTATTGGGTTCATTGGTTTCTTTGCCGCAATGATCGGCTTGGATCCCATCTACTCCTATTCTCGCTTCACCTTTGGGATTCCTAACCTTATGGGAGGTATCCAACTGATCCCCGCCTTGATAGGTGTCTTCGGAATTTCAGAAATCCTCACGGTCTTGCAAGAGAGCACTCCCTATTCTATGGAAGAAGACTTGGGATCTGTAATGCCTGATAAAAAGATACTTAAAGAAATCTGGAAACCGAGCATACGCTCTGGATTTATTGGTGCTGCCATTGGCGCAATCCCTGGCGCTGGAGAGGATATTGCCGCTTGGGTTTCTTATGATGTAGGTAAAAGAAGAAGCAAGAAAAAACATCTCTTTGGGAAGGGTTCTTTCGAGGGACTTGCCTGTGCTGAGACAGCCAATAATGCCTGTATTCCTGGTGCTATGATTCCCTTGCTTACCTTGGCTATCCCTGGTAGTCCTCAGGCTGCCATGTTCTTGGCTGCTATCTGGCTACATGGAATAAAACCAGGACCGATGTTGGCATTGCAGAATCCTACCTTCTTGTATGAAACTGGTATAACTCTCTTTTTCTCTGCCATTTGTATGGTGGTAGTTGGACTTCTCATCACCAGACCTATGGTGAAGCTGTTGAAGATCAACAGAAAGATACTCATGCCAATAATTGTCCCTATGACAGTAATTGGTGCATATGCAGGCAATGTGAATATCTTTGACATCAAGGTAATGCTAATCTTTGGCGTAATCGGGTATATCCTTCGAAAGATGAAGTACCCAATGGCTCCGTTGGTATTGGGCTTGATCTTAGGGCCTACAGCCGACCTGAATTTCCGCCAGGCTTTGATGATGGGACAGGGTTCCATCGTGCCTCTGCTTGGAAGGCCTGTAGGAATTGTCTTTATGATCGTTATCGCTTTTATTCTGGTTACAGGAATAGCCAAATCTTTTTCCAAAAAGGAAACTGATCCTATGCCTGCTACAAATACATCTGAAGAAGGGACAACATGAACGTAAAAGATAAGTGCATTGTTATAACCGGAGGCTCTGGTGCCCTCGGTTCTGAGATGGCCAAGCTCCTCTCTTCTCATGGGGCAAACGTTATAATCCTTGATTTGGATAAGGCTAAAGGTAACTCTTTGGTGCAAGAGATTCAGAGTAGTGGCCATACAGCAGATTTCTTTCCTATGGATTTGACCAGTGAAGAGGATTGGAAAGCGGTTGTCGTTGCAATTGTAAAAAAGACAGGGAAGATTGATGTCCTGGTGAACAACGCCGGCATCAACATCCGCAAGAGCATCGAAGAGATGGAACTTGACGAGTGGAACACCATGATGCTGGTAAACGTAGGAAGCGTGTTCTTGGGAACTAAGTATGTGATCCCAGTGATGCGTAAACAAGGGGGAGGGGCCATCATCAACACCTCTTCAGTGTGTGGCCTCATTGGCCATCGCTATACTCCTGAGGCCTATACCACCACCAAAGGTGCGGTAACCTTGTTGACCAAGGCCATCGCTTCCCGATATGCAAAGGATGGTATCAGGTGTAACTCGATTCATCCCAGCACAGTGGACACCCCCTTGGTTCAAGAGATGTTTAAGGATCCGGTAAAGAAACAGCAGAGATTGGATGAGGTGCCCCTTGGGCGTCTTGCCAAGGCTTCTGATGTTGCAAATGCAGTATTGTACCTCGCATCAGATGAAGCCTCTTTCATCAATGGCATTGCTTTGCCTGTTGATGGAGGGGTCACCTGCTGGTGAAGACGAAATAGGTAAGGAGTGAGAAAATGAATTATTCTCAGGAACAAGTAACAGAACTAAAAAGGAAAGCGATCCAGGTGCGTGCAAACATCCTGGAGATGATTCCTCCTGGCAAGGTAGGACACCTTGGTGGGAGCAGCAGCATAGCTGATGTCATGGCCGCTTTATATTTCCATACCATGCAGGTGAATCCATCTGACCCTAAAGACCCCAAGCGTGATCGTCTGATCATGAGCAAGGGCCATGCGGTTCTGGTGCAGTATGCCTGTCTGGTTGAACTTGGCTACTTCGGTCGCGAAGAGCTTGCCAAGGTCAAGACATTCAAGGGCATGTTGCAGGGTCACCCTGACATGGATAAGACCCCAGGCATTGAAGCTGTCACAGGATCCCTCGGACAAGGGCTTTCTGTTGCCCTAGGGCTTGCCTTGGGTTTCAGGTTGGATAAGCTTCCAAACCGTGTCTATGCGATTCTTGGTGACGGCGAACTTGCCGAAGGCCAGATCTGGGAGGCTGTTATGGCTGCCTCTGGCTATAAGGCTAACAACCTCACAGCCATCGTTGACTTCAACGGCTTGCAGGCCACCAGCACAACCAAGGAGATTT
>CAYXYD010000253.1:0-2472 GCA_964469205.1 uncultured Sphaerochaeta sp. | reverse complement strand
CAGTTCTACTTCTCGTTGTTCTCCCCTGGCCTTGATCTGGGAACAGCCATCACCAGGAATTTTTTGAAGCTTATGGCATTGGATGCTATCTGTAGCTTCCCTATCTTTGTGGAAGGGAAGGTTGAGATCAAAAAAACATGGCAACCATTCAAACTTAAAAGCTTTGACATCTTAGATATAGCAGGCACCTGGGATAGTAAGGAGTTGGGCAAGCAACAAAAATTCGACTTTGTCAGTAGTGATAGCCGCATGAAAAACCTGCCCAACTTCCGTATGATAACCTCTGATCCTTTTACGCTGGGTGCAACCTTGGTGCGGGATACCAAAACAGGAGCCATGGCTCTCACAACTCGCAGCGATGCTTCCTACACCTTGTTCGCCGCTCTGCTCAACCGCACCTACCCAGAGCTAGAACTTCCCAAAAAGTCTGCTGTTACCATTTCCATGGCACTCAACTCGTTGTTTAAGGATGGTAACTACCCTCTCCTACCATGGAAGAAGTTCTCCTCTATACTGGAGCTACAACAGGATTCCTCTGATGCTGAAACATTCAAACCTGAAGCATCCTATGATTGGGATCAGGAATTCCTAAACATGCGGCACAGTGATAAACCCTTTGACATCCGCAATCTCTCCAAAGGAGCAGAAGCAGGTGATAGCACATATATAGCTGTATACAAGGTAGATACAGCGGACAAGCCCTTTGAGCTCTTTGGATGGCCAAAGCCACCCAAAGAGATACAGGATCTTTTTGATGCCCCCCTCAACGATTCAGAAGTTTTTGAGGTTATGGAAAATAGCACAAGCATAGAAAAGTTCAACGCACTCACCAATGGCTCCTATGCCAACGAAATCGGGGCCGAAGGTTTGGCCGCCTTCATCACCGCCCTCTTTGTTGATTACTTCCCTGAAGAACTTGGACTAAAACTGATGAACTCATTTATCTGGATACTCCTGCATAAAGGAAGGGAGAGCATCCCAGCTCGTAGCTACGCTATCGAGCTGCTGAAGATGCAACCCTACCCTCTTACCGACATCTACTTTGAAAGGGAAGCCTTCCTCCAAGATTTCACCAAGTTCATCAAGAAGGTTCTCTGCACCCGTGGTATCTGCTCCCTCTCTAGCCGTCCTAAGGGCGAAGAAGTCACTAAGGGTACCTATACCATAAAAGGGACGGATGCCTTCTATAGTCTGATAAAGCCTGCTGAGTATCGAGTCTACTGATAAGGTGGGCTTTGTGGTGTCTTGCTTGATTATATCTATTTCCTATGGTGTTGGTAAAACCACTACATCCTGCATGCATGGCATACATTGAAAAAAGTTCGGTTGAAATATCTAAAGACCGTAAATATTGTAAATAATGATTGTGATCATACGCGATTTGTTCAAAAATGATGCTGAAGGAGGTGCCATGGTGAATAAACCAAAAATCCTAGAATTTCCGTTTCCGGAGAGAAAATTCATCAGAACCAGCACTATGCTCCACCTTGGATATAGTTACTATATGATACAGCGTTTTGTAAAAGATGGCATCATCAAAAGAATCAATGGGAATACCTTTGAGAACCTACACTATGCGATGGATGAAAACGAATTTCTCTATGTAGATGGATATATCGAACAAGGTGTCGTTTGTCTGATGAGTGCAGCTGTGTACTATGGCATGAGCACTTTTAGGCCGTATCAAATCGATGTGGCAATTCCAAGCAAGTCAAAAGTATCAATTCTTCCAGATTGGCCATCCATCGGTATATTCTATTTTTCTGACAAGCGTCATCAGCTCGGCATTGAAAGAAAAGTAGTTGATGGCGGCTCATTTACCATCTACGACAAAGAAAAAACTGTATGCGATCTGTTGACCTATCGAAATGCATATGGTCAAGAGGATTGTCTGGATGTGCTGAAGACCTATCTTAGACAAGAAGACCGCGATAGTAACAAACTCATCCGTTATGCGCAACAGATGAGAAGTTATGCTATCTTATCAAAATACCTGGAGGTACTCCTATGAATATCGTTGAATCCACCAAGGCCAAGCTAAAAAACAGAGCTGTTACAAATAACCGTTCATATAATGAAATCATTACGGTATATGTGCTTGAGAGAATGCTGTAAGAAAAACAGGAGGCAAGGAAGATGGCAAAGATTGAATACACGATAAAGACAACACTTGATGATGGGGCCGTCGTGGAGAAGACCATAACCAAGGAGTGCGACCTTACGCATCCTGACAAGATTGACAAAAAGACGATGAAAGGGCTCCTCACCGATATCGACAAATATGAGAAGGCACTCATTTCCACGCGCAAGGAGGCGGAGAAGGAGTTCGCCGAGGCTGTCTTCTCTAGTGGTGACGTGAAAAAAGCCCAAAAAGAGCCGTCGACTCAGGAGTAGGTCGATTCAGCATAACAATCGATGATAATTTCGCTACCTTCCTCACGCCAAAGCAAAGGCTTGTCAGCTTCTCCCTTG
>CAYXYD010000252.1:0-2473 GCA_964469205.1 uncultured Sphaerochaeta sp. | reverse complement strand
CCCACATTCCTCACCCTTTAAGCCCATATTCCCTATGAATTTCATTGCTCCCAATTTTTCAGGAATTGGGGTGCCTTCATAGGGTAGCAAATCAGCGCCTTTCCCATATTTGGGCTTGCTCTGGGGCTCAGGCTTGTATCCTCAAATACAGGCTATCATTATGGAGACACAGACAACCTCCAAGGCTTGTGCCTCGGAGAATGGGGAGACCCCTTTCTGTTATGGCAATGGTATTTGTGCTTTCAATCATCAGGCTTCCCCCTACATTGCAGCATGCACTTGATGTTCTTGTCCAGGAATACACGCTCATCGAGGCCAAGGGCATCGAGAAACTGCATCTGACGGTCACTCAACGGACGGAGAAGTATCGGGTCTCCACGTCTGGGGCGTGCTACCTGAATACCGTAGAATACTGTGCTCATCATGAAAGATGTGGGGCGGTCGGTCGGCTTTTTGTCCCAACCCGGCAACCTCTTGCCCTCCTGGGCGAGATACATCCTCATCTGACGCTCCATCAGTCTCCAGATGAGCAGTGCAATGACCAGGATCATGCCCAGGGCATCAACGCGCGAAGGCTTCTTCAGGAACAGGTCATTGACCACAAGTGGGTCTTTTAGAAAAGAAAAATCGCTCTCGACCCCATACTGACCCTTGTAACAGCGCAAAAGGGCCTTCGCATCCAGCGAATCCTCCCCAGAGGAAGGCACATTGCTCAGCAGGACAAAGCATCCTGCCTGTTCGCGAAGCAGTTGCAGCCGGTCTTCCTTGATGAGAATCTCCCAGTCCAGGTCGTAATAGGTGTTTGTCGGACGTGGCCCCTCTTTCGGTGGTCTTCCCCGCTTGTTCACCACAGTCTCACGGTACGAAGCCTTCACTGAATGCAAAGGAGTCTCCATCTGCGAAATGGCCAGTGCCGCAGCCCTGGCATCCGGCTCACAGAAATACCTCTTCTGCACACCTTTGGTCATAGCCGTTATCTTCTTCAGGGACTGCCCCAGCTCATAGCCTATCGACTTCTGCCTTCTCTTGTCGTAGGCATTGGAATGGATCACCACGGCCCTCCAAGACCTCCCCTCGATGTCGACAGTGGTCTCATGGCTCTTGTATTCAGCGGCATTGCGAGTGGAAGGCAGTTCAGCCAGCCTGCCTATATGTGTCCACTGCCCGTTTTCCACAGCACGGTCAACCGCCTGGTCACAGACAGAGAAGTTGCGTGGCAACCTACTGACAAAAGGAATCCCGGCCAAGAGTGACAGGTTCCCCGAAGTGACCACCGAAGAATCCGCCACATAGGTGAAAGCGCCGGTACCGAGGCCGTGACGAGCCATCAGTGAGCTTATGCGGCTGAGCATCCTGTTGTTTGAGATCTTGTCAGAGCTGTTGCCGTCAAGGGTGGATGAGCATATCGGCACACCCCTCTCCACACACAGGAGCTCGGTCATGAATTGTTTCAGATCCGGACGCTTGTCCTTGGAGTGCCCACGCACGATGCGTGGTCCCTCGACAGGAGGGTTCCTCTCCGAACCTCTATATGCCCCCCATACGGTGGTGCTGGTGGTGTCGTAGCTGACTGTGCTTACGTCGAGGTCGAACTTCTTTGCTGCTTCCAGGCCCAATTCTGTGATGATCCTTGTCGGGCCAGCCTCAAAGATGGCATCCAGTGCCCTTCCGAGGTTGGTGTCGTTGAATATGTGGCTGTCCACATCCTTTCCCAGCAGCAAAAGCCTGTCCTGCTGCTCCCAGAACTCCTCTTCCCTGTACAGCGGAGACCTGCCGCTGAGTACATCCAGCACCATCGCCTGGACCGCCAGACCAGGAGAAAGCCTCATTGAGGAGGGTACGATGCGGTTTACCACCCCCATCACATCAAGGGTGCGGCAGTAGGCGGCAGCGACGGGCAGGGATGCATGCGTGAAGAAACGGGTATCGGCGAACGGATAAGCGGCCATGGCGGTTCCTCCTTGGGGACGAGCATTGACAGTCTTAGAATCCTACTGTATAGTACTGTAAGATTCGGGCCCGGTCAAGGAGTTACCCCATGGATACAACCAAAGCACAGCAGATTCTCGACGAGTGCCAGAAAAGGCACAGGGAGCTAGCTATGCAACTGAAGGATATTGGATTTGTGTGGCCGGGCTCGCTTGTCAGCCGATACCTTAAATGTGGCAAGGCCAACTGTGCCTGCCATAAGGATCCTGCCTCCCGCCATGGTCCATATCTGTACTGGAGCACAAAGATTGGGGGAAAGACAGTCTCCAAGTCTGTCTCAGGGCCCGACGCAAAAGTCGTGCAGCAATGGATTGCAAACCGCATCGAGCTTGAATCGATCATCGAACAGATGAAGGAGGTCTCTCAGGATGCCTTCAAAGCTGCTTCACTGCTATTGCATGAAGATGAAACTGAAGATTCACAGTCGAAAAAACCCTGAAAATAATTACCCGAAAAAAGCCATATTTAGGGTGAGGAATGTGAG
>CAYXYD010000251.1:0-2510 GCA_964469205.1 uncultured Sphaerochaeta sp. | reverse complement strand
CAAGCCCTCTACAGGGTCAAGGAGTCAGGAAGAAACAAGGTGTCAGTCTAAGCATTAGTCTGACACTCATGCTTCATGATCACGCTTATTCTCATCATGCTCCGGTCATGCTCCTTTTGTTTACCTTGTCCTGCCTGAGCGTGTCATGCTAGGCTTCTGCCATAAGGAGAGTATCAGACATGTATATCCAATGTACCAAGAAACTGCTCGCCAAACTTGAAGATTCATGCCAGAACTTTTTCCCAATTCCAGATCCTCAGTATTGCTGGCATGCAAATGTGTTTGACCTCTACGGGGACGAGTATGCAGTGGTATTGCATGATATCTCTGGGTATGTTGTTTTCTTCAAGGTGAGAGACTTCTTTGATTTTGAGATGCAACTAGTGGCAGAGATGGAAACAGCTCTTGAGGATGCAGGCTTACCCCGCGATACTATTGATGAGTATATGATGAAAAGTGGGCCTCTCTTGTTTGGCCCCACTTCTGGTCCCTCAGCTGTGGGTAGGTTGAACAACGCTGTACGTATGATGAAAGATCATTTGGCCAAAAGCGAAGACACTGCCTATTTGAGGGCGCAAGAGGATGCTGATGGCGATATAACCCCTATGGTCCATCTTGATGTAGAGCTGTTGCTATTTGGATCCGATACGGTAAGGCGCAGTTTCTTCGTCCCGCTTCATATCAACTTCCTTACACTCCATGAAATTCTTCAGATTGGATTTGGCTGGACTGATGATCATCTGCATACGTTCTCCTGCAACAAGGGGAGGGTGCGCATTGATGCGGGGTTGCTGGAAATGACCTGTTCAGACATGGGAAAGGATACGAAGAGAGAGCTGTTCAATGAGGAAGGTGAGCTGCTCTCTGATTATATCCCCGCTGTAAAACGGCTCGACTATGAGTACGACTTTGGTGATGGATGGGTGCATGTCATCACGGTAGGGGTGATTGAGCTAATCGAAGGGGAGCCGTATGCCACGTGCACCGGCGGAGAAGGCTCCACCCCTCCTGAGGATTGTGGTGGCCCCTATGGGTATGCACAACTTCGTGCGATCCTCAGCGATCCCACCCATGAGGAGTATGAGGGCAAGCTTGGGTGGATAGAAGATGAGTTTGACCTTACTTTTGATCAGGGGAGCATCAATAGCCGACTGGAGAGACTGAAGCCTTTTACGGAACTTCTCTGATACTGAAGGAAAATGTCTTTTCCCCGTACTGAGATGTTCTTTCTTGCTCTGGCTGTCCCTTCATGCTAGACTTTTTGTATAAGGAGATTATTAACCATGTATATCCAATGTACCCAGAAACTACTTGCAAAACTTACACAACCTCATGGGTTTCTTCCCAATCCTCCTGAGCAACTGTATTGCTGGCACGCTAACTTTTTCGAGTATTATGGATCGATTTATGTGGTGATGATGAACGACGAGACAGGAGAGGAACTCTTTTTCGCCATAGACTCCTTCCATGATTTTGACAAGCAAGTCCTAGAAGAGATAGAACTCGATATGGAGGATGGTGGTGCCACTGCCAAAGAGATCAAAGCATACATGAAGAGCGCGGGTCCACTTACTTTTGGTCCCACCAGTGACCGATCTTTTGTAGCCCAGATAAGCGGTTATACCCGCAGGATGAAGGGTCTCATCGACAAGATGCACGACCTTAGGGACATTCTTGAGGATGAGGCAGAGCTTGATAGCCTTGCCGCTCACTTTAATGAAGAGATCGAAACTCTTGCTGCGAATGAGGAAAAGAAGAGACCCAAATTCAAACCTACGCAAAAAGCCTCTTCTGAACCCTTGGCCACCACTATGGTCGCACTTGATGTGGATCTGGAACTGTTTGGGGATAAAAAGGTGCAGCGTAGTTTCCTCGTCCCTCTCAATATCAACTTTTATACCCTCCATGCGATCCTGCAGATAGGCTTCGGTTGGTATGACAGCCACCTCCATGAGTTTAGCGATGAGAATGGGACATTCACCATCGGTATGGACCTTAGTGATATGGGCATCGAGCAGGAGAGAGAGATGCTTAATGAGCAGCATACAATGCTTTCCGACTACATTCCGCGCTTAAAGAGCTTGGTATACCTCTATGATTTTGGTGATAGCTGGGATCATCTCATCACGGTAGGAGCGGTCACCGTTGTTAGGGGCGCACCTTTTGCCAAGTGTACCGGAGGCCAAGGTTCCACCCCACCTGAAGATTGTGGAGGTGCCCCTGGGTATAAGGGGCTCTGTGATATCCTCAGTGACCCAAAGCATGAGGAGTATGAAGAGATGCTCGATTGGGCAGGTGATGACTTTGATGCTGGCTTCGATCATGTCCTGATCAATGAGCATCTGGCAGAACTCAAGTTCACCTCCTATCCAGAGGAATAACGAATAGCTATCAGAGCATGGCTTGTTTGAGCCTTGCTCTAGCAGAGGGGCCTAATAGGGTAGATGTGGTTGCTCTCATTCAGTATTTCTACACGTATTTTTGAGGTATTTTGAGTTTTTTCATTTAAT
>CAYXYD010000250.1:0-2536 GCA_964469205.1 uncultured Sphaerochaeta sp. | reverse complement strand
ACTATCAGCAACACCACAGACAGAGGGCTTCACCAATATCCTAGTTCCGGCACTTGGTCCCCTATTCTACTTCTATGGCTTCGCTGAGGCTATCAAGGCAAAGGTGATCAACACTTGTGTGCTGTTTAACCTGGGCCTGTATCTGAATGGAAGGGAAGCAGGCGAGTACTATGGTCTTACTGACAAAATTTCCAATGCCATGAAGAGGCTGGTAAAAGTATACCCAGCAATTAAGGATGTTTCACACGAGAGATTTTTACTCACCTTGCAAATGCTGGCAAAAAATCCTGACAGTATGGCAGGTGACTTGGCGCTAAAACTCATTTTCCTTTTCTACAGGCGTAGAGAAGTTGTCTATGAGGCCGAAGCTCGCGTGATAGCAGCTCAAGCTTTGGTAGCAAAACTAGGCAACAAGGCAAAGATCATAATCTTCGGGGAACGTATCAGCCAGAGCGACCTGCTGTATCTTGCCCTTGCGAAGGAGTATCCCAACAGGGTTGCACGCTATCATAGTGAGATGGGCGAGGTTGCTAGAAAGCACGCCATCGATCGGTATAGGGATGGGGAGGTACGGATACTGGTATCGTGCAAAGCTCTCGACGAGGGTTTTGACATCCCTGCTGCTGATGTAGGTATTGTCCTCTCTTCCACCTCAGTGCAACGTCAGAGAATCCAGAGGCTGGGACGCATCCTGCGTCGCTCCTCTGACAAGGGGATCTCAAGTCTCTTCTATTTCTACATGGAGTATACGGTGGAAGAAAGCGGTTTGCTTGAAAATGGCATTGAAGGGGTGGATGAGTTCACGATCAACTACAATACAGATACTGATAGCTTTACCAATCAAGCATATGATCCTTATGCCCAAGAGGTGTTGGACAAGCTTACCAACAGGGCCCAGACTGATCTTCTTGAAACAACAGAGCACTTCCTTGACCTTGGCAGGGTCCGTACAGACTGGCTGGATAGTGAAGAGAATCTAAAAGCAAAGATCAAGGAAGCCAGGGGTACTGAAGATACCAACTACTGGCTGTGCATGAGGGAAGTGGCAAGGGAGAAGAAGAGGCTGGATCACCTGTTAAAGGATCGTTCACCCATTTTTAGGCTGGAACAGGAAGACGTATAGCATGTTTTCTGCTGTTTCCTTAACGTCAGCAATAGTCACACCAATCTACTCACTATAGCTATTTCCAGCTCTAATCTTCCCATCTTCTCCGTGGATTTTTGTGTCTGATTTTTGATTTCTAGCAATATTTTGAGCAACCTTGATGGCTTCCTCTTGAGTAGGAACTATTTTGGTAGGTTTCTTGTTTCCAGCGCCTTGTACTGCCCATCCTTTTGCATGCCTTACTACATGTTGGTCTTTACCTTTTGCCATGATTCTTCTCCTAATTGAACAAATTGATTGGAACTGTTTGTATCCTCACCTATTTCCGAGGAGACTTGCCTCCAATCTTGTATATTCCTAACTATAATCACACTTTAGGGTAAAGTCAAAAAAAAGATACATAATCATTTCTGTTTACCATAACTCAGCTCAACTGGCCTTTTCACCAGGGATATTTTAGCATCTTGACCATAACCAGGACTTCGCTACTGACAGAATCATAAGGATACCTTGATGGTCAATGACACATTTCTTCAAAAGCTAGAGAAACAAAAGCCTAAGAGTCCCCACTTTATAGAGAGAGGGAACAGAAAAGACTGTACTCTCCAGAAGCGTTGGAACCTGATGGTGCCAAAGACCTTGATAGAGCATTCTTGGGGAAATGTGGTATAATTGTACCTGTACAACAAGCCTAGGCGTCCAACATATAGGGCTCCAAGGCGATGATGCTCGATCAGGAAAGCAATTTGCATTTTTTGCAAAGTTCTAATTCAGACAAACCAAAAGGGGAAACACCATGCTCTCATACTTTACCATCGAGAACTTCAAGTCAATTCAGCATCTGACCCTTGATCTCAGCTTTGCAGAAGCAAAGGCTCCTCAAGGCTACAAAGAGATGGCGATGATGCCCTTCCTGTAAGAGAAAGGAACGCCTAGATTTGTCTCTTGCCTTGGATTGTTTGGTGCCAACGGTTCAGGCAAATCAAATATCATAGAAGCGTTTGCCCTGTTCACAAGCATCATTGCCCGTGGCCTTGCGAATCATCCCTACAAACCAAACAGACTTGCTATAACAAAACCGGAATCTACATCGTTCGAACTGGGTTTCTTCACTGGAGAAAGCACCTATCAATATTGTCTTGCTTACGATCAGGATGAGATTGTTGCAGAAAGACTGGTTGCCAATGGGACAGAGGTCTTCTCATACACTGGATCTGAGCATTCGTTCACTACAATCGCTACAAGCGTCTATACACCAGCGAAGCTCAAAGAAATCTTTGCTGTGGAGGCAAACCATCAACAGACCTTTCTGGCAGTCCTTGCCACAGGCTTCACAGGACTTTCAAGGGAGATGACGGCAGCTTTTTCCTACATCACCAACCACATAGCCATTCTTATTGAAGATCAAGGCTCTGTTGGTAAGAACTATGT
>CAYXYD010000249.1:0-2558 GCA_964469205.1 uncultured Sphaerochaeta sp. | reverse complement strand
AAATCATGGGTTGTAAAAATTCCTTTCAGATATCTCAATTTCATAGAAGGCCTCCGTCATGTGTAATACTCTATGGAAACAACAAACGGTTGTGAACTGAATAAATTCCATCCATAAAACAAATAACTCAAACAGAATCATGTAGGTTTTCTCATAACCTGCAGCTTTTTCAGGGGGAAAAGTGATTATTTCGGCTTGAAAGGGATGAGTTATTCCTTTTGTTATGATATAGTCTAAGGTATATAGGTAATCCAACTACCTTATTACTTAGATATATTCATAACAGGAGCGGCGTATGAGACCAAGAAAAACAGACCACAATGAGCAAGCCATCACTGCCTTCAAGCGACAAAAGGTGCTGACCTTCTCTTCCCTTTGCCTGCTGTTGCAACTTTCTGAAGCCACCGTACGAAGACGTCTGAAAGAGTGGGACGCATTGAGCAGCTACAACCAAAGTGGAAAGTATTACACCCTTCCCTCGATACCTGTGTTCAACAAGCAGGGCCTGTGGAGACATGAAGGCGCCTTCTTCTCCAAGCATGGTACGATGAAGGACACCGTCGTGCATCTGGTACAGATAGCTGCAAGCGGGCTGTCCAACTCTGAGCTGGAGGAGATTCTCGGGACAAACCCCAACTCCTATCTTCCCCAATGCAAGGGACTTGAGGGAGTGAGGAGAGAAAAGCACAAACGGCAGGTAGTGTACTTTTCAGCCGATGAAGCGGTATACCAGGCCCAGAAGAGAAGAAGGTTTCCCCCGGAACCTTCGGCACTGAAACTGCCTTCGGATGCCCTGAGCATCATTATTCTGGTTGAGTTGATCAAACACCCGGACCTTCTACCGGAAGAACTCGCGCAGAAGCTAGGGAAGGCGGGGCACAAGACCGACGTGCACATGATCGAGAATCTTTTCAGTTGCCATGGTCTTAAAAAAAAACGGCATATGAACGGGTGAACGTTCTCAGAGGGATCCTTACCCGACTGACAGACAATCTGGCATCTGCAAGTCTGTTTCCCACCCTGCCCACCATTACCTTCCGACCTGAATCCCCTACCTGCCCACGGTGTGGAGCAAAAATGATGGTGCTCAAGACAACCACCAAACAGGTTGCGACCCTGGCTATCGGAGATTTCAGAGCCCGCGAAGCTACATATTCCTGCTCCCAGTGCGGACATGTTGTGGGTTCTGAAGAGTTGAAGCGACTGGTCCCGGTACGATGCAACATGGGCTATGATGTGATGGTTGCTGTGGGACGGGCATTTTTTCTGGATTCTGTTGACAACCAACAGATAGTAGCGAGTCTGGCAGAAAAACATATAACCATCAGCAAGAGTGAGGTCTCGTACCTGGCGAAGAAGTTCATCGTATATCTGTCATTGTTGCATAAGAAGGTACAGAAGGAGACGAGGGACTTCTTGTCGATACAAGGAGGATACATCCTGCACCTCGACGGTACCTGTGACGGTGACAGTCCACATCTGGTAAGTGTGCTTGACGGTATGACAGAAATCGTACTTGACAATACAAAGGTATCTACCGAGAACGCCGATGAGCTGATCCCGTTCCTTGCAGGTATCAAAACCGCTTACGGAGATCCTATGGCGGTGGTCAGTGACATGGGTAAAGGGATAGCACAGGCCGTAAGGGAAGTGTTTGCACAGGTCCCAACCTTCATCTGTCATTTTCATTTTCTCAAGGCAGCAGGGAAAAACCTTTTGGGGGAGGAGCATGACAGCATCAGGAAAAGACTGAAGGATTATGGAATCCAGGGTATCCTGAGAAAGAGGGTCCGCACCTTGCACGCTACTGTCGCCAGTTCCTCACCACATCTGATACAGACATACATCAGGATTTTCGAGACTGGAGAAGAGTTGGCCCCCGGCAATTATGAAGGATTGCCATCGCTTATTATCCATACACTGCTTGTATGGGTACTTGAGGGCAAGCATCAGGGACAAGGATGCGGATTTCCCTTTGACCAGCCCTATCTGAGCTTTTACCAGAGACTGGTAACTGCATACACACTGCTGGGTACGGTTGGATTCGCTTCTGTATGCAAGACTGGCAAGAAAAAAAAGCTCTGCACTACCATCCGCAGTGACCTAAAGCCGGTCATCAGGGATTCGGTACTCAAAAAGGCATCGGCCAGGATGCAAGAGAAAGTGGTGGTGTTCAGTCGTCTCAGAACTGCCATGAGAATAACGCTGCCGGAGAATAAGCGGGGTCTCAATGATATGGGAGAACCCTGCAGCATGAAAACGATCGAAAACGAGGTCAAGAAGTTTCATCTCCGGCTATCCAAGGATACGAACCGCATGAAGGAAAAAGCGTATCAAAGGCTGCTCGATTCAATCACTCAGTATTGGGACAAGCTTTTCTGTGATCCTATCACAATCGAGACACCTGCAGGGAAAATGCTCATCCAACCGCAGCGGACAAACAATTTGCTTGAGCAGTTTTTCCGTACATTTATGAGGAAATATCGAAAGAAAAACGGTTTCCAGGCGGTGACCAGAGTACTAAAGGCAATGCTTGAAGACACTCCTCTGGTCATGAA
>CAYXYD010000248.1:0-2576 GCA_964469205.1 uncultured Sphaerochaeta sp. | reverse complement strand
ACCCTCAACGTTCTTCTAACCGACAATATGGCGCTATGACTGGATACGCAACATACCAGTCATGTGCCCTTGCAATCAAAAATCTTGTCAATATGAATAATCAGATAACTCACAATGGGGAGGTTTTGTTTCATCTAGGGGTTCATTGTATTCTGCTTTTTTCTAGTCCGAATTTCTCCGTTGCTTTTTCAAGAAACACCATCTACACCAAGGGGGACCCTGCTATCAGGTTCCCCCATGGTGTTTAGATGACAATCCTTTCTGTTTTTTCTGTCTCCACCTCTTCAAGTATCACCAGAATGTACTTCCAGTCTCATCCTACCGTAAGAAAACCCTGTTCTCTACAGCAACATCAGCTCCGCTTCAAAGTCCCCATCCAAAGGATAAATTGGTCTCTTCAGCTTCTTATACGGAAGCCTCTCAAACAACTCATCAGTGGAACCGGTAGTAAGCGCCATCATAGACCTCTTTGCAATGGCTCGGATCTCTGGTTCCAGATACCCAAGCTTCACTACGATGACCTTTCTCTCTTCTGGCTCTACCCCAAGGGCGCACATCATCTCAGGATCATAACAACCAACATGCTTAGATGTGACTATTACATCAACACCCGCAACATCTAGTAGAACTAAATCACTGTTGTATGCCCTCTTCCAATGCTCTGTTATTGCCTTCACCTCAGCCTTGATAGCAATAGGTTTGCTTTTCAGGGTATCAAACTTGGCGCCAAGGGTAGTCTCTATGGTCTTTCCCACACCAGCCTTCTTGGCCAGTTTCACTACCTCAGGATCATAGAAACCCTGATAAACCAACGGAGGAGTAAGATTGGAGAGTACTTTATCTTTAAGGATAAAGGCAAGGAAGTTCGTCACATCCTGACTTGATCCTGCTGTAGGATTGTCCCCACTGTCGCTGATAACTACAGGGTATACATTCTCCCCTAGAGAAGCCTTCGTAGCCTCTAGGGCATCGTCGGGCATCCGGGTCTCATTGTAGAAGGCGAACTCCTTGCGCTTATTCCAGAAAATCTCTGCAAGTTCTTTGCTTAGTTTTTCGGCAAGCTCCTGGTCCCCATCGGTGGTTACCACAGCATGCACACCGTTCTCCTCGCCATCAGCCCAGGGGAAGCCCAACAGGTACGAACAGGCAAGCACATGAGCTCGCCCTTCCATCTTCCTCAACTCTTTTATCAGGCTTATCATCGGCTCGACAGAGGTCTCGCTCTGCTCCCCTGCAACCAGCATGGGGATGCGGCATGCACTGCTCTTTGGCATGAAGCCCTCTTCTAAGGCACGAATCATCATAAGGGCCGCATGGATGCCTGTCTCATAGGTATCGGTATGGGGTGCACACTTGTAGCCCACCATACCGTCCAGTGCATGAAACATCCTCTTGGTCAGGGTGGCATGCATGTCCAGGCTCGTTATGACAGGAAGCTTAGGATGGATATCTCTAATAGCTTTAAGCAAATCCTGCTCAGCTTCCCCAATACCATCGACACGCATCGAACCATGCAAGGATAGGCTTATGCCATCGATATCCCCAGCCTTTTTCAATGCTGTCAACAGTTCTTCCTTCAACTCCAGATAATAAGATCTATCCCACACACCATTGGGCACAGCTCTGGCGATGACCGAGGGGATGACCTCATACCCTGCACAGGTAAGGGTGGCAATGATGCCACTGGCGGCATCACGACCCTTCTTGTTCAGAATATCTTCACCTCTGGTAACCCAGATGTCATCCTTACCGGTAATGATGGGGTTGAAGGTATCGCTCTCATGGTGGAGTCCCCCTACAAATATTCTCTTCTTCACAGAGTGCCCCCTATCTTAGTGACATTCTTCACTCTGCTTAGGTCCGTATGGCTGATGGCGAACTCAGGCTGCTTGAGCATCCCACCCATGTAGATGTGATCAGGACGGTAGGTCATCTTCGACTCGGTGGTGCCGGGAAGGAACACATGGTACTCCTTGGCCCCTACCTTGCTGTCAAGGAAAGCAAAGTTACGCTCGGTGATACCACAGCCCGGCATTATTATGATCCTGTCGCCAGCCTGCTTTACCAGATCAGCAAGGATTTCCATACCCTCGATCACCGTAGCCTCAAGCCCGCTGGTAAGGAGGCGGTCAAAGCCAAGGTCTATCAAGGTCTCCAAGGAAGCCTCTGCATTGGGTGTCATGTCAAAGGCACGGTGGAAGGTCACCTGCATGGGACGGGCAAGCTCGACAAGTTCCTTATTCCTTTTGACATCAATCTCCCCATCAGGGGTAAGGATGCCGAATACCACGCAGTCAGCTCCTTCTTTCTTGAACAGCTTAATGTCTTCCTTCATGGCAGAAAACTCCAAGTCGGAGTAGCAGAAATCCCCACCACGGGGCCTAATCATCACACTCATAGTAATTTTGCTGTTCTCTCTTGCTACCTTGAAGGCTCCAAGGGAAGGGGTGGTGCCACCCTCAAACAGGTCAGCACAGAACTCCACACGGTCTGCCCCACCTTTCTCTGCAGCAATGACGCTCTCTATCGACTCAAGACAAATTTCAACCTCTCGGTTGAGGAATCCCAGTCCTCTT
>CAYXYD010000247.1:0-2590 GCA_964469205.1 uncultured Sphaerochaeta sp. | reverse complement strand
CATGCACTAAGAGCGGAGCTGGAAAAAGTCCGAACCCAGGGCTGGGCTTCCGATGACGAGGAGCATGAGATGGGAACGCTCTGTATAGGAGCTCCTATCAAGGACTATACAGGTAGGGCAATTGCTGCGATGAGTGTTTCCTGGCCTCTATTCAGATTTGATCCTGAAGATAAAAAACGTTTTGTCACTTCCATCCTGGCTGAGTGCAACAGTCTTTCAAAGTTGCTTGGTTGGGAACAGAAGTAACATAACAAGAGAAAGAGAAAAACAAAGAAAGAGAGAAAATAGGAAGAACATATGAAAACGATCCGTTGGGGCATCATAGGTTGTAGAGATGTGACCGAAAAGAAGAGCGGACCCGGCTTGCAGAAATCCAATGGTTCCTCCTTGGTTGCAGTGATGCGCAGAAACAGCGAAAAGGCTGCTGACTACGCAAAAAGACATAATGTGCCACGCTGGTATGATGATGCCCAAAAGCTCATCGACGATCCTGAAGTGGACGCCATATACATCGCCACCCATCCCAACTCCCATATGGAGTACACCCTCAAGGCAGCAGAAGCAGGCAAACCTGTGTACTGCGAGAAGCCTTTGGGCGTATCCAGTGAAGAGAGCAAAAGGATGACTTCATTTTGTAAGGAGAAGGGTGTCCCCTTTTTCAGTGCATACTACCGCAGGGCCCTGCCCAAATATCTGAAGATCAAGGCCTTGCTCGATAGCGGCACCATTGGAGAGATTCGGTATGTGCATGTTGCAATGCACCAGAGCATTGCTGAAGAGGACAAAAAGGGCGGCGGCTCCTGGCGAGTCGATCCTAAACTATCTGGAGGCGGACGCTTCCTTGATGTAGGTTCGCACGCCCTGGACCTTGTTGACTGGTATTGCGGTCCTATCAAGGAAGCCCAAGGGTTTGTAGAGAACCAGAGCAAGACCTATGCCGCCGATGATATTGTCAGTGGTAGCTGGAAGCATGAGAACAATGTCATGGGAAGTGGTATTTTCTGCTTCAATACGTTCAAAGACGAAGATAAGACCATCATCTGTGGCAGCAAAGGGGAAATTTCCTACTCTGTTCTCGCTGTTGAAGAGCCTATACATATCAGGACAGAAGAAGGGGAACAAACCTTGGCTGTAGACAAAGCTCCAATGCATGTTGCCAAGCCCCTGATCCAGACTGTGGTGAATGAGCTTTTGGGAAAAGGCATATGTCCGAGCACAGGTGAGAGTGGATCGAGAACCGATTGGGTCATGGAAAAGCTGCAAGGAAAATAGGAGAAACGCTATGTTTGTGTCACATCGTGATGAGATTGAGAAAAAGCAGATAGAGAGTCCCTCTTCCAAAAACGTTACCAAACAGGTACTCGTAGGACCGGCCCAAGGGTGGAAGGACCACGTCATGAGGATGTTCACCCTGGGCAAGGGAGGCTTTGCGCCCCGTCATACCCACCCCTGGCAACATATCATCTATGGTGTCGAAGGAGAAGGAATGCTCTTCATGGATGGCAAGGATTATCCACTGAAGGCAGGCTCCACGGCCTATATCCCTTCTGATATCCTCCATCAGATATCCAATGCAGGGGATGAGCCGTTTGTGTTCATCTGCATTGTGCCTGAGTTTGGGGATAAATAAGGACAGGACAGGATTATAACTATGTGATCACCTTGTATAGGAAGTCCAAGTTCGAGTCTTTTCCTGGACAACCTTATAGGATGTATTTGATACAATCCAAAAAAGCCGGTTTAACTTGCTCGTTAAGAGTTAGGAGACCGGTTTTTTTTGCATTTTTGAACACTCTCAGAAGAACACTGAAGAAAAGATTCATCACAAAGGAATACAATGCATCACGGATTTTGATCAAGTACATCCTTAATAATCTGAACCATTTGCTTGTTGTTGAGTTGATCTCGGAAGTGCACCGTATAACCATCCTTGGACAGTGTTTCAAAAAAGGTCTTAGCACAATCAATTTTCAACTGTTCTATTGACCTTAAAACAGATTTATCTTCAACATCCTTTGTCTCGACAACAATATTCAACTCCTTTTCACCCGAAGCTCTCCTTACGACATACATGAAGTCGGGGCTGAACCTCTCTCCAGTTATTGTTGGTATCGCTATGCTGTTTCGTGGTATTTTCCCATAAACAACCACTTCCTCAATATCCGACATGATGTTTTTTTGCTCCAAGGGGGAGTCATAAGCAAAAGAATCATATAGGTATTTCCCACTAGGGGTTCCCTCCGTGATTTTTATTCCAATTCGTCCTTGGGTGATTTCTTCACGGGGCGATCCATCTGCGTAAGAGAGAGCAGTAGCTCTAACGGGAGTGTTGCTTCTCTTATATTTGAATCGTCCTTGTAGATTTTTACTCTTCCATTCTTGGAATTGATAGATAAACATGCTGACTGAATTTGCGTTGATATATTCAGGACTCAATGGCCCATGCTTGTGTACATAATCATACATTGCCTTATGAACTGTCGTAATCGGCAGATGGGTAGTACGCATTATCCGATTGAGGAATTCATTGTAAGGAATCGGGTTTGAAATGATGTATTGGTTGCCAGTATCAGAAACAATCGGCAGGTTA
>CAYXYD010000246.1:0-2600 GCA_964469205.1 uncultured Sphaerochaeta sp. | reverse complement strand
CTCAACAGCTGGCTGAAAAGGAAGAACCAGAGAGTACATCGCATTACCCTGAAGGTCCCTGCAGATGAGCTGGAGTTCGAACAGAAGGCTCTGCGGCCGTTGCTGCCATCCCTCTATGCCAATGTCACGACAGACTACCACATCGTTGACATTCGCGATTCCTTTTACATCAGGTACCATACCAACAGATATTCGGTGCCCTACACCTACTGCTTCAAGACAGTCAAGTTCAGGATCATCGAAGAGCAGATGTTCGTCTATGACATTGAGACTGAACGTGAGATTACCCGATGGGTCCTTTCCCCAGGAAAGAACGGCACTTTTACCAATCCCGACCACAAGCGTCCCGAGTCGACCAAATCGAAAGTCATCGCCAATGCCCTCATCAAGCAATATGGCGCCCTGATGAGCCAGTTTTTGGAAGGGGTCTTCGAGAAATATCCCCGATACAAGAAAGAGCAGGCCGGGAGAATCGAACAATACCTCTCACAATTGGAGTGGGTCAGACAGACTGTCCTGGATGAGGCCCTGTCTTCCTGCATCGCCTCAGGCAACTTCAAGGCCAGCGCATTCATCCTCGAATATGCAGCCCTTGAAAAGTTTAGGGAGGAACAGGCAGAATCTCTCTTTCCAGAGCTTATTCCCAAGCCTGTGTCGGGCATACCGGTGCAGAAGCGCGACTTAAGTGCCTACGCTGACAGGTTCAACGCCAAGGCATCGTCCTATACCTGTACATTAGGAGATTCAAAGCCATGAAACAGATACAGCAGATGAAGACGCCCCAGGCGCAACAGCTATTGGCATCCTTTGGTCTCAAACGGGCATCCGAACAGTTGCCCATATTGCTTGAGAATGCAGCCAGAGAGAGCCAGACCCCCAGAGAGTTCCTGCTCACACTTCTTGATTTGGAGCTCGCGGCCCGTAATGAGAAGAAGCGCATACGCAATTATGCAGGAGCACACTTCCCTCCAAATGCAAAGAATATCGACGAATTCAACACCGCCGAGCTCGAGGGTGGCATAACCCCCACCCAGATCATGGAGCTCAAGGAGCTAAACTGGGTCGATGCTGCAACTGACATCATTTTCCTGGGGCCTCCGGGGGTCGGAAAGACCCTGCTTGCCATTGGATTGGGCCTGGAAGCTGTCAATGCAGGCTACTCTGTGTGTTTTGAACGGATGAGCAACCTCATTGAAATTTTGGACAACAGGAAAAAAAGCAGGGCGGCGGCCTTCCGATACCGCAGAATCCTGAAAAGCCAGGTTCTCATCATCGATGAGATTGGGTTCCTGCCCATAAGCAGGGAACAGGCAAATGCCTTTTTCAGCCTGATCAGTGAGCTGTACCAGAAAAGCTCGATCATCATCACGACCAACAAGGAAATCGAGAACTGGGATGAGATTCTTGGGGACCCTGTACTTACAGGAGCCTTGCTGGATCGGATAATGGAAAATTCACGATGCTTCTCGTTGAGAGGACAGTCATATCGGCTCAAGCACCCGACACCCCAAGAATAGAACGAGAGGCTGACCGACAAATCCCATTATCATGGAGGAATTCCATTATGCAGGACAAGGAAATGCTGTTTGAGGTTGTTCCTAGAGAAGACCTACGGAGGGATGCTCAGAAACTGGGTGTGCTTGGACATGTCGCCGGGCTTCATATTGGGCTCACAGTCAGAGATGGCAAGACCTTCCTCTGTGTACAATACAGCGATGATTTCTGTAAATACAAGCGGACCCGCGATGCAGGGAGGCTCAGGAAAGAGGAAGCTGTTCATCTTACTTGTGGTGAGGTAGTCTCGCTCAAGAAAAAGGAAGGGACGAAGGTTGCCGCAGCAACACTTGGCATGTCTGTCGCCACCTTCTATAGGCACTGCAACAATAACAGATGGAAAAAGGATGATGAACCTTTCGATTGAAGAAGGTATTCTCATATTAATTTGAGAATGCGTATCAGGAAATGGTTTCAAATTGGAGGTATATTTCCATGGGAAAAGTACCCGGGAGGGCAAACCAGTCATCTGTTGCCATTATTCTCATATTAATTTGAGAATGTGCATTGGGAGATGATTTCAAATTGGAGGTATATTTCCATGGGAAAAGTACCCGGGAGGGCGAATCAGTCATCTGTTGCCGTTATTCTCATATTAATTTGATAATGTTCATTGGGAAATGCTTTTTTGAGTTGGATTTCAATTCCCGAATAACTTGGAAAAAACCAGAAGATATATTTCCAAAGACGATGATACTGATTTCCTAGAACCAACCTTCAGAATCAATCTTCTCCTCTGTATTTTGCTGTTTTTTATCCATCGACAACTGATTAGCTATGCTATTTTCTGTGAACTAGATTTTTTCTTCTAATTGGTCCAATCCATGCACCAGCTCAAGCCTACCTTTGGGAGTCTGGTACCTCATCACAAGTTTTGTGACCTGTTCGTGAAGATCTTGTTCGGTGTATTGGTAGGATTCAGGTTCTGTGCCCAGACGATCATAAATCAGCTGCTCAAGCTCCGAGGTGAATTGTACCTCACCATGGCTGTAACACTTTCTCAATTCTTTCATGTACATCTTGTCAACAACCATCTTTTCCTCCCT
>CAYXYD010000245.1:0-2686 GCA_964469205.1 uncultured Sphaerochaeta sp. | reverse complement strand
AGCTTTTTGGCAAACTTCGAGCCTGACTCCCCTATCGCCCTGACCGATGCATTCGTAAACAAGAAATTCGGAGGGACATCCTCCTTGAACATCATCCTCAGCAGTGCGGATGAGGGAACCTTCAAGGAACCTGAGGTACTGCAGGCTATGGATGATCTTCAGAGCCGACTCGCCCAGGACCCTATGGTAGGGGCAACCTTCTCGCTGACCACGTTCCTCAAGCAGATGAACCTGGTCATGCATGAGAATGACCAAGCCTTTGAAGTCATACCGGAAAGCAGGGAATTGGTTGCCCAATACCTGTTGCTGTATGAGTTCTCCGGGGACCCTGAGACCTTGGAGAAGGTCGTCGATTACGACTACACCAAGGCCAACATCACTTTCCAACTGAAGAGTGACAGCTCGGCTGTGATGGAAACCATCATAACTCTCGCTGAGGAGGCTGCACCCACGTTTGCCTCCCATGGCATAGAGATCAGCTTTGCAGGCAGTGGATACAAGGCCTTTGTCTTCTCCACCCTCCTGCTCAAGGGTCAGATAATCAGCTTGGGCCTCTCTTTTATCATAGTGATTCTGCTTCTTACTCTCCTGTTCAAGAACATCTGGGTAGGGCTTGCAGGAACGGTGCCTATAGCCATTACAGCTGTGGTCAACTTCGGGGTAATGGGTCTGCTTAATATCCCTCTCAGTTCGGCGACTGCCCTCATATCGAGTATTGCGGTGGGTATCGGGGTCGACTACTCCATTCACCTGCTTGAACACTACACAAACCGTAGGCTACAGGGCTACAGCCGCGAAAACGCGACCAAGGATACGATCTCCCATACAGGAAGGGCGATCATCCTGAACGCCATCGCTGTGATGGGAGGGTTTGCAGTCCTATTGTTCAGCGTCTTCCCACCCAATAGGCAGGTAGGGGCCCTTATCGTACTGAACATGGCAATGAGTGCACTGCTGACCCTTAGCATCCTTATCGTCATCATCAATTATCTGGACAAGAAGAATCGATTCTTGCCCAAGAAGATACAAAAACTACAACTATCACATACAGGAGTGAACAAAACATGAAAAACAAACATCTGAAACGCATGGCAACCAGTGTAGCCATCGCCCTTTTCGCCCTTATCACCCTCTCTGCCGCATATAGCGGCGAAGAGGCAATGCAAGCGGTGTATACCCGAGACAGCGGCAACAACATGAGTGCCAACCTTGTCATGACCCTGACCAATTCCAGGGGATCGACAAGAGAGCGAAGCATCCAACAGTTCAGACAGACTGATAAAGACGGAGAGAAGAAGATTATGTTCTTCCTCGCACCATCTGATGTAAAAGGCACCAGCTTCCTCAGCTATAGCTATTCTGACGGAAGAAGCGATGACCAGTGGATCTACCTTCCCGCCCTCAAGCGGGTGAAGCGGGTAGCTTCTGATAAGAAGAACGACTCTTTCATGGGTTCAGACTTCACCTATGACGACATGGGGACCCGTCACCCTAGTGTAGATACGCACAAGGTCCTTCGTACAGAAACCCTCGACGGCAGAAAGTGTCTGGTAGTCGAGAGTATTCCCAAGGAAGCAAATCCTACCTATGCAAAGGCCCTTGCCTGGGTTGTCGAAGACGAGTGGATCGGTCTAAAGAAGGAGTTCTATCTTCCTAACGGAACATTGGGCAAGAAGCTGGAGATCGAATCATATGAGAAAACCGATGGTATTTGGGTCATTACCGATATGACAATGAGCAATGTCGACAAGGGCAGCTCTACGAGGATCCAGATGCTGGATGTCACGTTCAACAACGACCTGAGAGATAGTGTCTTCACCGAAAGACAGATGAAGATCGGACCAAGAGTTTAAGGAGCAACAGACGATGAAACACAACAAGACAAAAATAGTAGTAACACTGGCGATAATGCTCACTGTAGCTACCCTATCACTGACTGCAAAGGACATAGAGTTCAACGGGATGCTACGCGATTATATCGCCTACACCTTTGAAGACTCGTCCTTCGCAGTCCATGAGCAGACATTGGACCTCACCCTTGCAGGATGGGGAGAAAATACCCACATGGTGGTGAACCCAACCATCTACATGGGTGACGGTAAAGATGATTTTCAGCTTGGGATAAGAGAAGCCTATATCGACTTCTACCTAAAAGATGCCGATATCAGGGTAGGAAAACAGGCCATCATCTGGGGCGTGGCAGAAGGTGCATTCATCACCGACCTGGTAAGCCCTAGGGATATGCGCTCCTTCATCCTTGCCGACTTCAAGGAGATAAGAAAAGGGGTGCCTGCCATAAAGATTGATTACTACAAGGATGCCTTTACCTTCGAAGGGATTTGGATGCCTAAGTTCATTCCTACCAGCATGCCAGCAGAGGGTTCGATGTGGGCGAAGGAGATGTCACTACCTGGAGCCCCTTCTAATGCATTTGATAATGCAGAATTCAAGCTTACAATGCGGGATAACACCATAAAAAACAGTGAGGTATTTGGTAAAATTAGCCACTTCGGGGCAAAGGCGAACTGGGCCCTGATGGGTGGATATGCGTTTACTGATGAGCCTTATATCAGCAAGATAACCCCAGGGGTCTCTCCAGTCAAAACAATAATAGACCAAAATTATGGCCGTTACATCATGGGTGGAGGATCACTGAGTACGACCTTAGGTTCTACAGTACTTAGAC
>CAYXYD010000244.1:0-2754 GCA_964469205.1 uncultured Sphaerochaeta sp. | reverse complement strand
AAAAGTTTTTGTGCTTGTATCCATATGGGTCGCTCCTTGCTGAAAGATAGCACCCATCCCTTGGTTTAGAAAGGTCTTGCTAACTTGCCCTTGGCGACTTGGTCATCGCTTCTGTTTTGGTGTTGTAGGCTCTGGGGTTTTAGTTCTTACAAATTGAGAATACAATTGCCAAATTGTAATTTGAGCTATATCATGGGGTTATTGCCAAACTGAGGGCTAATGACCCTGAATGAGGCTCCTTTTATCCTATATTTTTAGCATGAAATTTTAGAGGGGGCATAGTGTGGAAAAGATTCTCTTTGAAGGTCTCATCATCTCTATCCAGCCTAGGATCAGGCTGCTTCGTTCCTTTGACCAGGGATCACACTCCTACTTGGGATATGCCTTGGTTGTTGCTGATAGGCAGAGGGAACAGAACCTGTCCATAGGTAGCGGAGTAGGGGCACAGGAGAAGCATCAGTTTAGAGTCGGGATGACCCTCTCCGGCTCTTGCTCTACAGTGCTCGATCCTCAGGTGGAAAGCGTGGACTATTACCGTGTCTCAAAGCTGAAAGTACTGGCTGAAAATCCCTTAGACGCCTCATTTTCTCCTTGGACGATCGTACCTCCTGCCCTTCCTGTCTATCGGGAAAGAGGGCCGAGAAGGCTCTCTGTGAGGACCTACGAGAGCAAGTGCACATCCTGCATCTGGGGATGCAAGATGGCAGTTGAGATCATCATCGACCAGTGGAACCCTGGCAAGAGGAAGTACAGGATGGAGACCTTCTGTTACGGTCCTAAGAATTGCACCCTCTATGCCAGTGGTCCTATCAGGAAGGTCCCTGGCAGGAACGGGATGGTATATGAAGAAGAGGACTGGGTAGATGAGATGCTGACTTCCCATAGGGAAGAGGATGAATAGCCGGGCCCTCTTGGCCCTTATGTAGTGATGCCTTCTTCCCTTATGCCAATGCTTCATCGGTAGGGGTGATGCTCGTGGTTCTTCAAGGGCTCAGTTTTTGTTGTCTTTCATTTGTATAGAAAAAAGCTTCTCTCGTTGGTTTCCCATCGAAAGAAGCTTTTTTCTGTTTTGCTGTAATCTTGTCTTTTTACGCTTGTCTGTATGAATTTGTCTGCTTGGTTGGTGAACCAAGCAGACAAGCTTGCTCTCTTATGCCCTCAAGGCAAACTCCACCATCTGCTGTTTGGCATTGGCAATGTTTCCCTTGTCCATAGCCTTCTTGACCTTGGAGAGAATCTTCTGCCCCTCCAAAGGGGAGAGAGGGTTCTTATCCGTTGCCTGGGCTAGGCTGATGCTGAGATCGAGGACCCCATAGGCGGCCTGTATGTTTCCCATCTGGATATTCTCGATCAAAGCTGAGTCGAGTATCTCCAGCAGGAAAGGGGTTGTTACTACAGCCTGTTCCTCGTCAAGAAGCAGGTAGTGTGGTGTATATCGCATGGCTTATATCCTTTAGGAACAGACGGTATCACTCACCACATGTGAGTTCTTCCGCCTGTCTTGGTAACAATATCGCCATAAAAGGTTATTTTTTCAAGTAGTAGCAGTGTATATTGCTTTCATTTCCTATCATAGTAAGTGTTTCACTCTTTCCATCCTTGCTTGCGGAGTAGAGAAGCTTCACTGCAAACTCTTGATCACCTGATGCGAGGGTGAACCCATACCCTTCCCTATATGAAAGCTCAACATACGTTTCAGGACATCCTTTGAGGAACATGGTAGTGCTTGCAGATTCGTTATCAGCATGTTTTCCCTCTATGACAAAACGCTCAACTGGAAGGTCATACATCTCCTCAAGGGCTGTTACTCCCATGGCAGTGTCTAGTTCCCATGTGGAGTTGTATAGGTTCTCGAAGGTGACCTCTGCCTCTTCTGGAGTAGGTGGGGTGATGGGTTGGTAGCTACATCCGTAACAGCTGAAAGCCAGGATGAATACCAGGACGGTTGCACTGACGCTGAGCATCGCGACATGGGCTTTGCCCAGCTTCAGTTTCTTCTTGGTCTTTGCCTTTTCTTTTGTTCCCTTTTTCTTGTCCGTTGCCGTTGTTTTCTCTTCTTGCATGGTTATGCTCCTTACATTGATCTGTAAGACAGTGTCCACCCAGAAAAGGCTCTTGCATACTTATATAAGAAATCCATTTTGGGCCTATGCTTTGAACGTGTTCAGTCTAGGCTCTAGAAGAAGAGGACATAGAATAGTGTTGTTTTAGATACGTTTATTGATCAAACAGACCAGGATTCTCTTGTAGCATAGGATCAAGGCCCTCATAGATGGCTTGAGCCCCATGGTAGAGCACCTTGGCATCGCCTATCAGCCCTTCCTTGATGATACCCATTTTTCTCAATGGCTCTTCTACGGTAGGGAACTGTTCAGCTGGAAAGCCGATGTGCCGCTTTGAAAGGATTTGCACCGTATTGCCTTCACCCAGATTGCTGGTAAGCATATGGGGCTTTTCGCTGAGACGATTCGGGACATCGACCCACTCCTCAATACCATGGATAAAGGTATCGCGGTTCATGCCGACCCCTACCAGGAGAATGGTTGCATCACGATCGAGCAGTCTTCCCCAAGCGGAGTTACGTGCACACGGGGTGCCGCACTTCTCATCCTCTGCTACAAAGCTCTCTGCTTCCCTTCCGAACGCCACAACCGAATGGGTGGGGTGGCCGGAACGAAAGCTGTCCTTTCTCTTTCTTGCAAGCTCAGGGACAATGCCTGTACAGCAGGCAGTATGCTCCCTGCTATAGCTAGG
>CAYXYD010000243.1:0-2762 GCA_964469205.1 uncultured Sphaerochaeta sp. | reverse complement strand
CGAAGCAGGTCAGGGCTATGCCCTTGCTTTCCAGAAAGAGGCCATCAGGGGAGGAAAAAGGAAGGTCCTCTCTCTCACGCAAGGATGCGATGTACTCCTTTATAAGGGGTACAAGCGCTTCCTTCTTCATGGTGTAGAGGGTCACAAAAAGCTGAGCAAGATTTTTATCTGGAGTTTCTGCATCCAATTCAGAGAAGTGCGCAGCAAATCCGACAGGAATGAGGGATTTTAGGATAGGAAGGATATTCTCCAAGGGACGGAAGGCACACATTGCAGTAAGAGGGGTAAGGGCATAGATGACCTCAGCCTTCCTGTTGGGGTCCTTGTAGTTCCAGAGCTCCTTGGGGAACCGGGTACGAAAAGCATTTTCACCTTCCCACCCTTCCCTTGCCTGGAATTCAGAGGGATGACATTGGATGGAGAGGGGACGGTCAATGGCAAGGACCTTGAGCAAAAGGGGTAGCTCAGGGCCAAACCAGTCAAGGTGATCCTGTCCGAACCAGTGCTGGGCATCCTTACGAAGGAAGTCAGAAAGTTTCTGGTCGGTACCGTCTATGAGGGATTCTCCACTTGGATGGGTGCCCATCCAAAGTTCTGCTTTGGGTTTTCCGTCTGATTTCTGACCGAGGAGCGTAGGGATGAAGGACGAATTGCCCCAATCGTACTCTTTCACTTGTGCCTTGATCTTGACAATATTCATACGAGCCTCCACTAAGAGTATACGATTCTTCCCATCGCATAGCAAACGAAAAGTAGCCCTCCGAAATAGGAGGGCTACAAATCAATACAAAGGAACTAGTTATTTTGCATACAAGCGAGGAAGAACCGCCATAGCAACAGCAAACGCTGCAAGGGTAGCAATCCAGGCAACCAGGACGTTCAAGAAGATTCCTCCAAAGACAAATCCGATCAAGGCACAGGCAGCTGTAGTCATCGCATAGGGCATCTGGGTAGCAACGTGCTCAAGGTGAGGACAACCAGCACCAGTTGAAGAGAGGATGGTCGTGTCGCTGATCGGCGAAGCGTGGTCTCCGAATACCGCACCACCAAGTACTGCACTTACGCTGATCATAGCTGCGTTGAGCAGGCCTGTACCATCGAGGCCCTTGGCCTGTGCAAGTCCAACTGCGATCGGCATCACGATGGGGATCATGATGGCGAATGTGCCCCATGAGGTTCCCGTTGAGAAGGAGATCAAGGCAGACAGGGCAAAGGCAATGATCGGAATAAGGGCGATGGGGAAACCACCTCCGACAACTACTTCACTGAGGTATGATGCAAGACCAAGGCCTCCATCTTCAGGACTGTTCTTGATAACAGAGCCAATGGTCCAAGCCATGGTAAGAATGATCAGGGCAGGAACCATGCTCTTGATACCTTCACCAATAGCATCACTCGCTCCCTTGATAGTGAAGAGCTTGCGCCCGATGTAGTAGACAGAGGAGATGGACAAGGTAAAGATGACTGCATAGAAGAGAGCCATGGAGGCGTCTGTATTGTTGAATGCATCACCGAGACTCATGGAAGCCATTGCAGCACCCAAAGTGGCAATACCTTCACTACCGATGGCACCAAGGTAGGTGGTCATGGGGAAGAGGATTACTGCAGAGGCTATGAGCACCAGAATAGGCAACAGCATGTCCAAAGGCTTTGCTTTGGCAGAATTTGCCTCTCCACCATCATCAATCTCACCAGGAGCTGGTCCAAACTCTTCATTATAGAGTTTACCGGTCTCCTTGGCATAGGCGATGCTCTTGGCCATGGGACCGTAGTTGCGTCCGGTCAGGATGATATAGAGCACCATACCCAAGGTAAGCAATGCATAGAGGTTATAAGGAACCGAACGCATGAAGAAGGTAAATTCACTTACACCAAGGGATGAGAAACCTTCAGATCCTTTTACGATGGACATGACGGTGATGACCCAGCTGGAGATGGGGACAAGGATACAGACAGGAGCTGCAGTAGAGTCAAGGATGTAAGCAAGCTGTGCGCGGGAAACACCGTTCTTGTCGGTGATGGGGCGCATGACCGTTCCTACTGCAAGGCTGTTGAAGTAGTCATCGATGAAGATGAGCAAGCCACAGAACCAGGTCATGAGAAGGCTTGTCTTGGGAGTATGAAGCTTGTCAGCTGCCCAACGGCCGAAGGCACGTGCAGAACCGGTCCTGCTGAGCATTCCAACCAACCCGCCAAGGAGGGCACAGAACAGTAAGATACGGATGTTCCATCCGTCATTCAATGAATTAGCGATCATGTCGGTAAGGTTGATGATTGCCATAAGGGGATTTCCTCCAGCAACAATCAGTGCTCCTGAAAAGATACCCAAAAACAACGATACCATTACGTCCTTGGTAATGAATGCCAGGGTAATGGTGAGTACGGGTGGAATAAGACCCCAAATTCCAAAGCTTGCCATAATAGACCTCTCTCTATGTAATATGGCAAAACTATAGCATGGTAATAGTTACAAAGTACAGCAGAAATCATCAGGCTAGTACAAATATTTACAAAATGTTATCTAAGTAACAAAAATACAATAACAAAGGGAATCAAAGAAAATATAATCACTTCTCAGACCAAAAGATTGCCCTCCTTTCGAGGGAGGGCAATCTACATGAGAGAGGACAATCACTAGCGAGAGAGAAGGGAGAATCGAACAGAGATAGCATCGATTGGCTTGTCTCCGAGATCATTACCATACTCAAGCTGGTAGTAAGCAGCATCGAGGTGGAAGATGAGCAAGTCTAGCCCAACACCAA
>CAYXYD010000242.1:0-2798 GCA_964469205.1 uncultured Sphaerochaeta sp. | reverse complement strand
GTATAATGGCGTGGGGTTTCAAAACCCCACGCCTTTTCTGCTAACTATCCAACTAGGAGGTTCCCATGGAGCAATTGAAGAAATTACTTGACTCCGTCTTTGTCTGGATTCTCAAGCTGGCCATGGTGTTATTGGTTGCGATGGTTGTCCTCGTATTCCTCAATGTCGTTTTACGGTACGGATTCAGTTCCGGTATCCACTGGTCAGAAGAGATCTCTCTTGTCATCGTCATCTGGTTCACCTTTATCGCCATGGCCCTTGGAGTCAAGGAGAGTCTGCACATCAATGTAAGCATCTTGCCGAAAAAGTTGCCTGCAGCTTTCTTCACAGCACTGGATTGTATACGCGATGTGCTGATTATCATCATCGGTGGCATCATGATCTTCTACGGGTGGAAACTCACCCTCAACGGTGCCAGATCCTTCCTGCCGGCTACCCATATTCCCAATTCGATCAATTACCTGGTCCTCCCGGTCGCAGGTATTTTCATTGTTCTCTATGCATTTATCCATCTGTATGAGGACGTACTAAAATTTAAGGGAGGTAAGGCCAAATGATGAACGCAAGTATGGGTTCCTTTATCCTAATCGGTTCGTTTATCTTCATGCTTGTCATGAAGTTCCCCATTACCTTCTCCCTATTCCTTTCTTCAGTATTTACTGCGATATATTTGAGCATCCCTATGATGTCCATCGTGCAGCGTCTGGTTAGTGGAGTTAACTCCTTTTCCCTCTTGGCTATCCCGTTCTTCATCCTCTCCGGGGAGATTATGAGCCAGGGTGGTATCTCACGTAGGCTCGTAGGCTTTGCCAACGCCCTCATAGGTCGTTTCCGTGGCGGTCTTGCCCAGGTAAATATCCTTGCCTCCATGTTTTTTGGCGGAATCTCCGGTTCTGCTGTTGCTGACGTATCCTCCATCGGGGCTATGCTTATCCCCATGATGGTAGAGGACGGCTATGATGCTGACTTTGCTGTTGCGGTTACCGTAACCAGTGCCTGTGAAGGTATTCTCATACCTCCCAGTCACAATATGATCATATTCGCTATGGCCGCCGGTGGTGGTGTCTCTGTTGGAAAGCTCTTCCTCGGTGGCCTCATCCCAGGAGTAGGACTCGGCCTGTTGCTTATGATCCCCACAGCCATCATCGCCTACAAGCGTAACTATCCCAAGCAGGAAGGCTTTGGCTGGAAGAAGACCCTCAAGCTTGCACGTGATGCATTCTTCGGACTTTTCACCATCCTCATTATTATGGGTGGCGTCATTTCCGGTGTCTTTACTGCAACTGAGTCAGCGGCTGTTGCTGCAGTCTACTCATTTATCATTACCTTCTTTGTCTATCGTGAGATTCCTATCAGACAGATGAATTCTATCTTGCGCAACTCCTTGAAGACACTTGCAATGGTGATGAGCCTCATTGCCGCAGCCAGTTCCTTCGGTTACTTGATGGCATACCTGCGCATCCCGCAAGCGGTAACCACCGGCTTGCTCTCCATCACAGACAATAGGATCCTGTTGATTTTGTTGATAAACGTCATGCTGTTGGTGCTTGGAAGCATCATGGACATGGCCCCTCTTATCATTATCACCACACCAATCCTGTTCCCTGTAATGGTTGGGTATCTGGGAATGGATCCCATCCAGTTCGGTATCATGCTGATATTGAACCTGGCTATCGGGCTTACCACCCCTCCAGTTGGGTCGGCTCTCTTTGTCGGATGTTCGGTAGGCAAGATATCCATCGAAAAGGCGACGAAGGCGGTCATGCCGTTCTGGTCCATGATGGTAGTCACACTGATGTTGGTCTCCTTCTGGTCTCCATTGACGATGTTCCTTCCTTCATTCATGTAATGGGGAAGGCTGGTACAGAGGTATTCCTGTAGCATGTGTATAGGGATACCAGATCAGAAAAGGTTCTAAATCTTGAGGGAAAACAGAACTCAAGAAAAATAGGGCCAGAGTAAAACAAAACAGATTTTTATAATGACTAAGGGCTGCTTCACTAGTGAGGCAGCCCTTGGTGCTTTTCCTATAGTCACCATCTTTTTTTTACAACTACCTGCCATTTCTCAAGAGTGGGGGATCCCAAAGACTATCTAGGGGTGTAGCCTCAATGCCTTTGTGTTACCTTGCCGCTCGATGGCGGATGTATGTATACTTGAAGCAACAAATAAAACGGAGGCGTATATGCAGTTTACTTATCACATACCCACAAAAATAGTTTTTGGAAATGGTTCTCTCGATCGTTTGCATGAAGAGAAGCTACCGGGCAAACGTGCCCTTATTGTCATATCTGCTGGAAAATCCACAAGAGCCAACGGCTATCTTGCACAACTGGAAGCCCAGCTTAAGAAAGCAGGGGTGAGTTCTGTAGTCTTTGATAAGATCCTGCCAAACCCTATCAAGGATCATGTAATGGAAGGAGCGCAGCTTTGTAAAAAAGAGAAGTGTGACTTTGTCATTGGCCTCGGAGGGGGAAGTACCATAGACTCAGCTAAGGGCATTGCCATTATGGCAACTAATAAGGGAGACCTTTGGGATTATATTGGAGGCGGTAGTGGAGAAGCGAAACCAGTACCTGTCTGGCCTTTGCCCATCGTGGCGATTACAACCACAGCTGGGACAGGGACTGAAGCTGACCCATGGTTGGTCATTACCAAAGTAGAGACTAATGAGAAGATAGGGATGGGCTATGAAGGCACCTTCCCAGTGCTTAGTGTTGTCGATCCCCTGCTTACAGTGAGTGTGCCTGCATCGCTGACAGCGTATCAGGGCTTTGATGCCCTGTTCCACAGCACAG
>CAYXYD010000241.1:0-2813 GCA_964469205.1 uncultured Sphaerochaeta sp. | reverse complement strand
ATTGATAGTATAGAATCAATTATTGAAAACATCAAGAAAAATCAAACAAATCTGATCACCTTTACTCTGATCTTTGTCCCGATCCTAAAAATCGAAATATTTCAGGTCATATGCCTAGAACCACCAAGGGGGAACCTGTTGCCAGATTCCCCCTTGGTGGTTATATACGTATCTTTCAAGTTTTACTTGTTTTACGTTTTTGCTTACTTTTTCAAACTCTTACATATTCCCTCTACAGCTTCTTGAAGAACTTCCTCATAAAATGAGTAAACTCCACCATCTCCTCTACCTGGATGTCCCCAATATTGGCAATCCTGAAGGTATTGATGTTCCCAAGCTTGCCTGGATAGATGGTAAAGCCCAAAGCACGTGCCTGATCGTGGAACTCATCGAAGGAGTAATCAGTGCCCTCTGGTTCAAGTACTGCAGTAATCAGGTGAGACTGTATCTCCTCCTTAACCAGCATCTCAAGCTTCAGCTCTTTCACAACAGAAACAAAGGCCTTCCAGCAAGCAGTGTATCGCGCATACCTGCCTTCGATAGTCTCCTGCTTGGTCTCTAAGATAGCCTGTCGTAATGCAAACAGCACCTGAACAGGGGGAGTGAAGCGAGTCTGCAAGGTCTTTGAGAAGTTCTTGTACTGGTCATAGATGTTCATATAGTAGTTGCGCATCGGCTCGTTGGCCAGCTTCTCCAGCTCTGCCCTATTACAGAATACAAAACATGCACCAGCCATCCCTTGGATACACTTGTTTGATGTCGATGCCATGAAATCGATATGATCACGCTTCATGTCGATCGGGACAGCAGCAAAAGCGCTTACCGTATCAACTATTGTTACGATACCCAGGTCATGACAGATTTTCCCAATCTCTGGGATGGGATTCAGCAATCCTGTTGTGGTTTCGTGGTATACAGCAGCAAGGTGGGTGTACCCACCCTCCTTGAGCTTCTTGGTCAAAGCGGGAACATCCAATGCCTCATAGGAGGAACTGTCAAAGGTATCATAGTCCAGCTTATATACTGAAGCTATCTTAGCCATGCGCTCGCCATAGGAGCCATTGCGGACGATGAGAAGCTTTCCATCCTGTGGCACACAGGACGAGATCATGGCTTCGTCAGCTAGCGTGCCTGATCCCGCAAAGAGAACTGTCTCATATTCTTCCCTACTACCGACAAAATCAGTCAGCTCGTCACAGATCCAACGCATCATCAGACCAAACTCTTCCTCCCTTGGGCAGATATCAGAGCAGACTTGCGCATACTTTACAGAATCTGTTGTTGTGGCAGGACCAGGGTTGAGCAGCACTTCCCGTCTTACTTGGCGAAGCAGTTCATTCTCCAGAATCCTTGGAAGCACCTCTTTCTTGGCCATTGCAAGATGACTTGCGTCATCAATCTCACGCCAAGCAAGATACTCTATCTTCCTGACAAACAAAGAATATCCACTCTTCTGAGCCCCTACCAGGGCACTCTCATACTCAAGCTTAGGATTGCTCCGATGATGATCCTGGGCAAACTTGCACATCGCCTCTAGGGTTTTGACGGAGAGCTTGCTGATGCCTACCAGCTCAGCATAGTGGCCGTTCAACTCAGCAAGCTTTTTGGATATGTTATGGATATTGGCCTCTTCATTGACCTCAAGATAGACCTCGTCCCCAGAATTGGTCGCACCTGATCCTAAAATGACATCCCGGTGAGGATCGTTGATCAAGGTGAACAAGGCTACCGAGTCATAGATGAGATCAGACTCGAGCAATAAGAAGTCGCCCTTTACCAGGGGGGCACACACTTCCAAGGTTCCCATACTTCCGGTATCGGCATACCTATCGTTATAGATGGTCTCGATTGCAGGATACTTCTTTGCTAGCTTGTCATACCATTCGTAACAGTGTCCTGTCCCGATAATGATTCTTTCCACCCCAAGGGCCAGAAGCTTCTTGATGGAAGTTTCAATAATGTACTCACCATTAAGGGCCAAGAATCCTTTTGGCATATCCTTGGTGACATCCTTCAGTCTTGAACCTAACCCAGCACCCATAATTACCGCTTCACGTATCATTTTGTTTCCTCTGCAATATAGCGCATGAAAGCATGCTTATTTTCAATAGGAGTGGATTTGGGTCTTCCCAAATCCTTCCTGTTTCCTTTCTTCACCAACACCTCAATACAGCGTAGGCCTCTGTACTTCTCTTCTAAAACAGCCGCTAGTTCCTTTTTAGTAGAAACTCGCATAGCGGAATCATATCCCAAAGCAAGGGCTGTGTGCACGAAAAAGACTTCACGCCCTACAGTAGGTTGTCCGCCAACAGAGTCATGTGCCCCATTGTTAAGGATGATATGACAGTAGTTCTTGGGCTTCTTGCTACCGATGATTGCCATTCCACCCAAGTGCATAAGAGTGGCTCCATCACCATCAAGGCAATAGACCTGCCGGTCCTTACGCTCAAGGGCTATACCCAAGGCTATCTGAGAGGTATGGCCCATAGACCCTACCGTAAGGAAATCACTCTCGTGTGTTTGGCCGTTCTTTTCCCTTATCTCGTACAGTTCACGTGAGGCCATTCCCGTCGTTGAAACAAATATCGATGAAGCAGGGGCTTTGCTTACGATACAATCGATAGCCTCTTCCCTACTCATATTCCCTGAAGGTTGTTCCCCGTTCTTAAGGGTATACTCTGCAAACAGGTTTTTTCTAACGATGAGTGCATAAGGAGACAACCCATCTTCCATGGTCGCATATGCTGTTGCTATCTGGCTTTTTGCTTCTTCTCTGTCATCACTAAGAACTTGGTAGGGGATGCCCATAGCCT
>CAYXYD010000240.1:0-2894 GCA_964469205.1 uncultured Sphaerochaeta sp. | reverse complement strand
CATTCTAGGAATTCCTAACGTAGCAGGAGAGATCTGCACTAGCCCTGCATCGTACTGAGTCCAAGCATATCCAGAAGTCTGGATAGCCATGAAACGGTCAGCTTCTTCACCAGTGTAAGCAACAATATTGAAAGCCATATCAGCAGCATATTTCTTTACAGCATCAGTTGAGAGTGCATAGTTAAATGCCTCGGTGAGCTTATCAAGAATGTTCTGGGGAACATCCCTTGGGATCAAGATCGGCCATGTTTCACAGAACTGTGGAACAGTCTCAGAACCAGGAAGAATGCTTGTGATAGAGGGAATGACTTCGCCATTGTCCAATACCCAGGGATCTGCAGTGGTAACACAAAGCACTTTTACTTCACCAGCATTAGCGAGGTCGATAAGTGAAGAGAAAGAACCAATACCTGCTACGGAATCCTTTGCAATAATTGAGATACCTACGTCCCTACAAGCACCAAGGGTGGTGTAGTTAGGAGTTGGAACACCAGCAATCTTGAGGATAGCCTCAATCTGTACGTGAGGACCGTTTCCAAAAGAACCGATTGCAAAGTTAGGTGTACCCTTTGCCAAGTAAGCTAGGAGGTCATCAAGGTTCTTGATGTCAGAACCGGGCTGCACGATAATTGCAGCAGGACCACTATATGGGTGGAAAGTTGCCCAGTCTACCCAAGTGGACTTACTTGTCCCATTTACACCAAATCCAGCAAAAGCACCTGAACCGGTTGCAAACATGTTGTACCCATCATGGGGCTTTGCAAGAACGTTGGTTGCTGCAACAGCTGAAGCACCACCGTCTTGGTTTACCACGTTGATGGTTTCCCCAAGATACTTTTCCATTTCGGCAATGACAGGGCGAACTGCAGTGTCTGTTCCGCCACCAGCACCAAATCCAACAGTTACAACAGCATTGGTTTTAGGCCAGATTTTTGTTGACTTGGCTTCAGAATCACCAGCAGCAAACACCACTGATACCGCCAGCACTAGAAAGAGAGAAACTGTTAAAAACTTTTTCATTTCTACACTCCTTATTTTTTACCCATGGCTACCCATAGGGTTATCAACTTATTAGTCATCCTACAAGTTAGGACTTACATAACAAACTCTTGCTTTTGAATAACCAACAGCAGGTCATTCATGGGATACTTCTTCCATGCGCACAACAGTCTTTTCAACGTGCGATCTCATAGCTTGTACAGCACCTTCCTTGTCATGCTGCTTCAGCTTTTCCAATATCAAACGGTGAAAGTGCTTGCCGTCAATCATTCCCAATTTTGTAACGATATGTTCCATACTCGCTGCCATAAGTTCAAAAACAAACACACATACGTTAATAATCAGGTCATTCTTCGATGCTCTGGCAATAGTATTGTGAAAAGCTAAGTCATCCGAAGCAAACTTTTTGTAATTGTCAGTGTTCTTTTCCATCCTGGTGACAATTCTCTCAAGATTATCAATCTCTTCTTCAGTAATGCGATCACAGGCTAAACTTATAGCTCCGACCTCCATAATACTACGATACTCAAGGATTTCATTCAGAGTATTGTTGTTGATCATAAAAGCAGGAAACAACATATCCTTGTAATTATCAGAAGTAACTTTTTTTACAAAGGAACCTTCTCCATGCCTTGTCTCAACTATACCCAGAGCCGTGAGTTTTTGGACAGCTTCTCGAACACTGATTCTACTAACGCCTAATTGGATTCTCAGTTCGTTTTCAGAGGGCAATTTCTCCCCTTCAACCCACGTATTATTTTTTATCTGTGTCAATAACTGTTCATAAACCTGGTCAGATACTTTCTGTTGTTTTACGACTTTCATCGGTTCGTAGGTTGCCATATGGGGGATTCTCTCTCTTATAAAATTATATTTCACTTGTATGATAACATACAACTGAAATCTGTCAAGAAGAAAATTACCTTTCCTTTTAGAATATTAAATCTATGCTTTCATTGAATATATACAAAAAGGATTATTAAAGGGAGCATTCAGAATACTCCCTCATCAAAAATAATTTTTATTAAAGAATATTCTTTTTTGTTTTATAGCTTTATTGGTACCAACTTTAACAGTATAAAGATTACTCTTTTCTCTCTTCCTTCTTCACTCCATCCTTCTCTACTTTCTTCTTCTGTGGCTTGCCCAAGAACAGCAACACTACATAGATGATGAGGATGACTGCAAAAATGCCGACCATCCCCTGTCCCATTAGTCGTAACGATAGGGAAAATGCATCACTCATTGGCAAACCTCCTTTAGATAAGTCCTGGGACCAGTCCCAGGATGACGCCACCTGCGATGACTGATGCTATCTGGCCAGCCACATTGGCTCCCACAGCATGCATCAGGAGGTGATTCTGAGGATCGGCCTCCTGGCCCATCCTCTGGATGACTCGTGCTGACATCGGGAAGGCCGAGATACCGGCTGCCCCTATCATGGGATTGACCTTCGTCTTGGTGAAGAGGTTGAGCACCTTGGCAAACACTACTCCTGCTATGGTATCAAAGACAAACGCCATGAGACCGAGACCCATGATCATAAGCGTCTGGACCGTGACAAACAAATCCGCTTTCATGGTGGATGCGATGGTAATACCCAACAGCAGGGTGACTAGGTTTACCAATACCGTCTGGGCTGTAGTGGAGAGTGAATCCAACACCGTGCACTCCCGTATCAGGTTGCCGAACATCAGCATACCGACCAAGGAGACTGAGGCAGGAGCCACATAGCCTGATACTATGGTGACAATGATGGGGAAGAGTATCTTTGAGCGCTTGGAGATGGACCGGGGGTTGTAAGCCATCTTGATGGCCCTCTCCTTCTTGGTGGTCACCAGCTTGATGGCAAACGGCTGTATGATGGGAACCAAGGCCATATAGGAGTAGGCGGC
>CAYXYD010000239.1:0-2912 GCA_964469205.1 uncultured Sphaerochaeta sp. | reverse complement strand
TCTTCAATGTCGTAATTCTCTGAGCCTTTGCCCTGGGTCAAATTGGAAGGGGTCAGGTCAGCGGACCCTCCTAACAATTCAGGCAGCAAGGCGCTGATCTGGTCCAGCATAAGCTGGGATGCCTTACGTGATGCCACATTGAGCTTGTCCTTTTGCCACTTGGCGACCGTTTCGTCTAGTTTCGCTTCCCAGCCATCAGGATAGGCGCCCTGTACCCTGCGTTCAAACTCAGCTGCTTCACTGGGATACTGCTTTTTATATTCAGCAAAAAGATTATTCCACTCTTTTTCCAGTTCTGCACCCTGTTTTGTGAAGTCCCAGCCCTCATACATCTCCTCAGGAACATAGAAGCGCTCTTCATATTTCCATCCGAGCTGCTTTCTGGCTAATAAGACTTCTTCATCACCAAGTGCCGCTCCATGGCTTGAGGCCTTGCCCTGCTTGTTGGGCGAGCCAAAGCCAATGATCGTATTACAGATGATCAAGGTAGGTTGGTCTGTATTGGCCTTTGCCTTGGTTATTGCCTTTGCTATCGCATGAGGGTCATGTCCATCGACATCAGAAATGACATGCCAGCCATAGGAAGAGAACCGCTGTGCGGTATCATCGGTAAACCAATCGGTAATCTCTCCATCGATGGAGATACCGTTGCTATCATAGAAGGTTATGAGCTTGTTCAGTTTCCAGGTTCCTGCAAGGGAGGCTACCTCATGGGAGATGCCTTCCATGAGACACCCATCACCTACAAAAGCGTAGGAGTAGTGATCAACTATAGGGAAATCCATTTTGTTGAAGGTTGCTGCAAGCTTCTTCTCGGCCAGGGCCATGCCAACAGCATTGGCTAATCCCTGTCCAAGAGGACCTGTGGTGGTCTCGACCCCTGGGGTACGGTCACATTCAGGATGTCCTGGGGTTTTGGAGCCTAACTGACGGAATTGCTTCAAGTCATCAAGAGACACATCATAGCCAGTCAGATGCAGTAAGGAATATAGAAGCATGGAGGCATGCCCGTTGGATAGGACAAACCTGTCACGATTTTCCCAAGAGGGATTTTTAGGGTTGTAGCGCATGGTCCGTCTAAAAAGCACCTCTGCAATATCTGCCATCCCCATAGGGGCTCCAGGGTGTCCTGAGTTAGCCTTTTGCACCCCATCCATACTTAAAATGCGAATAGCATCGGCCAATTTCTTTTTATCCATTTGATTCTCCTCTCTTTTGTATTACAAAAACATCCGGATCTTTGCGACACGGAGTAAGATCCATAGGTATAAGATACTCTAGGGTTAGGGGGAAGTCAAAAGGATAGGAGAGTAGGATTATAGGATAAGGGGTGTTTATGAGAAGAGTCAGATCGCTCTACCCTAAAAAAGAACCAAGAGCAGTGGATTATAGTATAAGCATCCCCAGACCGTGGATGCTTATACAAGGCTTTCATTCGTATTAGAAAGAGTAGTTGAGCATGACCCCAATTCTCTTGTAACGGAAATCAACTATTTCAACCTCTTTAGAACCATTATCTTTTTTCTTTTGGTTTGTTCCCTGCACGATCACGGTAAGATCCAGGCCATCAAGAAACTCTATATTGCCAATAAGTCCAACATCATATCGGAGAGGATGGGAACCGCCGTCAAACAGGTCATATGTAAAGGTTTCAAACTGTAGCGCAATCATGTTGAGCTTAAGAGGCAACTTGTACCCAACAACGTATTCTCCCTTATAGTTAACCCCATTCACCTTGGCACCAGAGGTTTCATACTCCCAGGCTTCACCACTTTTGGCCCCGGTATACCCTTGATACATAATCTCGTGATAGGTCCGTAGCAATACGCTGGTCCAGTCTCCTGGGAAGATCGCCCCGGTGTCAAATTGCAATGCAGCACCTGCCCTACCCTTGTAATATACGCCACCAAGAGGGTCGGCTGTGAGAATCGATCCAACAGGACCTGTATCCTTGAGCAATCCAGAAATTTCCATAGCTTCAAAATCCCATCCTGTACCAAGAGATCCTCCAAGGGTGATCTCTGCAATTGCAATGGGTGTAAGCACGGCATCAAAGCCTAGGGTTGCTGCCACAGGAGAAAGACCGAGCAAGGCTTTAATCTTCAGGTTGTTGCCACTAAAAAGGGGTCCTTCGCCTTCAAGCATAGGAATTTTATGGGTATACCCAGCTTCCATTTTAGCCTCAAGAGGCCAGGCTCCTATAAGCTTGATGTTGCCCGAATTGGTATTAACAGCAAATAGGGGTGTTGCCAGCAATGCAAGTAAGGTTACGGTCACCATTGATTTCAGTAATACAGATTTTTTCAAGATTTTCCCTCCAATGAATGTAGTCAACCATAGCATATCATACCAAGGTACTTTGCGGTATGAGTTTTTTAGTAGGATATAGATTAATGGCAATCACCTCTCCCAAATACAAGATGCCCCAATTGCATTCTTTGCTCAAAACATAGGCTCTGTCAGTTCATCAAACAACCCCTTCGGAACCGTAATGAGAAACTCTTCATCAAGCTTTCCACCAATGACGATCTGTCTTTTTCCTGAGCCTAGATCTATTCTGCTTTGATCAATACATTTAAACCATGAGTGGTCGAGCTCTCTTGCCAGCCAAAGGAATAGCCTTTTTGCTTTTATCTGCTTACATTCTTCAAGTAATTCTTGAATCAAATCAGGTCTTAAAGAAACAGCTAATTCTAGTCTAAGGAGTGCTCCTCCTATATCTACTTCAGATGACACAGTACTCAGGAACTCAATAAAAGCTCTTTCTGGAGTTGCGTAAGGAATGGGCCAATCCCAGGTTCCATATGGTATTTCCTCTAGACCAAGCTCTAACCCCTCTGGAAAAGGAGACCTATGAATTTGTGTAAATGATAAATTAGAAACGATGTCTACCCATGGAGGAATTCGTGCTG
>CAYXYD010000238.1:0-2943 GCA_964469205.1 uncultured Sphaerochaeta sp. | reverse complement strand
AGTGCCACACCGTCAGCGAGCCTCTGTCCTATCACCCCATAGCCGGCTACACCGACCTTAATTTTCTTTGCCATCTTGTACTCCTAAATGTTTGCTGTCTTTCGAATGTATGCGCGTGCCATCTGAGCATACTCAAAGGGATTTGCTATTGCTGGGTCCTGTTCTGCCTCGACAACCCACCATCCAGTGTAACCTGCTTGTTTCAGTGCAGCGAAGATAGGTGCAAAGTCAATGCAACCGTCCCCTGGGATGGTGAACACACCTTCCTTCACTGCCTTGAGGAAGGACCACTTCTCCCTCTTTGCCTTCTCTAGTCTTTCCTTACGGACATCCTTGAGGTGCACATGCCAGATCCTGTCCATCCACTTGTTCAAGGGGATCATGTGATCCTCACCTGAGAAGACCAGATGCCCTGTGTCGTACAGCAGTCCTACCAATTTAGGGTCAGTATTCTCCATCAGGCGGTCAATCTCAGCATTGGTCTGGGTGCCTGTTCCCATATGGTGGTGGTAGGTCAAGCGAAGGCCTCGTTCCTTGGCCCTGAGGCCGAGCTTGTTCAAGCCTTCGGTAACCTTTTTCCAATCTGCATCGGTGAAGGTTGGTTTGGCATCGAAGACCGGCAGGTCCTGTCGGCCCTGGATCGAATTGCCTTGTTCTGCAACACCGACCATCTTTGCTCCCATCGCCTTGAGGAAGTCGCAGTGGGCTATGAAATCCTTCTCAACCTGCTCGTAGCTCTGGCTGGTAAGGAACATGCTGAACCAAGCATTGCAGATCTGCATTCCTCTCAGCTTGAGGGCCTTCTTGAGCACCTCAGTATCCTTGGGATATTTGTTACCCACCTCTGAACCACTGAATCCTGCAAGTGCCATCTCACTGATGCACTGTTGGAAGGTATTCTCTCCTCCGAGTTCAGGCAGGTCATCATTTGTCCAGCCGATAGGAGCAATGCCAAGCATAATTTTCTGTTCGCTCATCTCTTCTTTCCTCTTTAGAATTTTCTTGTTTTTTTAATTTCAAGCTGCAGTTCTTTCCAGGCATCAACCACTTCAGGGTTGCTGGAGACCTCAGCAGTTCCGACTCTCCACCAGGACTCATACCCATCGGTCATGGACTTAGGTGCCACATGCACATGGATAACACTCGATCGATCTTCCTTGAGAGCCTTTTCGACCGCTTCTTGTAGTTCTGCAAGCGTATTGGCAGTAAAGCCTGCCGCGCCCCAACTCTGTGCGTTGAGTGCATAGTCTACAACAAGTGAGTTGCCGGTAAGCCGTCCGGTTTTTTCTTCTCGCTTTTTCCACTCGTTGCCGTAGTGGACGATACCCTGGCTGTTCTGCAGGTTGTCGATGCAATGGAAGCCGGCATTGTCCAATACCACCACGATAATCTTCTTGCCCTCCTGGATGGAGGTGAGAAGTTCGGTATGGAGCATGGTATAGGCACCATCACCAACAATGGCCACAACGGTCCTGTCAGGATGGGCGATCTTTGTCCCCAGTGCCCCAGCTACTTCGTAGCCCATGCAGGAGAAGGCATACTCCATGTGGTAGGTGCCCTGTTTTCTGGTCCTCCATATGCGTTGCATATCACTGGGAATGGAGCCTGAACCCGAGACCACAATGGTATCAAGGGGGAGCAGGCGGTCATTGAGTTCTCCAAGGACTCTCGGTTGGGAGAGGGCGTTGGGAAGCTCTTCGCTATAGAGTCGGTCGACTTCCTTATTCCAGAGAGTCTTCTCCTCTTCAATCTTCTTACCCCATGCCGAACGGTACCCTTGAGCCTTGAGCTTTTCAGTTATTGCAACCAAGGTAGCCTTTGCATCGGCAACGATGGGAATGCTGTTCAGTTTGTAGGCATCGAAGCTCGCGACGTTGATGGAGAGGAACGTAGCCTTAGGATTCTGGAACAACCATTTTGAACAAGTTGTGAAGTCTCCCATCCTCGTCCCTACGGCCAGGATAAGATCAGATTCCTTGGCAAGGCGGTTTGCAGCCTGGCTGCCGGTGACCCCAATGCCTGAGAGGTTGTAGGGATTGTCCCAGAGGATGGTTCCCTTTCCTGCCTGAGTCTCGCCAAAGGGGATGTGGAAAGCAGAACAGAACTCTGCAAGGGCCTTGCCTGCTTCAGAGTAGCGTACTCCTCCACCGAGGATGACAAGCGGCTTCTTTGCCTTTTTTATAGCCTCTACACTTCTCTCTACTTGAGAGGGTGTGGGGAGGCGACGCTCGATATGATGAACTCGCTTTTCAAGGAATTCAACAGGATAGTCGAAGGCTTCACCTTGCACATCCTGGGGAAGGGCAACAGTAACGGCGCCTGTCTCTGCAGGGTCGGTGAGGACTCTCATCGCATTGATCATCGCACTCATCAGCTGTTCGGGACGGTTTACCCTGTCCCAATACTTACTAACTGCGCGAAATGCATCATTTGCGCTATTGGTGTAGTCGTGGGGGGTCTCTATCTGCTGGAGAACCGGGTCTGGTTGCCGTGAGGCAAACACATCACCGGGAAGCAGGAGTACGGGGATATGGTTGGCACTGGCAGTTCCTGCTCCTGTCACCATGTTCAAGGCCCCAGGTCCTATGGAGGAGGTCACCGCCATAATCTTCCGGCGGTTGTGCTCCTTTGCAAAGGCTGTCGCTGCGTGCACGGCTCCCTGTTCTGTCTTTGCCTGGTAGAAGGGAAGCATATTCTCTTTTGCTGCAAGCGCCTCTCCCAAGCCGACCACACACCCGTGGCCAAATATACCGAACACCCCTTCTACGAATTTCGTCTCAACTCCATCGAACATCACATACTGGTTGTCTAGGAATCGAAGAAGGGCCTGTGCCATTGTCAATCTTATCGTTGCCATGGTGCACTCCTTGTTGTTATGAATTTTTCTTTGGTTCCCAGATCTGGGCATCAGCTTCAGTTACCCACTGGTATTGTGGTGGTACT
>CAYXYD010000237.1:0-2974 GCA_964469205.1 uncultured Sphaerochaeta sp. | reverse complement strand
TTTTGTGTGTACATCTATCTCTTGTGTCAAATCATTATAAGTATAGGGGAGTGCATAGGGGCGAGCAATCATAATTTGCACCCAAACAGAAAAGGATTTCTCCCCACTCTCAACGGGAAGAAACCAAGAGCAACTTGTTGGGAGCTGAGACCTAGGTATAGGTGTTGGGTAATAGGCTAAAAGATTCTTCGTCGATGAGATTCTCTGGCAACACAATATCGATCGGGACGCATATGGTCCTATCTGGAGTCTGGTCCAGCATCCCTTTGCGATAGAGCTGATAGACAGCTGTATAGCCTTGGAAATCTGGCCTTTGGGATATGAGGCAGTCCACTTTTCCGCTTTGCATTGCCTTGCGGTTCTGGTCGATGAGGTCGTAGCCTATGAGGATGGTCTGAGCCTTCCTGCCTAGGAGGGATACAAAGTTGGCTATCCTATGTACTGCATCATTGACGACAAAGATGCCGCGTATGTCTGTATGATCCCTATAGGCCTGTTCTATGAAGTTCTCCCCACCATTGGTGATTTGCATCTCAAGTTCCAGCATCTTATATGCAGGTTTGTCTGTAAAATAGCTCTTGAAGCCTCTAGCCCGTTCAAGGGAGTTGAAAGCTGTCTTATGAGTTTGGATCGTGAGGTATGTGCCTTCTTCAGGGCTGAGAAGATGCATCATCCTCCCGGCCATGTAGCCTCCTCTAAAGGGGTCCTGGACAACTGATGATACTGGCTTCATATCTGGCAGAGGAGAGTCTATGAAGGCATAGTCGAGCTGGGGGTGCTTTGCAAGGAAGGCTCTGGATGTATCAGGTAGGACAGGGGCCATAAGGATGGCATCGGGTTTCTCTTCCATAAGCTTCGCTCCATTTTCCAGAAATGAGGCTGGGTCCGAACGGTCGAACTCCGCTACTGAGATGGATACGGCAAGGGGGGAGAGTTCCTTTGCAGCTTTCAGAATTCCATCATAGATAAGGTTCCAGTACCCATACTCCGAGTGGAGCAACGGCAACAATACGCCAATTCTGAACTCTTTGCTAAGCTTGAGGTTCCTGGCAAATGTATTTGGCTGATACCCATAATCATCGACAATAGTCATCACTTTCTTAATGGTTTCTGGTGCAACACGGCCTCTTTTATGTAGGACCCTATCTACAGTTCCGATGGATACATTCGCTAGTTTGGCGATTTCTGAGATGGTCATGGTTTCTTATCCTACTTTGATACCCAATATATATGAGTTACGATAACGCAATACTAATTTATAAAAAATATGTCCTTAATAGTAAAACCTAATACTCTATTTGTCTAGCAACTTCTTGTCTTAAAGTAGAATAATATTTCCTTGTTTGCGATAAACCATTTATTTCTTGACAAATATCCCAATTCCTATAATGATAGTAATAGATATGCGTTAACGTAAACGCAAATATGATAAACTATGGGAATTCTAGCATTAAACCATCTTGATGGTACTAAAGAAAGGACATGTATATGAACAGAAAACCTCTGAAAGAATATGAATTTTGGTTTCTCGTCGGATCGCAGTTTCTCTATGGGCCTAAAACCCTTACCAAGGTTGCCCAGCAATCTCAGATAATGGCAACAGGTCTTGATGCCGCAGGGGACATTCCTTGCAAAGTAGTTTACAAAGCTACCCTCAAGACTCCTGAGGAAATTGAGAAGTGGATTAAGGAAGCCAACTATGATGACACTTGTGCAGGTATCATAGTATGGATGCATACATTCTCTCCTTCTAAGATGTGGATCAACGGCCTTTCTCTCCTACAGAAACCCTACTGCCATCTCCATACTCAGTTCAACCGCAATATTCCCGATAAGGGCATCGATATGGATTTTATGAATCTCAACCAATCAGCCCATGGGGACCGCGAACACGGCTTCATCGCTGCTCGGATGCGCTTGTTACGGAAGATTGTCGTCGGCTATTGGGAAGATGATGATGTGCAGCAAGGCATTGGCAAGTGGATGCGTTCTGCTGTTGGTGCCATAGAGAGCAAAAAGCTCAAGCTGGTTCGTTTTGGTGATAACATGCGTAATGTTGCTGTCACTGAAGGGGACAAGGTTGGGACCCAGATGCAGCTTGGTTGGCAGGTGAACACCTGGGGAGTAGGGGACCTCATCAAAGAACTGGACAGCGTGACTGAAAAGGAAATTGACAAGCAGATGGCCGTCTATCATGAACTGTACGAGTTTGGAACTGAAGACTTGGAAACAGTACGCTATCAGGCTCGAGAAGAGATCGCGATGAAGCGCTTTCTCGATAGGGAGGGCGCCCAAGCCTTCTCCAACACCTTTGAGGACCTGCAAGAGATGCGTCAGCTTCCTGGACTGGCATCGCAGGATCTCATGCGCCAAGGCTATGGCTATGGTGGTGAAGGGGACTGGAAGGTCTCTGCCATGACCAGCCTCATCAAGAGGATGACTGAAGGCATGGGAGGTGGTACCACTTTCATGGAAGACTACACCTATGACCTTGAGAAGGGAAAGGAACTCTCTCTTGGCGCCCACATGCTGGAGATCTGTCCTTCGATCTCCAGAAAGAAGGCAACGATAGAGGTCCATGAACTGGGCATCGGTGGCAAAGAGCCTCCAGCCCGCTTGGTGTTCGAAGGTCATCCAGGAGACGCAGTTCTAGCCTCCCTTATAGATATGGGGGGAAGGCTCCGTCTCATCGTTCAGAATATTGAGGTGGTCACTCCAATCTACAAGATGCCGAACCTTCCTGTGGCAAGGGTGATGTGGAGACCCGAGCCCGATCTCAAGACCGGTTCCCATCTCTGGATCCTTGCAGGTGGAGCACACCATGCAGTGCTCAGCTACGATGCTGATGCTGTGATGCTTGAGGATTGGTGTGAGATTATGGGCATTGAGTATGTGCATATCTCTAAGCAAACGACCGTGACCTCATTGAAGCAGCAGCTATTTCTTTCTGATATAGCTTGGAAGTTGCGATAGT
>CAYXYD010000236.1:0-2975 GCA_964469205.1 uncultured Sphaerochaeta sp. | reverse complement strand
TATCCCTTGTTTTCGTTTAATTGTTAAATAATACGGCACTATAATTATATATCACAACAAGTTATTCTCTCCGTCACTGAGAAAATAACTGTGCTGTGTTAGGGATCCTGCAATGTAGTTTGTCCGATTTTTTTCATCTTCTTACCTCCAGAGGGGAAGGAACAATGAATCCTTCCCCCGGTCCTGTCTTTAGTTATCCAATGAAATCATACCCTTTAGGATTTTCCCAGGGTAGGTGTTCATTCAGTCTCGGGTCTTGCTGCCTGCATCTTTTTCAGAGGAAGCAAACCCCAACAAAATAAACATCCTGCTGTGCATTATCAATATTAATTATGATACTCCCTAATTTGAATGACTGGGTCCGTCGCTCAGCCTCTTCTTTCCGGGGATAACACAACAACAAACAAACCTTCCTGATGTGCATTATCAATATTAATTATGATACTGCCTGATTCAGATGCATGGATCTGTCGCTCTGCCTCTTCTTTCCAGAAACAATATCCCATTGCCAAACTGTTCATTATCAATATTAATTATGATACTCGATCGTCAGATGAAATATGCCTCTTCTTTTTTCCCCTTGTTCTCATTGTAGCGCCTGTAGAAGGTTGCTATGGGCATCCCAAGGGTGGCCGCAGCCGCTTTTGCTCCTTGTGCTTCCTTGAGAGAGGACACCTCGCCGCAGGTGAGATGTGCTTGCCTTTTTGTTCTGGGCCTTCCTGCGTTGCGGTTCCGCTTGAATTCGGTGTATTCATCGTTGTACCGTATGGAAAGGAAGTACTTGTCGTCTTTGACAATGAGGCCCACCTGAAGCCCTGCGACGTCGCCAAGCCCATACAGCTTCATGACATCCTTATACAGCTGTCCTCCACGGACAACCTCAAACTGCATTTCCTCGTCTTGCATCATCGCTTCTCCTGTTTCGGGTCACTTGCCTTCTTGGCATCCCCCATCATTCTTTTGATATTATCCTTGGTATACACGTTCCTGCCGAATTCGATGCCGAGCTTCCCCTTCAGTTTCTGGAGCACCCTGTCATAGTAGAGCGTCAGGAAATGCCGCTCATCCAGCTGTGCCACATTTGCCTGCCTCAGGCTTGTCAGCATCTGCTCGCTCGAATACTCGCCGCCGAGCTTCTGTTCCAGGATCCTCACAATGAGCAGCGAGATGAAGCAGGTGAGGAAATGTGCCTGGATGCGATCTTTCCGGGAAACGTACACAGGTCTTGCTTGGAGTTCGGTCTTGGTGACCCTGAAGGACTCCTCTATCTTCCACAGCCCCCGGTACATGTCTATGATGTCTGTGGGGCTGACCATCCTGTTGAGCTGGAACCGCCCCTCCTTCTCCAGCCACCTGTTCTCCTTTCCAAAATCCCCCTCAAACTCCTTCGTGCCCTTACCTTTCGCATCATGAAGGGGCCTCCAGCCGACCACATTCGTCTCCAGTATGTAGTAGCCGTCCAGGCTCTCGTCCTCATCGAGCTTGGCACAGTCAAACTGCACCTGGGCATCATACTTGTCCATCGCCTTGCCCGTCTCCGGGTCCTTGATGACGGTCTTCAGGTACTTGTTCTTGCCGTGGTTGTTGTCGATGACGTCCTTGGACTTCGAGTGGGAGGCCGCCATGGCACCCTCCACAGCCTTGGCCCGCTCAAGCTTGGCCCTCTGCGCATACTTGCGGCTCCAGAACAGGATCTCGTACTGGCCGATGCCCTTCGCCTTCTGCTTCTCGCCGTCCACATCATCGACATTCAGGTCGGTGACCCCGTTGGATATCTTGTACATGAAGGAAACCTCGGTCTCGGTGTCACCCTCCTTGATCCCTTTTCCCTTTTCGTCAAAACGGACATACCCATCCTGGGCCCTGACGTAGTCCTTCGTGGTTCCCTTTGCCTTCCTCACCGACTTGCTGAACACATAGCCGTTGTGGTTGGTGATGATCTCGGCTATGTTGGCGCCGCTCATCATGCCCTTGTCAGCTATAAAGATGATATGTACCAGACGCAGCTTCTCACGAACCTTCTGGCTCATCGGGGGGAATGTCTTGCCGTCGTTGGTGTTGCCCGGAAAGAGTTCGTAGGCGACAGGGAGCCCCCTGTCGTCTATGAAAAGCCCCATCTGCACGATGGGAAGGGGCCGGTGCTCCTTGGAGACCCCCTTCATCCTGAACCCGTCCTCATCCTCAATCTCGAAATAGTAGTTGGTCACATCGTAGAACAGGAGCGTGGAGTCCCGCCCGAAGCGCTCCACCATGACCTTGTGCAGATGCACCAGCAGGTCGTCCCTGTACGTGTTGAATATGCTCAGCGAACGGTAGACTGCATTCAGGTCGAAATCCATCTTGTCGAAGTACCGGCCCTTGCCCTGCCAGGTCGTCCGCTTGGAGTCCGGGTGCAGGATGCGCCCATAGACGAGCAGCTTCATCACAGCCGTCAGGTTGTAGCCGAGCTTCAGGTATTTCCTGCGCGAATCGATGAACTTGGGGATGCCCAGCTCGTAGAATATCTTGCTGACCGCGGCATAGCCGATGTTCTTCACGCAGTCATAGGAGCCGGTGTCCTTGCTGAAAGGAAGCAGGGCCTCAGGGGAAAGCTCGATTGTGATGGGCTTCATCTTTTCCTTCATCCCGGCAGTTTCCTCCAGTGCCACCTGCTTGAAATGCGCGATGGGGTCGGCATACAGATCCTCGAACTCGTCGAGATAGCCGATCTTCCTGATATGCCTTTGCTTCACTTTCCCCCCCTCACGATACCCTTCGACGAATACGATGAGCGTCCTGCCCGATTTTTTCTCGGGAATGGTTTGTACAAACATGCTGATCCTCCCACAAAAAGTGTATCACATTGGTATACACATAACAACACATAACTACTATTTTCTTTAGAATTATTTTCAAAAGGCATAAAAAATGCCCCTGGAGGGCTGCAATTAGGGAAAGTCATAGGTTTTATTTATTCAGGAGTGACAAAGACCGGA
>CAYXYD010000235.1:1783-3023 GCA_964469205.1 uncultured Sphaerochaeta sp. | reverse complement strand
ACCTGAGACAGGATCCTTTCCAGCGGTTACAAGGATGTGCTGCCCAAAGAGCAGCTCATCAAACAGGCTTCGGAAATCGAAGGTGTCGAAGGTGTTGAGCTTGTAGGGACATGGGATGTCTCTAGTGACAACGTTGACAAAGTTGGCGAGATGCTTGCAAAGCACAACCTCCGTTGTGTTTCCATCATCCCCGACCACTTCGGACAAAAGCGCTGGGGACGAGGTAGCCTCGCGGCCAAGGACCCTGACATCAGAAAACAGGCGGTCGACTATACCTTCGAGTGTGTCGAGATGGCCAGAAAGCTGGGATGCACAACCCTGAACCTTTGGCCTGGCCAGGATGGGTATGACTATGTGCTGCAGTCGAACATCGCCCTTGAACGTCGCTATCTGATGGAAAACATCAGAGAGATTGCCAAAGCTTCACCCGACATCAATTTTGCCTTGGAGTACAAGCCAAAGGAACCCCGTAACTTCTGCTTCATGGCTAGGGCATCGGATACCCTGCTCTTGGCTAAAGAGACAGGTCTGGACAATGTGGGTGTCACCATCGACACAGGACACGCTTTTGTTGCCGGAGAGAATGTGGCTGAATCTATCGTCATCCTGCAAGAGTATGGAAGGAAACTCTTCCACATGCATTTCAATGACAACTATGGGCATTGGGATGATGACATGATAGTAGGGTCTGTTCACTTCCCGCTGTTTGTAGAAACGCTTTTCTGGCTCAGAGAGACTAACTATACAGGCTGGCTCTCCATGGATCAGTACCCTTACAGGGAGGATGGACAAGGGGCCCTGCGTGAAAGTGTGGAATTCCTGCAGATGATCGAAGCCAGACTTACTGATGGAGTAATGCAGGAGCTGAGGGACCTGGTCAATAAGGGGAATGCAGTAGATTCCCAACGCTGGCTGCGCCGGACTTTCTTCAAGTAATGTAACAACAAAACCCACTGGCATAGCCGGTGGGTTTGTTCACTGCCATAAACACAAACTTCCTTTCTCCTGTTCCGTTGCCACCTTACAGACTTTCCACCAACAATCCTCCTTGGCTATACTGAGATTTTGTGTCTTGAAGATACTTCTTGAACAAACTTTAATGCAGAGGAAAGGGTATTCTCAATTAACTTGACCGATGACTTTTGGAAGCATTGGGTTAGTATTGTATATTAGAGAGGTCTAACACATCGTGAAAACAGCAAATACAGAAATACAGAGAGCCTTGATAACCGGAGGCTCA
>CAYXYD010000235.1:0-1683 GCA_964469205.1 uncultured Sphaerochaeta sp. | reverse complement strand
CTTGACCTGTATAGGGTATGTCAGTATTATCTATTTAGAACGATTTCTAAATAGTGAGGTAGTATGGGCTTTTCACAAACCATGAAAGCAGTAGCTGACCCCGTACGACGGGAAATTCTCGACATGCTCAAGGAAGGCCGCCTTACAGCCGGGGATATCGCATCCAAGATAGAGAACCTCACCCCGGCTACAGTCTCTTACCACCTCTCCCAACTGAAGAAAGCCTCCCTCATCACAGAGACCAAATATAAGAACTTCATCTATTACGAGCTGAATGCCTCAGTCTTTGAAGAAATAATACTCTGGTGTGCCCAGTTTACAGGAGAGAAGAGCCATGAAGTGCAAGATTGACAAGACGATGCTTATCACCACCGGGGTCTGCTTGGTGCCACTCGCCCTCTCAGCCTTCCTATATGGGCGGCTTCCCGATAAGATTCCGATTCATTTCAACCTAGCTGGTGAGGCGGACAATTATGCCTCTAAAGCTTTTGGCGCCTTCATCATACCCCTCATATTGGCCTTGGTGAATGTATTCCTGCAATGGATGCTGAACAACGATCCAAAAAAAGAGCAAGGACAGCCCTTGCGCGAGATGTCCAAGTGGATAATACCCATCCTCTCGTTGGTGATAACCCCCATGACCCTGTTCATAGCCCTTGGCTACAACATCAGAACCGAGAGGGTGGTGCCCATCTTTGCCGCATTGCTCTTCTTGGTCATTGGCAACTACCTGCCAAAGTGCAAGCATAACTATACGGTGGGGATAAAAATCCCCTGGACTTTGGCAAGTGAAGAGAACTGGAACAGGACCCACCGGTTTGCCGGATGGGTCTGGACCATAGCTTCTATCTTGCTGTTGGGCTCTGCATTGACCGGATTGTTTGTACCAGTGGTTTTCACCCTCTGTCTTGCTGCAATGATTGCGCTTCCTGTGATCTACTCTTTTCTCTTCTACCGAAAAACCAAGACCAACTAAGAGGAATCTACCGATACGCCTTGATGTTCTCTTTGTGCTCGTCATAGGTAATGGCGGGGTAAAGGCGTTTGTCCAAGCCATGCAGGTAGTAGAAGTACGGACTCTCCAAGGGGAAAAGGGCAGCTTCAACAGCGGCCTTAGAAGGGCTGCAGATACCAGAGGGAGGAAGGCCCACCTTTCTTCGGGTATTGTAGGGGCTTTGGGTCTCCAAGGCCTCCTTGGGTATGGGGCTCTCCCAGTCACCAATCTCATAGCGTGTAGTCGCATCGATACCCAACGGCTGTCCTGCCTCAAGGCGGTTATAAATAACTGAAGCTATAAGAGGCATCTCCTCGATGTTCTGTGTCTCTGCCTGGATCATGGAGGCTATTATCAGAGTCTGCTCCAAACCCCACCGTGCTACCTGCTCAGAGCCTAGGTGTGGTTGCACCAAAGCCAGCATAGAGGCAAACATAGCCTGGGCAAGGGAGGTTGCCACATCTTCTTGAGAAACCACATACTCCCCACTGAGCAACCAACCTTCAGCAAAAGAGAGCGAATACTCCTCTTTCAATGCCTCCGTTGCTTTGAGGAACTCCCCTCCCTTGGCATATCCGCGGTTTTGCAGATACCTGTCGATGGTGACCAGGGTAAATTAAGTTCTGAAGTGATTGTTTTTGTGAAATAGTGTAAGAGTTTGTTTATTTCTGTTTGTTTGATTTATCATT
>CAYXYD010000234.1:0-3094 GCA_964469205.1 uncultured Sphaerochaeta sp. | reverse complement strand
CAATTTCATACCTATACGATGGGCTATTGCAAAGGGGAAGTCAAGGGATTGGCAAATAGCTCACTTTCATCAGTAAACTTTCCCTGAATTTCGAATTACCAAAAAACCAGCCTTGAAAACTGTTTCAACCAGACTTTTCCTCATAGTATTGAGGCAGATTGGGCAGAGTTTCCTTGTCAGCCAAGCAGATATTCATTTTCAGGTGGGTGCTTGAATAGGATTTCCTACAATCCGACCATTTTTCCCCTTTGAGGGCATTGCTACGGACATGGTTCTTGACCACTCCTGTATGGATGGCTCTTTTGGAATATTTAGGCATAGGTTTTGAAGGTGTGTTTCTTAGATTTCCTCCTCATAAGCCTGTTCGTAAGGGGCTCCGAGAAAGTGCAGGACTTTCAGTATCTCTGGTGGAAGATCCGGCGGTATCCGTTCTTCCTTCCTGGCTGTTTTGACTAGGGCCGTTGACAGATTCTCGAACATTTTAAAGATTTTCAGCAGTGTGGGACTTTTGTTGTTCTTATAATCAGTGGGTCCGTTGTCCTGGATGCGGATGGATTCGTCTGCCTTGGCAAGGGAAGACCTCAGCTGGTTCTCAATAATTGCATATATCATAAGTGAAAGGCACATGACAAAGCTCAGTGCCTGTATGCGGCTGGGCTTCTTGAGAAAGACGGGGGTGAGCTGGAGATGCCCATTCTTGAGGAAGCGGAATCCCCGCTCCACAGTGTGTTGTTGCTTATAGGCTTGCAGCACATCTTCATCGCTCAACGTGAGGTCGTTTGTCGCAAGCATGAATTTCCCTATGCCCTTGCAGGCATCCTCAAGGGCCAGGGGATCCTTTTCAAAGGTGAGGCTGACAGAGAAGACCTCTATCCCTTCCCCTGCCTTGGGCCTCCCCCTCTTGCCTGGCTTGTTCACCATCTTTGTGCTGACCTCAGGCTCCAATGCTTTCAGCAAAGGCCACTGGGCTACTACTTTTGCAGCCTCAGCCAATGCATCAGGCTCACACTTGAACCGTGTTGCCTTTAGGTGATAAGCCTTTGCATTGGCATCTTTTAGATGATTTTCTTGGTTCCTCAGCAAGGTCTTTACCTGCCTTTTGTACATCTGAGAACTGAATACAAGGACCCATCGTTGTTCAACCCCGCCATAGGAAGAGTCGAACCCATGTATGCGGTACCCTTGTGCTTGCGCATCGACAAAAGGGAGATCCATAGTCAGGTATTGCTTCACTTCCTTCAGCTTGTCCTGTGCATGGCTAATCCATTTACCGGTAAAGGAGGAGATATTTATCTTGTTGTAGAAGGCACTGTCCGCGATAAAGGTGCTGACAACTTCAGTTGTCTCATCGGACTCCAGCACTTTTTGCAGGGCCTTCATTCCTTCAATGATGGTTTCCACATCGCTAGAATTCCCGTCCAGCGTCTTCATGGCCACAGGGATACCCATGGCATTTACGATTATCATCAGTGCCCAGCGCTTGAGGTCAGTCCTCTTATCCTTTGCATGACCATAGGTTATGTGTAGGCCGGTCGGTTCCACCCCTCCGTCATCATATTCCCCTGCTACAGAAAAGTTTGTGGTGTCTGCATGCAGGTGGCCCATGTCGATTTCTACCTGTAATCTTATGTGTTCCAGCACCTTGGCGAAAAGCCTGTCCTCCCCAAATTTTGCAATGGCGTCGAGTGTCTCACCCATCGTATGCTCGTTGAAGTAACTGGCTCTTGCTCCGACACCGAAGATCAATTCCACATCAATTGTTGAAATGAGATCCGTATACCGGTAAAGAGGGGTGCGGTTTGTGAGGCAGTCGCATACGAAGAGCATGATACACTGGCCATGGGTGACTTCATGATGACGTTTCTTGGGTAGCAGTTGATCAAAGAACTCCAGGAGTCCAAATTCCTTAAAGAAAGTAGAGAGGATCGGGTAGTGCTTGATTGAGAGCTGGGTGTGTTTTGATTTCTTTTTACGCTGTTTCATAGGGGCTCCTAAAATGTGTTAACTGCTTGCAATGCAATCATATATTGTCATTTTAGTCAAGTCTTAAACCCTTTATATAAAACAAATTACATGTTATTTAGTATAAAAAGATAGCATATTTTTATCACTTAATACAGTACCAAAAGCAGCAGTTCTGGGAGCACAGAAAAGCCTCCCTTTAAGCACTAAGGAGGCGAGCACAAAAATAGTTGTAGGTTAATTCAAAGAAGTGGAAAATTTTACTGATGAAAATGAGTTCCACTCTTGAGTTAGGTACTATACACACTGAAATCTTCTTAGAAGAAATTTGGGAAATTTTGTGGGTGTGCGGTGATTATTAAGTGCACTTATGTTCTACAGTGCCTGCAGTGTGCAGGTCACTGTGGTTCCTTTTCCTTTTGTGCTTTCTATGTGTATCGAACAGGACTTGTTGTAAAAGTATTTGACTCTTTTAAATACATTCGTAAGACCCACATGGGGGGAGTGCTCTGAAAGTGCATATTCGTTAATTGTTGCTAGCTTTTCTTCTGTCATTCCAATACCATCGTCCTTTACGCTTAGGTGAAGATAGCTATCTTTGCAATATCCCACTATTGTGATATTGCAATTGCTCTCTTTATCTTTGAATCCATGAATAATTGAATTTTCAATAATAGGTTGCAATAAGAGAGGAAGCATCCTTGTATAAAGAGCATCTTCCGTGACATCAACTGAAAGGGAGAAACGACCAGGAAATCGATAGTTATGCATATCGATATAGTTTTGCATAAGAGAAAGGTGGGATTTCAGAGGTTTAAGTTCTTCAGAGAAATCATACGATTCTCTTAGTATCTTTGTAAGAATTACTATTGCGTTCTTCACTTCTTCTGGTGGACAGATGGAAATCATTCCTTTAATAGTTGCCATCATATTATAGAGGAAATGGGGCTTAATCTGTGCTTGTAAAAATTCTATTTGAGAGAGATGAAGGAGTTTTTCATTTTGGATGTTCTCATTTTGTAATGTTTTTAATCTTCTTACTAATTTGTTGAATTCTTCTTGTAATTCATGAAGATCATTTCTTTTTTTTAATACTATCTGAGCATCTAAATTCCCTTTTCCCACAATTTTC
>CAYXYD010000233.1:0-3121 GCA_964469205.1 uncultured Sphaerochaeta sp. | reverse complement strand
AAGCTTGTGGAGAAGGTGTCAGACTTAGTAACTTCGGTTCCTAAGCAGTCTTCTGTGAAGCAAGAAGCCCATCGGTCTTTAGCCGTTGGGTAGGTCACTTGAAGATGGTTTTGCTGAAAGTGACTGGGATGGCTTTAAAGCACAAACAGAGTTAATGGGAGACAGACTGCAAATAGTAGGAGACGATCTTTTTGTAACTAATCCTGCAATTTTCAAGGAAGGAATCAAAAAGGGCATCTGTAATTCGATTCTCATAAAATTGAATCAAATTGGTACTGTTTCTGAGTCTATTGAAACTATTAAGTTAGCACGAGCGAATGGATATACTACCATGATCTCTCATCGTTCAGGAGAGACCGCCGACACCTATATCGCCGACTTTGCAGTAGCCATGAATGCTGGTCAAATAAAGACCGGTTCAATAGCTAGAAGTGAAAGAGTTGAGAAGTATAATCAGTTCTTACGTATTGAAGAAGAACTGGAGGGATTTGCTAAACTGGCTCATTTTCCAAAACAAACCAAATAACTGGATAGAGAAAGAAGTTTTAGGAATATAGCGGTTGCTATAAAAATTATAAAGGCTGTTTCAAAAGTGAAAATCTTTTGAGACAGCCTTTATTGTTTTCTATTTACAAAGCCATCCTGTCAGTTCAACACCTTGATCCTACTGCCCATCATCTTCACTACCAAGGGAGGGACCATAGGGGAGATATCGGCCCCATAGGCCGCCATCTCCTTGATGGCACTGGAGCGGAGCATGAAATACTTGGGGCTGGTCGGCATGAAGAGAATCTCCAGAGCGCTGTTGAGCTGCTTGTTGGTCATGGCAAGTTCAAACTCATAGCCAAAGTCCACCAGAGCACGTACGCCTCTGATCATCACCCCTACCCCATGTTCCCGGGCAAATTGTGCCACAAGGCCTGGATAGGTGACCACTTCGATATTGTCATACCGCTTGAGGATCTCCTTGAGCATGTCCATTCGCTCTTCTGCGGTGAAGAGACAGGTCTTCTGCACATTGTCAGCCACAACGACATAGAGCTTGTCATAGAGAGAGGCACTACGCTCAATGATATCGATATGCCCATTGGTTGGAGGGTCGAAGGATCCTGGAAGCATCGCAACATTTTTTGAAGCTGTCATTTCTTGTTAGTCTCCACATATTTTTTCATGATGTCTAAACTCTCAAGGGTCTCCCAGATGATTTTCTTGGTAAAGGAAAAGCCATTTTCCTCATTCTCTTCAACAACGGCGAAGGTTCCACGCCCTATGTAGCTTACTTTTTGATTTTCAGTAATACGCTCATCTTTGGCAATCTTTTCCAAGACACAGTCAAAGTGGCAGAACCCACCTTCTGGATAGGTAAGGGCACTGGCAATATTCTCAATGACCTTTCCACATAGAGGACATTCCAACAGAGGTTCCTCTATGCGCTTTATAGGCAAGGGAGGAAGGCTGCTGTGATAAGGCACCTTTGTCTGGGATGGCAACAGGGTATTTAAGGGCTTTTTGGTCCCTTCAGGTGCGCCTTTAGCTTTAGAACCGCGTTTCTTTCGTTTGCGGTCCCTCTTGCGGTTACTGCTCTCCCGTTTAGGCTGATTGGCGGCAGTGGTTTGTTTCTTGCTCTCTGGTTCCATATGATCCTCTAAAGCTACCCTATCCTGTTTTAGGCTAATGAGCAAGATGCTAAAAAGTAAAAAGGACGGCATCATAATGATGTCGTCCTTTTTCTTGGTATAAGCAATAGGTAAAACTAAGCTTTCTTTCTGTGAATGAGTTCCTTGACCTTTGCCTTTTTGCCTACCTTGTCGCGGAGATAGTACAGCTTGGCACGTCTTACGCGACCTCTTCTGATAACCTCAACTCGCTCGACACGAGGGGAATGCAGGGGAAAAATCCTTTCGACACCAACACCATAAGATATCTTTCTTACAATAAACGTGCGGCGGATACCACCATTATTCTTGGCAAGTACGATTCCTTCGAAGATCTGAACACGTTCGTTAGTACCTTCGATAATCTTGAAAAATACCTTAACGGTATCACCAACACTGAAGTTTTCAGCGTTTTCCTTCATCTGTTCTGACTCAATAGCCTTAATTACATCCATTGTCTACGGTCCCCTTCGCCCTATGTTCTTTCAATTCTAATAACATCTTCCTGGAGTTCACATCCAAGGATGCCGTCTCCAAAAGATCCGGTCGGTTCGACAAAGTCTTTTCCAACCGCTTCTTCAGTCGCCATTGACCAATATTGGCATGATGTCCGCTCAATAATACCGCAGGGACACTTTTTGAGCAATAGGTCTCAGGCCTAGTATATTGGGGATATTCAAGCAATCCGTCAGAAAAACTCTCTTCGGTAAGTGAGTCGGAACTGATGACCCCTTCAATGAGCCGATAAACGGCATCAACAATCACCAGTGTGGAAACTTCCCCACTGCTGATCACATAATCTCCAATACTAATCTCGTCATCAACATATAGGTCAATCACCCGTTGGTCAATACCTTCATAATGACCACAGATGAAGACCAACTCATCTTCCAAGCTCAGGTTTTCAGCATACGCCTGTGTAAACTTCTTCCCGGAAGGCGAGGGATAAACCACTCGCTTACCCTTGGCTTCAATTGAAGCCAGAGCATCACACAGGGGAGCACACTGGATTACCATCCCTGCCCCACCACCAAAAGGAGCATCATCACAAGTGCGATGACGATCTTTGGCGAATGTCCGGAAGTCGATTATGTTGTACTGCACCAAGTTGCTTTCTACAGCACGCTTCATGATTGAATTCTTGAAAAACCCTTCCACCATCTCGGGAAAAAGGGTGACTATATGAATCTTCACGCCAAGATCCACGGGGCAATCAGTTCAATGGTGCGACTCTCCAAATCTACTGCGCCGATAAATTGTTCCAAATAGGGAACCATATATCGTTTGCCGTCAGTGGCAAGCACTTCCAAAAGCACCGTCTGTGCCCCTTCCAGAGCCTTCTCTACTGTTGCCAAAGTCTCACCTTCATGCACCAAGGTGCATCCGATAAGATCGGTAACATAGTATTGGCCCTTCTTCAGGGGAGCAGCTTTGCTTCGTTCAACCATCAGGCGACAACCTGCAAG
>CAYXYD010000232.1:0-3137 GCA_964469205.1 uncultured Sphaerochaeta sp. | reverse complement strand
TGAAGATTAGTTTCTGAAACCGATGACTCCCTATACCTTACGAATAGGGTAATAGTATGTCAACCCGATATAAAGTAATGAATAAGGGTGTATTGGTTAGTTTACAAAGTCATAGTAGAGCACCATACCAGTGCCTATCTCTGATAGCAATTTTTTTGGTATACCCAAGCTCTGACAGAGAGCAAATCGATAAGATACGCTTATTATACCTTTTTTATAAAATTTTAAGTCTATACAATAAAAAGAATAAAGACAAACAATACTTCATAGGGGGAAAGAACATTTTCACAGTGACAATATAAAAGAGGATAATTTGTTATCAGTAAAATCAAACTAAGTGATATATACTTGCATTGACGATATATTCTTTGAATTCTAATCTGTATTTTGTTTAGGAAATATCAATATTGTTTAGCCTTTTCGTATACCAGGTAGGGATCACTTGTGGGTATTCATGCAGAAAAGGAGTAGGTCGGGTCACCATAATGAGCAGGCTTGGTCTCCTTATGGAATCCAAGCTTACTTTTCTCAAACAGTAATGTTTGTTACTCAATGTTCATGTATTTGTACTGGGGCTGTATGGTTAGAGGTTGTCAGTTTTTCATGATCTTGTAAGTAATTGCATCTGACAAGGGTACATACACGTACTCTATTGTTAGAAACCTAAGAATTATGAATTCAAGAGTTCTTTGGTCTTTGCAACGCAGTCCTGATTACCTACAAAGATAAGGGTGTCCAGTACTTGAAAACGAAGATCGGGACCAGGAGAGAGAAGAATCGATCCTTCGCGGCGTATGGCGATGACCGTGCCACCGGTTTTTTGCCAGAAATCCAATGACCCCAGGCTGTTGCCTACAGCCAATGACTCTTCTGTAATCGTGTATTCATAGGTAGGGAAGGGATTGCTTGCAGAGAACCGGTCATTGGCCTCTATGAGGTCCTTGGCTAGGGTAAAAAGTTCTTTGTCTATCTGCTCGTGTTCATCCAGGACTTGGCGTATCTGTGTGAGCATCTTTCGGTTCTCATTGCTCTTGCCATACTTGGTGATATATTTTTTAGCATTCTCTCGGGAAACTACAGAAACACCCCTGTTATGCTTTACTTCGACGACTTTGATCTCCTCCAGCAGGGAGAATGATCGTCGGATGGTCTCAGGTGATACCCCATATTCACTGGACATCACAGAACGTCCGGAGAGCGTGACACCCTCGGCTATCTCGCGTCTTACGATGCGGTTGGCGATATCCAAAGCTATCTTTTCATACACAGCAATGCTCTCATGGCGCTTGCGTGGGGTAGGTTGAACTTTGTTTTCCATTGTTTAATTATAGCATGTTGCCCATAGGGGGGCAATATGAGCTACTTTTCACCTTCTTTTACCTCGTCCCAGATGGAATCCATCTCTAGGAAATGCTCAGTATCGAGTGGGATATTCCGCTCCTTACAGATTTTGTTCAAGGCATTGAAGCGTCTCTCCATCTTCATGTTAGAACGGTGCAGTGCAACAGAGGGGGAGATCTTCAGATAGCGTGCAAGATTGACTACGGCAAAGAGAAGGTCGCCGACCTCCATCTCAACTTCATCAGTATTACGATCGAGCGCTGTATCGGCCTCTATGACCTCATCAAGCTCTTCGCACACCTTATCTATTACTCCTTGCTTGTCAGGCCAATCAAAGCCCACCTTGCGTATTTTCTTCTGTATCTCGTTGGCCATCTCCAAAGGAGGCAACGAGGCGGGAACCCTGCTGAAGAAGTCATCCTCCAAAGCAGTCTTTCCCTCTACCTCAACCTTGATCTTGTTCCAGAGGTCCAGCACTTCAATGCTGTTGTCAGCCTTGGCATCACCAAAAACATGGGGATGTCTTCTGATGAGTTTCTGACAGACATCATTGATGGCCTCAACAATGGAGAAGTCATCTTTCTCGTGATGAATCTCTAGGAGCATCATGACATTGAGGGCAACATCCCCAATTTCCTCTTGCTGTTCAGCCTTGTTGCCACCAAGCACTGCATCAAGATACTCGTACGTCTCATCCAGCAAGGCGGTGGCTACGCTTTTGGTATCCTGTTCGCGGTCCCAAGGACAGCCGTCTTTGCTTCTTAATAGGGTAACAATGGTAAAGAGCTGCATGAGAGCCGAGCTCAAGTCTGTAGTTTGTTGGTAGGTATATTCGATCATAGGCAAGAGTATACCCAAAACCAACTGAAGATTTCAACCGAAGGGAGATTTGAGTAGTTTTTGTATCAAAAAGAAAAAGGTTGCAATCAACCTAGATTCGTTTATAGTGTATATACACGGAGTAAGTACAATGAATCTATTGCCCAAGACAGAAGAGAACAAGCCCATCTACCAGCAGATCATAGACCATGTTAAGAAACTTATCACTACAGGAGAATTGGACATAGGTGCCAAGCTTCCTTCGATCCGGCAGCTTGCCAAGGAACTCCAAGTCAGTGCCATAACCACAAAACGAGCCTATGAGGAACTGGAACGGGAGAACTTCATCAACACGGTTCCCAGTAAAGGAAGTTTTGTTGCAGAAAGGGATTTGGACCAGGTCAAGGAAGAGTACCTCAAGAAGATTGAGGTGCATATGCGAAAGATCATGCTACTGAGTGAGTTCTGTGGACTGAATGAAGAAGAGCTTGCCCTGTTGTTCCATCTGTTGAGGATTAAGGATGGTAAGGCAATCTAGGGGAAAAAAAAATGACGAGTGATACAGTTTAAGGGTTGTTGGTTTCTAGTTAACAGAATATATATTATTAACAAGTAAGCATTCTTAAGTACAGCTATGCTCGCATGATACCTAATGGCTATTTATCGATAGTTTGCTAAAATTAGAAGTTGATTTTCGCAACAAGCCTCATTTGAAGGTCCTTGTTCTGGGTAATTACAGGAACCATAGAAACACTCATCAGAGCCTTCGACAATTTTTTGTTGTAGTCTGAGGCAAATGAGAACGGACGGGTCAACTCAAAGATTCTGAATGCCAACAGTCCGACTGCACCGACAAGCATTAGACCAGTGCCCTCTTTGCCATCAGGAGATTCATTAGCGATAGCCGTCGATGCCTTTTCATATCCTGAATATAATACACCTGATGAGACCAGGTCTCCTAGCAATGCGATTATACC
>CAYXYD010000231.1:0-3142 GCA_964469205.1 uncultured Sphaerochaeta sp. | reverse complement strand
CGGCTTTGGGTCTTGAGAAGACCCCGCGACTCGTAGTAACGGATGGTCCGTACCGTCACCCTGCATTTCTTTGCCAACTCACCAATCCTATACTGTTCCATAGCAAACTATGTACCACACAGAGGGTGACTACTCAAGTCGAACAAGGGCATGAGAACAGCATTTCCTAAAAAATGCACTAAAAAAGGATTTGCTGGTATGGATATGGTTGACTAAAAGAACATCTCCCTATAATTTAGTTGAGTACGCAACTAATTACTAAAAGTATCTTATCAGGAAGGTATCCCTGATGATAGACAACCTGCACCTCAAGTGTGCAATAAATTGAGAGGATTTTGAGTGAAAGAGACGATTTTTGTGACCGGAGCAGGTGGGAATGTGGGAAAAGAGGTTGTCAGGCATCTTCTTAAGAGAGGACAGAGGGTCATTGCATCACAGCATGCAACCTCCAGCAAAGAGGATAAGCAAGACCTCACCTATACAACCTTTGACTTCACCGAGCCCCAGACATGGGATGCATGCCTTGAGGGAGTGACCAAGGTATTCCTTATGCGGCCTCCCCATATATCAAAGATCAAGAGGGATATGTATCCCTTCTTGAGCTATCTTAAGCAGAAGCAGATCCAACAGGTAGTATTCCTCTCTGTGCAAGGCGCTGAATCCAATACGATCGTACCACACCATACAATAGAAGCCTGTATCCAGGAACTTGGCCTGCCTTATACGTTTGTCAGACCCAGCTTTTTCATGCAGAACCTGGAGACTACCCATCTTAGGGAAATACGAGACGACCATACATTGATGGTCCCAACGGGAAAAGGAAAGACAAACTTTATCGACACCCGGGATATTGGGGAGATATGTGCCCTGATGTTCTTTGATGCAGATCACATAAACAGGGCCTATACCGTCACCGGAGAGCATAGCTACTCGTATCAGGAGGTTGCCGATCATCTGACCCGGGGCCTTGGCTTCACCGTCACATTCAAAAGCCCGAATCCTTTCCGGTTCATTGCCTATCACCTGGGGCAAAAAAGAAAACTTGCCATGGTGCTGGTCATGCTTGCACTGTACACGGTGGTGAGAATCGGTAAGGGTGATATCACTACCGATACAACAAAAGAACTCCTACAAAGAGATCCCATAAGCCTTGATAACTACATCACAGACCATAAGGCCCTGTTTGGAGGAAAAAATGAATGAACACAGTTTTGGAAAGCATATTTCCCTCATCAACAGGGCGGCACAAGGCTACTTTAGCAGCAGGCTGAAAGCCTACCATATAGGACCCGGCCAACAGGCCTATCTTCTGACCCTGCTTCCCCATGAATCCATCATGCAGGAAGAGCTTGCCCGGCGCCTGCAAGTTGATAAGGCAAATGTAACTCGGGCTATCAAGGGGCTTGTTGAACAAGGGTATGTGAAGCGTGAACGATCAGAAGTCGACAAGCGTGCTTTGCTGATAACCCTAACGGAAAAAGGAGTACAGGTACGCACAGAGGTTGAAGCAATAGCCTTTGCATGGGTGCAAAAGGTCCGTTCCCCTCTTACCGATGAAGAATACAAAACCATGGAAGCATATCTGGAAAGGATAGCCAACAACCTGATGCAAGAGTAACACAAGGTACCCTTTCAAGCGAAATGTGCACATACCCTCCTTAACCTAGTATGAAATATCTTATCAACACACCAAGTGACCAACGCATCAAAGACATGGCCGTCCATGACCGTCCTAGAGAGCGTATGGTTTCAGGAGGGGCAGAATCCCTCTCGGATCTTGAGCTATTGGCCATCCTCATAGGCAGTGGCAGCAAGGAACGCCCAGTGAATTCCATCGCCAAGGGACTGCTTGAGGTCATGGACAAGAAGGCCATTGTTGCCCATGAAGACCTTCTTGCCATCCAAGGTCTTGGAATGGCCAAAACTACCCTTATCTGTGCAGCCTTGGAACTAGGCAGAAGAAGACTTCCTGCAAAGAAGCGGCAGATATCAACACCTGGGGACATCTATCCCCTAATCAGCCACTATGCAGGAAGGATGCAGGAGCATTTTCTCAGCGTAGCACTCAACGGGGCGCATGAAGTCCTCTCGGTCAATGTTTGCTCCATCGGGTTGGTAAACAGGACACTCGTCCACCCTAGGGAGGTGTTTGTCGAGGCGGTGCGCCAGAGAGCAACAGCTATCCTGGTAGCCCACAACCACCCCAGTGGCAACCTGGAACCGAGTGTGGAGGATAGGGATGTGACACGGCGTCTGAGGCAAGCAGGGGACATCATAGGCATCAAGGTGCTGGACCATCTGGTATTCAGTGAAGAGGGATATTTCTCCATGCTGGAGGGAAATGTATTTTGATAAACAGATACAGGAACGACAAGAAAAGTCGGTTGACTCTTCATCCTATCAGGAGATCCATGGAACATCTGTTCATTTCCTATCAGCCTATCAAGTTTGACTTTTCTGGAAACTATGTGTATGATTTTTATTAACGATACACATAGTTTTTAGGAGGTTGACATGCGAACGAATATTGTCATCGATGACCAATTGATGCATGAAGCGTTGCTGGTCTCAGGGTACAAAACAAAGAGAGAGGCGGTGGAGGAAGGATTGAAACTTCTTATCGCAATGAAGAAACAAGCAAAGATACGTGAGCTCAGGGGCAAACTATCGTGGGAGGGAGATCTTAATGCAATGAGGACAACCCTATGATTGTTGCAGATACCTCTGTTTGGATCGACTATGTGAATGGGGTGGTTACCCCTCAAACAGACATTCTTGACCGGGAACTGAAACAGGACAGGGTTGTTACCGGGGATTTGATCATCGTGGAATTTCTGCAAGGGTTTCGGGACAACAAGCAGTTTCAGATAGCAAAGCATCTTATGGATTCTCTTGATTATCATGACTTTGTCGGAAAGGAAATGGCCACCAGAGCTGCAGAAAACTTTCGGAAGTTACGAAAACGAGGCATTACGATTCGAAAGACCATGGATGTACTCATTGCTACCTTTTGCATTGCACACGACCTTGAGCTCCTGCACAACGACCGAGACTATGACCCGATGGAAGAACTGCTTGGACTACGGGTGAAGAGATAGTCGCACCGAAGGTGCACTGATCAAACTATGGAAACAAAGGTCGG
>CAYXYD010000230.1:0-3152 GCA_964469205.1 uncultured Sphaerochaeta sp. | reverse complement strand
AACAAGGTAAGGGTGATCATTCCTTATGTTGGCGGAGGCTTCGGGGGAAAGGCGGGCATTCATATCGAGCCTTTGACAGCGTGCCTTTCCAAGAAGGCAGGAGGTCTTCCGGTCAAGTTCCAGGCAACCCGGGAAGAGGAGTTTTCCTTGCTTCCCTGTCGCAGTGCCTTGACCTACCGCATCAAGACCGGTGTTTCTGAAGAGGGAAAGATACTTGCCCAGAGGATGGACATGTACTGGGATGCCGGTGCGTATGCTGACTATGCAGTGAATGTCACCCGCGCTTCCGGCTACTCTGCATCCGGGCCGTATGAGATCCCGAATGCTTGGGTCGATGCGTATACACTCTATACGAACAAGCCCTATGGTACTGCCTATCGTGGCTTTGGACATGTGGAGTTTCACTGGGGCATCGAAAGGCATATGGATCTGGTTGCCCATATCATAGGCATGGATCCTTTGGAATTCAGGCGCCTTAATGCTCTCAGACCGGGTTCAATTACCTTGACGGGAGAGAAGATTACCGCTCATACTGGGGATGTCATAGCCTGCATGGATGCTGCTGCCAAGGCCATTGGCTATGGAAAGAAGACAAAAGCGGAGCGCCAGAGGGAGAAGGAGACTGGTCTGAAAATAGGTAAGGCTGTAGCCATCTTGCAGAAGGCTCCTGCCATGCCCAGCAATACCGCCACCGCTGCCATTGTGAAGATGAATGGTGATGGCTCTGTCTCCGTCGCAGTCGGGTTGACTGAGATAGGGCAGGGATCGACCACAGCCCTTGCCCAGATTGTTGCAGAGCGGTTGGGCTTCAGACTCGACCAGATATTTGTCAAGGTGGAGAAGGATACCGACAGTGATCCTTACGACTGGCAGACTGTTGCTTCCAAGGGCCTGGTGATGAGTGGCAATGCGTGTATCCTTGCTTGTAAGGATTTGTTGGAAAAAGGGTATAGGGTAGCTTCTCATGTCTTGAAGGCTTGTGAGGATGACCTTTCCCATGATGATGAGGCGATCTATATTCGCCATCACCCTGAGAATAGGGTTGCTTGGTCCAAGATCGCCATAGGGTATGCCTATCCTGACGGTATGGGCATAGGCGGGCCTCTTATTGGGATCGGCAGCTACATTGCCCAGGGTCTTTCCAACCTTGATAAGGAGACAGGCCAGGGCAAGCCCGCCCTTAATTGGACCTTCGGGGCCCATGGTATCATCTGTGAGGTGAACCCTGTTACCGGTGAGTATGCAGTAAGAAAGATTGCCTCAGCATTTGATGTAGGCAAGGTGGTGAATCCTCAGCTGCTCAGGGGTCAGATAATTGGTGGTATGCTCCAAGGCTTGGGTACTGCCATGTGTGAAGGGTATATCTATGACGATAAGGGCCATCTGCTCAATCCTTCCTTCACGGACAACAAGATACCTACGGCTAAGGATCTGCCATTTGAGATAGAGGCCATAGCCGTGGAGAATTCACAAATTGATGGGCCGTATGGAGCTCGTGGTGTTGCAGAACATCCGATGATTTCAGTGGCCCCTGCGTTGGGCAATGCGATTTTCCAGGCTGTTGGAGCCGATCTGAGCCATATGCCTATACGAGCCGAGGATGTATGGAGGGCTATGGAGGATAGGACGCCGATAGACAATTGGATCACCAAGACTCCCATTGGATCATGTCGGACCACTCCCATACCTGGTTCTCACTCGCCAAAAAAGGCGATAGAGCCATAAATAGAAGGAGGGAACAACATCAAGAATTGGAGAACGTGAACAGAAAAACAATTCCGGGCTTGTGTCTTGTGCAGGGGATCCGGATCGAATTGGAGGTTTCTATAGGAGGAAGCTATCGTGGCTAAAAAAGATTTGACTGGAAAGAACATCGTATTTGGACTCCAGCACACCTTTGTCATGTTCGGTGCAACCGTATTGGTACCGATGCTGACAGGCTTGGATGTAGGAGTGACGTTATTCGCTGCAGGTGTTGGAACACTGTTGTTCCATGTTATCACCAAGTTCAAGGTTCCTGTATTTTTGGGAAGCTCGTTTGCGTATATCCCCGGAATCATTGCTATAGGGGCCACACAGGGGTTGCCGTATGCCTTGGGAGGCATAGTCATCTCTGGTCTTCTCTATATCGTTGTTTCAATCATATTCAGGTTTGTGAAGTACGAGAACCTGCATAAGATTCTTCCCGCCCATGTGACTGGACCCATGATCATTATGATTGGTCTGATCCTTGCTCCTGTAGCCATACAGAATGCCAATGGGACAAACGCCCCTGGTATTGCCGAGGCTATCGGGGTGAATGGTTGTTGGCTTGTTGCTCTGGTTACCTTTGCTACCGGGGTGTTCGTAAAGATCGGGTTCCCTAAATTTGGATGGAAGTTTGCTTCGAACCTTCCTGTCTTGCTGGCATTGGTCGTTGGCTACCTCTTCTCCGTCATTTTGGGGATAGTCGACTTCTCTTCGGTGGCCAGTGCTCCCTTTATTGGAATTCCTCATTTCACCTTTCCCAAGTTCTCTATCAGTGCAGCCACGATAATGGTGCCTATTGCCATCGTAACGATGGTTGAGCACTTCGGTGATGTGTTGGCTATCGGTAATGTGGTAGATAAGGATTTCATCAAAGACCCTGGCATCCATAGAACCTTGTTAGGTGATGGTATCGCAACCTCCCTCGCTGCTTTGGTCGGAGGTCCTGCAAACACCACATACTCAGAGAATACCGGTGCTATCGCCCTTACTGGGGTGACCAACCCAATCGTCATGCGTATTGCTGCTGTGTTTGCCATCGTTCTCTCTCTCATCCCCAAGTTTACTGCTTTGGTCGGGACAATCCCTGCTCCAGTAATCGGGGGTATTTCCATCCTGCTGTTCGGTATGATCAGTAGCATTGGTATCAAGAACATGGTTGATGCTCAGGTCAACCTCGCCAACCCGAAGCTGCTGATGATCAGCGCATCGATGTTGGTTCTGGGTCTTGGTGGAGCAACGTTCTATTTGGGTCCTGTCCAGCTTTCAGGCCTTGGTCTTGCTGCCATCTTCGGCATCATTCTCAATGCCATACTCAGACCTAAGGACATTACAAAATCAGAGAGTTAATCTTTAGAAGGTAACGTACTCAAACACCCCTGTCACTGTAAATGACAGGGGTGTTT
>CAYXYD010000229.1:0-3162 GCA_964469205.1 uncultured Sphaerochaeta sp. | reverse complement strand
TGTAGGGATAAAAATCCTTACTACTGTCGTTTCTGTCCTACGTATAGGGCATGTGTAAAGAGATACACTTCTTCCAACAGGATACATTTTTAGTATATGATTATAATACCACAATCTGTAGTATAGGCGCAAGGGTGTACTCACAGTTCTCTTTTTCCCGATTTGAAGTTCTGTTGGTAAAGGTTTTCTTGGTTTTTATTACAATATCTAGTAAAATTCTCTTGCCTTACTCAAGTAAAAACTCTATCCTAATTGATAACTTGTATCTATAATTTGCTATAAATAGACCTAATTTCTATAAAGAGGTATCTCATGAAACGTACAGTAAAGATCTTATCCCTTCTCTTGTTACTGATCCTCCCCCTCCTGTTTGTCTCTTGCATGAAAACAGAAGAGGAACCCTTAGTCCTTGATGAGGTTGCCGCAGCTACCGACTATACCCAAGTCGTCTCTTCTGCTGTGCAGGTAAAACAAGCACCACTGCGAGACCGCGTGTTAGGCAGTGGAACCATCCAAGGCCGTGAAGAGGTCAGTGTTAAGGCTCGTGCCTCAGGGGTCATCAAGAGCATCGATTTTAATCTTGGAGGACTGTTAGAAAAGGATCAGGTGCTCCTGACCCTTGATGATACCATCGCAACGCTGAATGTCAGCCAGTTGGAAAACCAATACAAGAACAGCCTCAAGGAGCTTAAGGCTAACGAGCAGCTCTATGATAGGGGAGCAATATCCCTTGTCCAGTTGACTCAGACACAGGGCAGTGCAGACGGCCTAGCCGCCCAGCTTGAGCAGGTGAAGAACAACCTTAAGAACACCCAGATAAAGACTCCCATTGCAGGCAGTGTTGCTGAGAAAACCAACCTGGTGGTTGGTGACCTTATCCAGGCTGGCCAGCAGATAGTGAGAGTGGTCGATCTGGAAAGATTGCGTCTTACCCTTCCTGTAGGGCAGAATCAGCTTTTCCTCATCAAGGAAGGGGCTCCAGCGATTATAACCATCCGCACCCCCACCGAGACCATTGAAGCTGAAGGCCTTGTCAGTGCCATCAGTGCAAGTAGTGATTCCCGTACAGGAAGCTGGTCTGTGCTTGTTGACTTCACCAACCCCAGACCATCGCTCATAAAGGCTGGTATCTCAGCTCAAGTGACTATCTTCAACGAAGATGCACCCACTTACACCCTGGTTCCGAACTCTGCCATGGTCTACCGCGACGGGATGACATCAGTTTATATGGTGGAAGGCAGCAGTGCGAAAAAGGTCCAGGTAAAGGTAGTTGACCAGTACGGCGACCAAAGTGCTGTTGAAAGCATGGAAAAGGGCATCACCCTCACTGGTAAGAAGGTATTGGTCAGTGCTCTGTCGCGCATACTTGACGGTACCTCTGTCGTCACCCAAGAAACCTAAAAAAGGAACCGATTATGGAAAACCAGAAAGGATTCAGCATAGGCAGGTTCTCTGTAACCAAGCCTGTGTTGGTCAACATATTAATGATAACTGTTCTCACCTTGGGAATCTTGAGCCTGGCGCGCTTGCCTCAGGAGCAGTTTTCTGAGGTGCCCTTCTTTTGGGTCAATGTCATTGTCCCCTATCCAGGCGTTGGAGCTGAGGACCTTGAGTCCTCGGTCACCATCCCTGTGGAGAATGTATTCCAGGGAATTGACAAGCTGAAGAAAATTAGCTCCACAACCAGTGAGGGGCTTTCAGTGGTGAGGGTTGAATTCGATGACGGCATCTCAAAGCAGGAGTTCAAATCCCTCTACCAGGATGCCCAGACAAGGTTCAGCCAGGTATCGTTGCCTGACGGGACCCTTACCCCCATTGTCGATGATTTTTCTTCTGCCGACTTCTTGCCGGTAATAGAGGTGGTCATCAGTGGCAACCTTCCCTATGAAGAGCTTCGCGAGCAGGCTGTTACCCTCAAGAACAAGATACTGAAGGTAAAGGATGTCTCCGACGTTGAGCTGGTTGGCCTGCCTGACCGTCAGATTATGGTAAACCTTGACAGCACTCGCCTCATCTCTCTTGGCCTTACGGTCAACGAGGTGGTCAGGGCCATTGGAGATCAGAACAGTGCAGTCCCCAGTGGTACCTTGAGTACTGACTCAAGGGAGTACCTCCTAAGGACCTTGGGCTCCATCAAGGATATCTCTGATTTTGAATCAGTTATCGTGCGACGTTCGGCTACATCAGAAGGTGTAGTTAGGGTCAGTGATGTCGCAGAGGTCATCGACGGCTTCGATCCCGACTCCTCCCTTGCCCGATTCAACGGCAATCCTTCGGTTAACCTCAGGATAACCAAAGTGGTAAAAGGCAGTTCGGTTGCTGTTGTCGACGGTGTTACCGAAATCGTTGAGGAAGCTCGGCTCAAGAACAACGCCGGGGCCAAGCTCACCCTGTTCAATGACTCGACGGTACAAATAGCATCGAGCCTCTCTGTACTTTCTACCAATGCCGTGATGGGGCTGTTTTTGCTGGTACTCATCCTCTGGTTGTTTATCGGCTTGCGTAACGCCCTCATAACAGCGTTGGGAATCCCTGTGACCTTTGCCCTCACCTTTTTGGTGTTGGACCTTCTTGGCGAGACCATAAACACCAATACCTTGTTTGGGCTTGTGTTGGTCCTTGGCCTTATCGTAGACCATGCGATCGTAATCATAGAGAACTCCTACCGACTCCAATCCAATGGAATGTTACGCCATGATGCGGCCATTGAAGGATCAAACCAGGTCATCTGGCCAGTTATTGCTGCAACAGCTACGACTGTTGCCGCCTTCCTGCCCTTGATGCTCCTGCCTGGAACCATCGGTAAGTTCCTCAGGGTCATTCCCCTTACGGTCACCATCGCCCTTATCGTAAGTACCGGTGAAGCACTGTTCTTCCTACCCAGTCACTATGCAGAGTGGGGACCAAGAGAGAAGGCCAAGCGCAAGAAGAAGAGAGAGCCTGGTACATGGTTTGAGCCAATACAGCTTGGCTACTCCTCTCTGTTGGCTAAGTCGTACCGATTCAAAGGCCTGTTGCTGTTTTTGGCCTTGGCACTCACCATCGGAGTGTTCTCCCTAGTAGGTATGCTCAAGCAGGACCTGTTTTCGGCAGAGGACTACAGCTACTTTAATATTGAAATCCTTACCCCTAGGGGAACTTCCTTGGAAGAGACCAATAGGA
>CAYXYD010000228.1:0-3168 GCA_964469205.1 uncultured Sphaerochaeta sp. | reverse complement strand
GAGACCAAAGCCAGTGGCATCCCACTTTGGTAGAGTGTCGTAGATTTTGACCTTCGGAGCATATGTGGGTGAGCCCCTAAAGGAATAGAAGGGTCGATGACCCTGGCAGAATTGGCATATGCCCTTAGGAAATCCTGGACATTGCGGGCACTCATCTGCCCTTTCACTCCATGGATTGTCGTAGGGAAGAGCAAGGCTGAGGAATCTTTGTCACAGAGGGCCACATACTGCATGACATGCTGTGCAGTCTCTTTTGTAATGGCAATGCAGCGCTCCTTCCTGCCTTTTCCTTCAACCTTAATGTAAGGCCTGTCCCCTTCAAGATGGAGGTTGTCCAGCTTCAATGCCAACAACTCTGAGATGCGTTCTGCTGTCTCATATAAAAGGAGCAACATTGTCCGGTTCCTTACACCCTTGAAGGTGTTGGGAGCCTGCTTGAGAATCAGCGTCATCTGGCTCTCCGACAAGATTTTCTTTTCCAGTGTTGCCACCCTTACGGGTTTGATGCTGCTTACCCCAATCCAGACGGACTGGAGGGTTACATCAACACTGGCAGCATAAGCCAAGTAGGCCTTGAGGCCTTCCAGACGGTGGTTGCGAGTACTCTCCGTGTTTCCAAGCTCCTTCAGATAGCCAAGGAAATCTTGGATACACCCTCTCGTACAGTCGGAGAAGAGAAACTTGCCGACGGATATTCCCTTCTCCTCAAGGACGAAGCGACGGAACACCGTGAGGGTATCACGATAGGATTCGACGGTATTGGGGCTCCTTCCGATATGTATGGGCAGGTATTCTTCCAAAAAGGGGAACGTAAGGGAGAAAAACAGTGGTCCAACGTGCTTATTGTCCATCATAGACCTCCTTGGAGACGCTGTTGCAAGTCTCCACATACATGCGAAGGGCATCAGTAAAGGTATCGAACTGGTGGTAGTAGTAATTATGTAAACCTTTACATAAGTACTATAATGTTAACTAAAATATAATGTAAACTAAGTAGCTGAAATCTGCATTCTGAGCAGCAGAATGCAGATTTCAGTTTACATTATGTACTGCCCGATCTCTTGAAACTGTCCAACCAAGCAAGGATTCCTTTTTCTCGTTTCCAGAATGGTTCCGCTGTTTGGCTTTGTGCCAGATTCTGATTGGCTTTTTCCAAGGCCTCTTCCTTTTGTTTGCTCATTACCCGGGCATACACCTCTGTGGTCTTTACTGAAACATGACCCAAAATATTCCTGATGTAGATCAACGGTATTCCTGCTTGTATCAAGTGGATCCCTAAAGAGTGCCTTACGCAATGGCATGAGAAAGTGTTAGGAATGAGTTCGGGGCTTTGATCCCTTGCCAATCTGATGTACTTATCGAGAATCTTACCCAACCCCTGCCGGGTCATCCTGTTCCCCTGCCTGTTGGGGAACAGCGGGTACTGGTTTGCAGAAGGCTCACAAAGACCATGTTCCTGCATGTAGGGGCGCAAAATTGGCTCCAGATTGTCACGAATTGGAACAATCCTCGACTTGTTTCCTTTGCCGGTTATCACAATAGTGGACGGTTTTGAGAATCTCAGACATGAAGGGGTGAAATCGCAAGCCTCCTGAACCCTGCAGCCAGTGGCATACATCAGACTTAGGAACGCCAGATCCCTACGGCCTATGCCCGTTCGTTGGTCTGGGAGGCTCAGCAAGAGGGTCATCCCTTCAACAGTGAGAAAATTCATTGCCTTGTGGGGTGTGTTTTTGAACGGGATGGAAAGTATCGATCCCCACTGCTTTAGAAACTCAGGATGGTCGTACTGCAGGTAACGGAAGAAGGAACGGATTGCCGAAAGCCTGACATTGCGAGTTGAAGGGGAGCAGTTTCTTTCCTCCTCGACGTAGGTAAGGAAGCGTTCCACGAGCCTGTGGTCGAAATCGGACAACCTGATCTGCTCTGCATTGATGTTCTCATGGTCCTTCATGAAATCAAGCAACTGGGAAAAGGTGTCGCAATAGCTCTTGAAGGTATTTACACTGCAGCTTTTGGTTTGGAGAAGATGGTGGTTCAAATAACGATCAAGGTAAGTTGGGAAATCAGTTGGAGATGCATGTTTATTTGTCATGGTGTACCTCCGGGAATATGGAGGGCGCTATTGAGTTCGCATCGGCGAGAACTCCGGGAAAGTACTCCTCGGTCAACCTGACATATTTTTCGGTTGAGTCCAAAGACGAATGGCCCAGGTACTTAGAGAGCAAAGGTAGACAATAGTATAGGTCAAGGCCCGCATCGGCCATTGCCGCCATGCTATTCACAGCTGCTGTATGACGGACGTCATGCAACCTGGGTCCTTTCCCCCGTCCTTCGTGATGAATTCCAGCCAATTCAAGGCATATCCTAAACTGTGAGTACAATGTGTTGCGTTTGCAGGGCTTCCCATCCATCCTTCGGAAAAAAGGCATGGATGCTTTAGCGAAGAAATTATAATGGGCTGAATATCCCTTCAAAACCCTCAACATCGAGTCTGAGATGGGAATCAGCCTTTCTTTTCCATTTTTTGATTCCCGTATTAGGAGTGTCCCCTCGTTTAGGTCAACTTCATCCATCGTCAAACTGACGAGTTCGCCAGAACGCATTCCCGTCGCATACAACAGGCGAAGAGCGATCGGAAACAGCTTGATGTGCGAACTGGGGAAACATCTCCTTTTCTCAAAGGAGCGACTGTCGCTTATCCTAAACAGTGCGGCCATTTCCTCGTGGGTGAGGATACGGGGGGTGAAGGTTGAGTGCGACTTCCTAAGCTGAGGCACGAACGATGGGTACCCTACGTTGCTGAGATACCGGCAGAAACCATTGAGATGTATGATCCTTTGGGACAGGTTTGAATCGGCCTCGTTGGGACGTTTCGTAACCCAGAGCTCAGCTTGTTCTCTTGTCACACAGATTGTCGGAGCACCAATGTCAAAAAAGAAGTCGTCTAGTTCCTTGAGGGCATATTCCATTTTGAACTTCAGCCCATACGAACGCTTGAAAGCAATGTACTGGTTCAGAAGTTGAGCGTAGACACTATGGTATGGCATCATGGCAGCACCTCCTGGAATTCATAGGAGGGGAAATCATAACCTTTTATCAATCCAAACCTTTCTATGACCACAAATAACGGTTGGATTTAGTTCAAGCTGAACGAACCATCGCCAT
>CAYXYD010000227.1:0-3235 GCA_964469205.1 uncultured Sphaerochaeta sp. | reverse complement strand
TTCCAACCCTGTTGTTTATCGGAGTTGTACTGGTGGTTATTGGTGTAGCAATAGCAAGCAAGATAGTACATTAACCTTATAAGAATCATAAAAAACAACTTTATTACATTGCCATGGAAGTGAACGACCAGGAGAACACCCCGTACATCACGGTCTCCCCCTCCTCCACACAGGCACAGAAGGTTGAGGCTCTCATTGAAGGGATTGAGAAGCTGAAGAAGAAACTGAACATACCCAATTCCATCAAGGAATGGGGTGTGGACGAGGATGTAGTTCCTCGATGCAGTGGATAAGCTTTCGTTCAATGCTTTCGATGACCAGTGCACTGGGACAAACCCCCGCTACCCCCTGATCAGCGAGATCAAGCAGCTCTATCTGGACAGCTTCTACGGAAGGGCATGGGAAGAGGACTAGAGCAAACCTTAGGGAATAATGAGAGCAGATAACCGAAAAACTACCTGACTAGCTATGATTCAGAGAGGGATGTCCTTAGGGGCATCCCTCTCTGTAATTGATCTCCAAAATGAAAAATCATGAAAACTTTAAACCAGTAAGTTGTCATATATGATAATTTATCCCTTAAAAAGAGGGTTAATATATCATATATGACACTTTAAAGAACTTTGTATTTTCTCTTAACGAGTCGTATACTGATTACATAGGAAGAGGAACCAGATGAAACTTCATGAACATCTCAGTGATGAGACAGTGCTCAAGGAACTAGGATCACGCCTGACACGCCTGCGTATAGACAGTGAACTCACCCAGGAAGAACTGGCCAATGAGAGTGGCGTATCAAAGTCCACCGTGGTAAGACTGGAAAGTGGCATGCCAGTCCAGACCACCACCTTCATCCGAGTCTTGAGGACCTTGCATCTGCTCTCTTCCCTTGGTGCCCTAATCATAGAAGAATCAATTCGTCCCATGGAGACCCTTTTGTTACAAGGCAAGAAGAGACAGAGGGTCAGGAAGCCTAAGGCTACTGCAAAATCTAAGGAACCCTTCAAGTGGGGAGATGAGAAATAAAGGGGACACATATACACCTTTGCTTCGTGGACAATATAAGGTTCTTATTGGGAGAATATCATGCCCCAGCAAGTTGCTTTCGGGTAAGTCCTTAGAATCATCTTTCGCTTACTGTTAGTTCCTTTACCCTCCTGTACAAGAATTCACCCTTGTACTACTATACTGTCATGTTTGACTGTAAACTCATTTGTACCGATATAGACGGTACCTTGCTTGATACCAACCACCAGATATCCGCTGAAAACAAGCGTGTAATCACCAAAGCCTATCAGAAGGGCATTACCATTGCCCTGGTAAGCGGCAGGAAAGCCGCGAGTCTTGAGGTATTGCAAAAGGAGCTGGGCATAAGAGGCCCCCTTGGCTGCTATAGTGGGGCACTTGTTGTTGATGAGGAGAAGATCCTAGCATCACATCCCATATCCTGGGAAGCAACACAGAAGGTTCTTGCCTTTGTGGAAGATAAAGGCGTTGAGTCCTTTATCTACACGGACAGGCGTTGGTACATCCATAAGGAAAGCCCTTGGATGGCTTTTGAGACCTCTGTCTCCAAGACAGAGGGAAAGGTTCTCCCATTTGACGAGCTACCTGACCACTGTAAAAACAGCGGTGAGACACCCTATAAGATCCTATGCATGAGTACGGATATAGAGGTCGTCCTCAAGCTAGAAGCCCTCTTGAAGCAGAAATTCTCTTCCATCCTCAACGTCTACCGATCGGGTTCCATATACCTGGAGATTTCAGCAAAGGATGTCGACAAAGGCCATGCCCTTGAGGCCATTTGCGAGGCCTATGGCTATGAGACTAGCCAGGCAATGGCCATTGGAGACTACTATAACGACCTAGGGATGCTTAAGGTTGCCGGTTACTCCGTAGCTATGGACAACGCTCCAGACGACGTAAAGATCCATGCCCAGAGAGTTACGGCTTCCAACAGTAAGGACGGACTGGCAAAGGCGATCGAGGCTATCCTATGAAATGGCGGGTGGAAAACCCCCTAGCCATTTACAAAGGCCTGAACCAGCCAATCTATGTTCTCTTCGTTGCCACCATGATCAATGGGGTTGGCATATTTGTCTATCCTTTCCTAGCCCTCTATCTTACCCAGCGCCTAGGCTACTCAGCCCTTAAGGCTGGAACCTTCATGACCATAGCATCGACACTGTATGTACCAGGATCCTTCATAGGAAGCAAGCTTGCTGACAGGATAGGAAGAAAGCCTGTGATGGTCATAGCCCAGCTGCTTATGGACGGGTGCTTCATCCTCTGTGGGTTCTGGGAAGGCAGTACCATCATCCCATTTTTCATCCTCTTGGGGCTCTTCTTCGATGGGGCGGTAGACCCGGCGAGGGAAGCCCTCAAGACTGATGTTACCACCATTGAAGACCGCCAGGTCTCCTTCTCCCTGCTCTATCTGGGACACAACCTAGGCTACGCCTTCGGTCCTATCATCGCAGGGTATCTATTCTATGCTAATCCGAAATGGCTGTTCTGGGGTAATGCCTTGGCAGGCATTCTATCCACGCTGTTGGTAATGTGGAAGATTAAGGAGACAAAACCTTCCAAAGAGCTTCTCAAACAAAGTATGGATTGGGAGACTACAGAGAAGGGAGAAGAGGGGGGCATTATCAAGGCGCTTCTAACCAGGCCAAAGTTGCTTTGGTTTGCCTTGTCCATAACCTTCTTCAGCTATGCCTACAGCCAGACCCTCTTCGCCCTACCCCTGCTTACCACTGACCTGTTCGGCATGAAGGGGGCTCCCCTCTATGGCAAGATGATGACTCTCAATGGAATAGTGGTTGTTCTCTTTACCCCACTACTTGTTAGCAAGCTCAGAAGGTTCCACCCTCTGGCAAACACAGTCCTATCAGGGCTGTTGTATGCTGTGGCATTCTTTCTTTTTGCTTTTGCCAAACTACCGCTTAGCTTTTTGATACTTACTGGGGTCTTTACCTTGGGGGAGATCATATCGGCAACCAACGAGCACTTCTATGTGGCCAACAATACACCTATCAGCCATAGGGCACGTTTCAGTGCGATCCTGCCCATCATCATGGGAACAGGCCATGCCATTGCCCCTCTGATAGGAGGCGCCATCATAGAATCACACAGCATGAACCTGCTTTGGATCAGCACAGGTGCTTCTGCGATGGTAGGAAGCTTGGGGGTGTATGCTATTTACCTGTATGAGAAAAGACAGGAAAAGCTGGAA
>CAYXYD010000226.1:0-3250 GCA_964469205.1 uncultured Sphaerochaeta sp. | reverse complement strand
AAACTATAGAAGGCATCAGTTGCCTGTATCTTGTAGGTTCCCCTTATTATTTCTAGAGACGTAGGGCGTGATGAAAGTGAGCATATCCCATGCGTGCAGAGGATCCGTTTGGTAAAGCTGCTGAAGTCCATGATGAAGTCCTTTGGTTCTACATAAGTCTGGGTGATGGGATAGGGGAATAGCTTGAGCATCTCAATGGCATAGCTACGTAGGGGGAGAGCCTGTCTACCCTTGTAGTAGAGGATCCAGAAGAAGGAGTTGATCAGAGTAAAGGAGAGGTTGTAGTCCAGGTTGTCCAGGAACATGTCCTCTACAAAGCCCAGCAACCCATCTTCCTCTATCTTGTCTGTAAAGGAGCCATTGGTGAGTATTTCAAACTGATGGCGATGTGATGGACCGTCATGGAGGGTGAAAACTTTTGAATTGTACAACTCATCGGCAAAGAACCTTCGTAGTGAGGGAGGGGGAACTGGCCATCCTCCCATTTCAAAGGCTTTGTCCTCGGGTGCTACATTAAAGGTGGTGGCGTTCTTTGCATAGGTGCTCTCTACTGCTTCGATCACCTTTTGTGCATGCTCCAGGTCCATCCCTGTTTGTTTGGCTATGGCTTCAAGGTCAAAGCTCTTGCCACTGTTTTGTGTTGCCATGTAGTGCTTCAGGAACGTATTGACCTTAGCAACTGCTCTATCCGCTTCCTTGCTCCCCTCTGATTCTTCCTTGTACTCCCGAATCTTCTTGAACTTGGACCAGGGAAGTTCCAAGTCCATGCGTTCCAGAAGCGAGTACAGACTCATTGAGATGGCAACAGTCGGTTCGTCTGATAGGTTGAGGTTTGGATATGCCTTGTTTAGCAGAGATGCAAACAGGGCATAGGCAACTGCAGTATTGGTTCCGATGCCCATCTCCCCTGTCCCTTCGTCTCTGTATATGCCGGGCCCCATCAGGGGAAAGTCAGATTCGAGCAGATCTCCATGAGGTTCTTCCAGCATGCTAGAGCCTGGTTCTTCGAGGAGGTAGCCTCTCTGATTACCCAGTCTTTTTGTTTCCCACACACCACCCAAGCGTATGGTGTCAAACTCTGGTAGGGTGAAATTCTCCCAGACAAACTGCACATGGTAGCCTCTGTGCATCACCCTTGGTAAGGTTGAGATCTCATCCAGTCTGAAGAATTTGGGGTAATGGGCATTGATGACAGCCTGCAAGCTTGCCAAGGGGTCAAACAACCAGCTATAGAAGAAGATGTCTGCATAGGATAGGGCGTTGTATCTCACCATGCCCGCTGTCTGTAGGCACTGCCCGTTGGGAAGCATCAGGCAGAGATAGTGCATCCCTCGTGTTTTCACATCCTTTTGCATGCCGCTGATACCAGGCGAATATAGTAGGTGCTCGTCTCCACTTTCTAGGTCTTCTACCTGCAGGAAGTTGTCCTTCAATACCTCCCTTACGGCAAAGAAGCACCAGAAGGCGGGATGTTCGTTCCAATAGGTAAGGGCCTGTTTTGCCTTGGTTGTCAGAAGGGGTGCATACTTTTCCAAGATGAAAGTGATGACCTTAGGATCTGTGAGAGCAAGGGAGAGGATGTATGTGGCTGCACTGGCTTCGCCATACCCTTCGGGATAGCGATTGCCGGTAGTATTGGCAAGGATCTCCTTGATAGTTTTTTTGAGCGAGGGTTTCTCTCTTGCCCACTCCATGATGAGGTCTTCGGCCCCATCAAATCCTTTGCTGAAGGTCAGACAGTGTTCTTTGATGGCTGTGTAGTTGAGGTTCATACACCCATTCTACAGGAAGTGGGGTGAAAGGGAAGAGAAAAGAATAGCTTGAAAGTAACAAAAAGGAGCAAGTAGGAAAAATCCATCAGCAAAGGGAATGAAGAGACTCAAAGGCCACTTCATCCCGCACCAATGCCAGCAAAGAAAGAGAGCGTATTGCAAATTTCCCCAAGTTGTAACATGGTTGTGTTTGGAGGGCTTATATAGAGCTGGGAATGGGAAGACCAGAGAACCTCATTTAAGGATGGAGTGTTCCTTGTATGGTGATATTGATAAACGATACAGCATTCTCTCAAGACCATATACAGTAATGACTTCATTATATGAACGGTTATTTGTAACAGCGCTGTTTTTTAGCTTGGCCTTGGTGGATTCAACAATATTCATAGGAGTACCTCTAGGTATTTTGACAAGATAGTATAACTTCTCATCTGTTGCGCATAATGGATGAGTTTGTTAATATCGCGGTCTTCTCTTCTAAGATAATTTTTCAGCACATCCAGACAATCCTGTTGACCATATTTATTTCGATAGGTCAACAGATCGCATACAGTTTTTTCTTTGTCATAGATGGTAAATGAGCCGCCATCAATTACTATTCTTTCAATACCGAGATGGTGACGATTGTCAGAAAAAAAGAATATACCGATGGATGGCCAATCTGGAAGAATTGATACTTTTGACTTGCTTGGAATTGCCACATCGATTTGATAAGGTCTAAAAGTGCTCATTCCATAGTATACCGCTGCACTCATCAAACAAACGACGCCTTGTTCAATATATCCGTCTACATAGAGAAACTCGTTTTCATCCATCGTATAGTGTAGGTTTTCAAAGGTATTCCCATTGATTCGTGTAATGATGCCATCTTTGACAAAACGATTTATCATATAGTAACTGTATCCAAGATGGAGCATATTGCTGGTTCTGATGAATTTTCTCTCCGGAAATGGGAATTTTAGGATTTTTGGTTTATTCACAATGGCACCTCCTTCAGTATCATTATTGAACAAATCGCGTATAGTAACAATCATTATTTATAATATTTTCGGTCTTTATATATTTCAACCGAATTTTTTTCAATTTATGCTATATTTGCAGGATGTAGTGGGTTTACTTACTACACAGGAAAAGGAGAACCGGTCTGCTGAATACCTGTTGGTAGCTGAAAGAGGTGGTTTATCCAATCTCCCCAAGTTGTAACATGGTCGTGCTTGATGAGAGGAAAAATAGAATGCTTTGGTATGGGAAGACAGGATGACCTCATTGCTACGTATTCGAATTGACTGGGCATCATTCTCCTGAATTCCAGCCTGGCCTTCCAAATGCAGGCTTGTATAGACTGGGTATTCTTAAGCGTTCTCTTCTTTTTGCTGTGTACCGCTACACTCAAATATCATCAACAATTGTATTGATCTTTAGACATGAATTTCCAGCAAACCGGTAAACAGCTCGAAAATATTACGAATATTTTATGG
>CAYXYD010000225.1:0-3257 GCA_964469205.1 uncultured Sphaerochaeta sp. | reverse complement strand
TAACACCTATGAATGTCTACTTGACCAGTTCATGTGGCGGCTCTCCGCTGGACGTTATCAAACAGTATATTGAAAAACAACAGAACCCAGTTTAAGGGTGGATGCCTTATATCCCCGACCTGAAGAGACGGGGTTTTACGGCATATTGGATAAACGATATACTTTATAGTACAGTATGTTTGCTCTGTTGGAATGAGGTTTTTGAAGTGTAAAAATAGCAAGGAATATGATTTGTCCACGCCTGAGTACAGACCATAGATGCTTGGAAAAGGAGAAGCTGGGATACTAGCTCCGATACTCCTAGGAGTCTTGTTTTTTCTCTTTTTTCAGATGGGCAACATGGCAGGAGCTAGAAAAGGCACACCCTTTGCATGCGGAGGTTGGCTCTCCATCTTCGTCTAGTTTCCCACACGAACCACATCCACCTTCCTTCTGCTGTTTTCTTATGGTGTGTATGGCATACCAAAGCAAGAGGATGATGCTGCCTGCGATAATGATATTTGCTACAATAGTTATAAACATAGGTACCTCATACGATGAGCAGCACGAGATATCTCACGAGAAGTGCTGCCAAATAGGCGACGCCAGTCTGCCACACAAGGGCAAACAACAGTTTTCTTTTGCTTCCCAGTTCCTTTGCCATTGCGCCAATGGCTGCAATGCAGGGGGAGGAGAGCAGGATGAATGTCATGAAGGCAAGAGCTGAAGATGGGGTGAACAGCGAGGTAATCCCTGCATCTCCCATGGTGACGCTCAAGGTGGATACGATGGACTCCTTGGCGGCAATGCCGGTTAGCAATGCGACGCTAGCCTGCCAGAATCCAAATCCAAGGGGCTTGAAGATGGGTGCGATAACTCGCCCTAGTATGGCAAGCATGCTCTTTTCAGGGGCAACTGCCTGCAAAGTGAAGGAGAACGAGGAGAGCAGGTAGATGATCACCGAAGAGAGTAGGATTATCGTTCCCGCTTTCTTGACGAAGTCCAGGGTACGCTCCCTGGTCTGCAGCCAGACATTTTTTGCTGTGGGAAGCTGGTAGCGTGGAAGTTCCAAGATGAATACGTTCTTTTCCTTGTGCCGGTCAAAAGCACGCATGATGAAGCCTGTCAGAACGATCGCTAGGATCCCAGTAAGGTAGATCATCGATGCGATGTACCACTGCCTAGGGAAGAAGTAGGTGATCATGAGGGCGAAGATCGGCATCTTAGCACCACAGGGGATGAAGGGGGTGACCAAGATGGTGAGCTCGCGCTGTTTCTGGTGCTCGATAGTTCGGGTGCTCATGATGGCCGGCACAGTACAGCCGGTGCCGATGACCAGAGGGATGATGGATTTGCCAGAGAGCCCGATGGAGCGCATCATCCTATCCAGGATAAAGGCAATGCGGGCCATATATCCACAGTCCTCAAGGATGCTCAGCAGGAGGAAAAGTACAAAGAGCTGGGGCACAAAGGTAAGGACAGCGCCAACACCTGCTATGATGCCTCCTGTAAGGACGCCCGATAGGAGGGGGAATACCCCCAAGGAGTCGAGTAGGACTGTCAAGTTTGTACCAAGCATCTCAAAGAGGCTTTCCAACCATCCTGTGGTGATGCTCCCTACCAATCCTATGGATAGGTAGAAGACTCCCCCCATGACGGCGATGAATAGGGGCAGCGCTGCAAAGCGGTTGGTGGCGATGATATCAAAGTTAAAGGAACGTTTCTGTTCTATTCTGACCTGGGAAGCCCGCGATATATGCTCGGCTACCTTGTAGCGCTGGTCGATGATGATCGCCTCGACATCGTCATCGTAATGGTCGCGCAGACTTTCCTGGGCTTTTACAAAACTAATGGCAAACTCTTTGGGGAAGGGGGGCATGGTGGCGAGGAACAGTTCGTCCTCCTCCAATAGCTTTATGGCAGCCCATCTGGGTTGTCTTCCTTGGGGAATGGCGTGCAGGTAGTCATCCTCCACTAGGGAGTTGATGTGTTTTTCTACAAAATTGGAAAAAAGAGGACATGCAGGAGCCTTATTCTCTTCAAGGGCATCCTCGACCTCGGTCTTAAACTGCTCGAGGCCTATGCCTTTGCTGGCAGAAATGGAGACGACAGGACAGCCTGTCATCAGCGATAGGCGCTTCTCATCAATGGTAATGCCCTCTTTCTCCAAGAGGTCCTGCATATTTAGGACAATGAGGACAGGCCTGCCGAGTTCAGAGAGTTGGGTGGTAAGGTAGAGACTTCGCTCGAGGTTTGTCGCATCGATGACGTCAATGATGAGATCCGGTTGTTCGTCCAGGATATATCGTCTTGAGAGCTTTTCTTCGGGAGAGTAGGGGGAGAGGGAGTAGATGCCGGGCAGGTCCAAGACCTTGAACCCGTTCCAGGGGCCCTCTTTCTTTTCTACGGTGACTCCGGGCCAGTTGCCCACGTATGCCGTAGTGCCTGTAAGGGCATTAAACAGTGTGGTTTTCCCACAGTTGGGATTACCAATCAGAGATATAGTTTGCATAGTTATCGCAGTTCTATGACGCGGGCCTCAGCCTTGCGAAGGCAGAGGTTGTATCCTCGCAATGTTACTTCCATGGGATCGCCCATAGGGGCCATCTTGACTACTTCTATATCCACACCTTTGGTGAAGCCCATATCCATGAGCCTTCTCTTGAGTTGCTTTGGTGCTGTTATGGCACCTACACATGCTCGTTGTCCAACGGCTAGTTTATCCATTGTCATTGCCATTTACATTACCTTTACCTTCTTTGCTCATTTATATGTTAGTCAAAACAAACATCTGTGTCAATGGTTTTCTTACAGCTTTCTCCCTTGCTCTTGTCCTAGGCTTCTCCTTCTATACAATAGGATGACAAATATAGGGATGCATGGTACGATAGAGCATGCAAAAATCTGGGGAAGATTACCTGGAAGCCGTTTTGGCTATTCACCAGGACAAAGGTAAGGTGAGGACTACAGATGTAGCCCTCCGTCTTGGTGTGTCAAAGCCAAGTGTCAACAGGGCAATGAAGATTCTCATGGCCGATGGATATATTCACCAAGAGACCTACGGGGACATTGAGCTGACGAAAAAAGGGGAGATCAAGGCATCTCAAGTCTATTTCCGGCATAGGACCCTTACTACGTTCCTAAGCGAGATGCTTGGTGTCGAGCCAAAGATAGCCGAACAGGATGCCTGCCTCATCGAGCATGACATCTCAAGTGAAACTATGGAGAAGCTTGCCCTCTTCATGCAAAAGCACGAGAAAAAGAACTGATTCTCATTT
>CAYXYD010000224.1:0-3439 GCA_964469205.1 uncultured Sphaerochaeta sp. | reverse complement strand
AGCCGGGAACAGGAATCCCCTTCCTTTAGGTGGAGGAGGATGTCAAAATTCGATTCTTTTGTTCTCTGGCTAAGAAGAACCACCCTACTCCAAAACTGCCTTGATCCTTCTCACCCCGGCAGAAGAGGACTGTTCCTTTTGAATCTTGAAGTGACCCATGGTGGAAGTGTTCTCCACATGGGGTCCCCCACAGACCTCCTTGGAGTAGTCTCCGATAGAGTAGACCTTCACCTGCTCGCCGTACTTGCTTTCAAAGAATGCAATGGCTCCGGCTTCTTTGGCCTCTTCTAGGGTCATGCTCTCAACGGTGATGGCAAGATTTCGCTGGATTTGCTCATTGACCATATCCTCAACCTTTTGAATTTCTTCCTTGGTCATGGCAGAGGGATGGGTGAAGTCAAAGCGAAGACGATCGACGGTGATGTTGGAGCCTTTCTGCCCAACATGCTCGCCAAGCACTGTCCGTAGCGCCTTATGCAGCATATGGGTTGCAGTATGCAAGGCTGTGGTCTTGTCACTATGGTCGGCCAAGCCACCCTTGAACTGGTGCTCGGCACCACTGCGACTAACTTCCTGATGCTTCTCAAACGCTTTTTTAAACCCCTCTTCATCAACGGTGAAGCCATGTTCTTTGGCAAGCTCACGGGTAAGCTCAACAGGGAAGCCATAGGTATCATAGAGCTTGAAGGCAGTCCTACCGCTCAGTTGGCGGGAAGAACCCTTCAACAGGTTAGGAAGCATCTTCTCAAACTCGCGTTCGCCCTTGATCAGGGTCTCCGAGAATTTGGTCTCCTCTGCTGCAAGTTCCTTAAGGATGAAAGTCTTGTTCTCTTCCAGTTCAGGATAGGGTTCGGTATAGAGGCCAAACACAATCTGTGCAAGAGTGCCTAGGAACGAGCCCTCAATACCAAGCTTGTTGCCATGACGCACAGCCCTCCTGATAAGCCTCCTCAAGATATAGCCCTGCCCCATATTGGAAGGGGCCATGCCCTTGGGGTCCCCAAGGATAAAGACGCTGGTGCGCACATGGTCAGCAAGGATACGGATAGAGATATCCACCTCCTCATCGTTGCCATACACTTTCCCACTCAGCTTCTCGATGCCAGCAATAATGGGGACAAAGACCTCAGTCTCGTAGACTGATTTCTTGCCCTTCAGAATTGCTATGGTACGTTCGATACCCATTCCGGTATCGACACACTTTCTTTCCATCTCAGTGTAGGTACCATCGGCATTTTTCTTATAGCCCATGAACACATCGTTCCAAATCTCAAAATACTTACCACAATGACAGCCGGGACGGCAATCATCCCCACAAGAGGGACGCCCTGTATCCATGAACATCTCACTGTCGGGTCCGCAAGGGCCGGTCTCACCGGCAGGGCCCCACCAGTTGTCTTCACGGGAAAGGTAGTAGATCCTATCGAGGGGGATGCCGTGCTTTCTCCAAGCAGAGGCAGCCACCTCATCACGAGGGACAAGCTCATCGCCTGCAAATACTGTTACCGAAAGGAGGGAGTGGTCGATGCCCAACACTTTGGTCAGGAACTCATAGCTGAAATCGATCGCGTCCTCTTTGTAGTAATCTCCAAGTGACCAGTTACCCAACATCTCAAAAAAGGTGAGATGGTGAGGGTCCCCTACAGCCTCAATGTCACCGGTACGGATGCATTTCTGGTAGTTGGTCAAGCGTTTCCCAGAAGGATGGTCGGCACCCAGGATATAGGGTACAAGCGGATGCATACCGGCTGTGGTAAACAGGACAGTCGGATCATTTTCAGGGATCAGGGAAGCACCACTGATCTGTGTATGGTCCTTTGATACAAAGAAATCAATATATTTCTGTCGTAGTTGGTTTGCTGTTAGTTGGTTTTTCATATGTGATGATAGTAGTATCCCCGACGAATGCATGTCAAGGCAGATTAGATGTCAAGCTCGAGTTGAACGCTCTTTTGCACCACTTTTTCCACCTGTTCACGGCTCTTTACCGCTTTCTCCAAAACTCTGGGTATATCACTGGCCTGCTTCACCACAAAAACTCTCGGACGATTGGCGAACTCTTTTGGCCAAAGGAAGCTATGGTTATCCAGACTGCTCTGATAGAAGAACAGGTACTTCTTCTGTTCCAGGGCAAAAGCTGCCTGCCTGACAGCACCTCCCCCATCACGATCCTCCACTACAACGGAAGCCAGCGAGAGGGCGCTCATCAGACGGTTACGCAAGAGAAAGAACCACTTCTGTGTTGGAGACGAAGGAGCGAACCTGCTTACCAGGGCACCTCGTTTGGCTATTTCCTCCTGCAGTTGTGCATGTTCGGGAGGATAGCAGGAGGTAAGGGGAGTTCCCAAGACTGCGATGGTAGGAAAGCCGTTATCCAAGGCTGTCTTGTGTGCCACCCCGTCAATGCCTAGGGCAAGCCCGCTTGCCACTACATAGGATTTCTTGCCAATTGCAAAAGCAGATTGGGCTGCACTCTTCTTCCCTTCTACAGAAGGGCTTCTTGTTCCGATTACAGAAATCGACGGTTTGCTCAACAGCGAGGCATTACCCCACACATAGAGAAACCTAGGACAGTAGGCAAAACTGTTTACCTGCTTAGGCCAGAGCGGATGTTCCCAAGTCAGGACTTGTACAGAGCTGTCCATAGTTTCAAAAGCAGGGCGACAGGCAAAATAGGCTTTGCTGATCAGAACCTCTTCGACCCCTAAAAAAGAAGCATACTCCCCAAGATGGAGCAACAGAGGCTCTGTAGTATCAAGGGCGACAAGTGCTTTGGCGAAAGCTTGTTGAGCCTTTGCTTCAGAGTTCTTGTTTGCCCTGACCAAAGCCTCATAGTTCAAAGCCTGATGCCACGTCTTATCCATAGATCCTCCAAGCAAACTCTATCATGGGCACAGATGCTCTGCAATCATCAAACTGAGTAGGAGCTGTCTCTTCTTGCTAGAAGGGACAGCTCCTGATTATCTACCTAAACCTAGCTAACGACTACTTAGTCAGAACCTCTGCGATACCCTTCATCTCAGAAAGGTTCTCCTGCTTGGGATTCCAGTTTACCTTGACCTTAGGTCCGACAACCTCGAATCCAGCCTTCACCAGATGCTCTTCCAATACCTCTACACCTTCACCACTCCAGCCATAACAGCCAAAGACAGCAGCCTTTTTCTTTTTGAACTTGAGCTCAAAGAGAAAATGGAGCCAACCGGCCACCGAGGAAAGAATACTCTGGCCCACCGTAGGCGATCCTAGGGCTATAGCCTTCGATATGAAGACCTGGGTCATGATATCATTCTTGTCAGTCTGGGAGATGTTAAAGATCTTCACCCTGGTATCAGGGGAAAGGGCCTGTATCTCATTGGCCAGGGCATGGGCAAGGGCCTTGGTGCCATCCCACATGGTGTCATAGACAATGGTGATCTGGTCTTCCTGGTAGTTGTCCGCC
>CAYXYD010000223.1:0-3444 GCA_964469205.1 uncultured Sphaerochaeta sp. | reverse complement strand
CACAATATTTGTGCACCCCCTTCCAGGGCTTTGAAAGCAAGATATTGATAGAAGAGTGGGAGATAAAGCTCGCTAAATTATTAAGTATATGATATGATATAGCATATAAACATATACTTAATAAGGAGGCTTCCATGATTCCTTCTGAGCTTGAAAAACAGGTTTTGCAGAAATTTCACGCACGAAAAGTCTTTACCGTTGACCAGTTGAAATCCCTGCTGCAATGTTCTGTTCCCACAGTACGGAACCGTTTAAATACCTGGGGAACCCTGACCAGCTACAACCACAATGGGAGGTTCTACACCCTGGCCGGCATCCCCCAGTTTGACGAACATGGACTGTGGGGCTATAAGGACATCCGGTTTTCCCGCTTCGGGACGCTGAAAGAAACTGTGATCCAATTGATTGAAAATTCACCCCAGGGACTGAACTCAGCTGAACTGGGAGATTTGCTCTGTCTCGACCCACGGTCATTCATGAACCATTACAAGGATCTTCCTGCATTACAGAGAGAAAAATTCCAGGGAAGGTACATCTACCTCAGTGCTGACGAGCAGGTGGGCAGTGCCCAGCGGGCTCTCCGGGAAGAAACCCTAGAGCAGCAGTCTCTACAGCAGATTTCCGATCATGACGCCCTGTGGGTATTCGCAGACTTCATCAAGCATCCCCAGACACCGCTGGAGAACCGGGTTGCCCGTTTGAAGCGGCAGGGTGTTTCTGTGAAGACTAATGAGATAACGGCACTGCTGCAGCTGCATGGGTTGTCTAAAAAAAAAACGGTTCAGCCGGATTTCTGAAGGCGTTCTCAGTCCATAGGGAACACATCATCATGTCAACAGGGAACCAGCAGGTCTTTGCCAATCACCCGGCAGTGACCTTCAGTCCGGAGGATACAGCATGTCCTATCTGTCATAAGCGCATGAAGGTGCTGAAAACAAGAGAGAGGAACCTGGCCCTGTATTCAGTTGGTACCATTACCGCGCATGAGACCCTCTATAGCTGCCCGGCCTGTGGATATACGGCGCCCTCACAGGAGCTTGCATCCTTGGCCCCACCGCGGAACTCCTTCGGCTATGATGTGATGATATACATTGGTGAAGCCGTATTCCGGCACGCCCGCAATGAACAGGAGACCAGAGCCCATCTGCAAAAACGCGGGATATCCATATCCGCGAGTGAAGTGGGGCTCCTTGCTAAAAAATATATCTGCTATCTTGCCTGTGCCCACCGGGAAACCACTGCTGCACTCAAAATGCATATGCAAGATCAGGGAGGATACATCCTGCACCTTGACGGCACTTGCGAAGCAGACAGCCCACATCTGTTTGTCGGCCTTGATGAAATTTCATCATTTGTGCTGGATTCAGTAAAGCTCCCCTCTGAAAAGAAAGAGGCCATAGTCCCGTTTCTTCGGGAATTGGAATTGGCGTATGGGAAACCGGTAGCGCTGGTCCATGATATGGGCAAAGGCATCCTTTCTGCCGTGAAAGAGGTCTTTCCCGAAGTTCCCGATGTTATCTGCCATTTTCATTTTCTCCGGGACATCGGAAAGGACCTGTTTCAGAGGGAACATGATCACCTGCGCAGCAGGCTTCGATGCCATGGGGTTCAAGGTAAGCTGCGCAAGGTATTACAGCAGTGTCAGAAAAACCAAGCGGTCTGCACCGAAGATATCGAGGCCCTTAGTGCAACCTTGGAATCCGCGCAGAAGAGCACAGGCTCATGTTCCGAAGAGCTTCAGCTGTATACGCTCATCCATTGGGCGCTCGCAGGGAAAACAGAAGGCGACGGGTATGGGTTTCCTTTTGATCGACCGTATATGACATTTCTCACCAGGCTGTACAAGCTGAGGGATACCATCAACCAGATGAAACTGCATCAGCGTTTGCCCTTGGCTAATACTGTATTAGCTGTATTGAAGCCGATGTGGTATGATCAGCAGCTTATCAAGGCATATAAGCGATTGAAGGAGAAGAAAACGGTATTCGATCAGCTCCGTACGGCTATGAGCATAGCAGAACCTGCGGGGAAGTTGGGGTTGAATGACCCTGGCAGTGGGACCATCCATACCATTGAAGCCCGGGTGAAGAAATTCTATCACCAGTTGGTCGGGAACGATGAATTACAGGAAATCGGGTATCAAAAGATGCGGCAGCAGCTGGAGAAATATTGGGAAAAACTGTTTGCAGATCCTATCGTTGTCACCAGAAGAGGGGAACCTCTTACCCTTACGCCTCAGAGGACGAACAACATTTTGGAACAGTTCTTCCGAAACATGAAGCACCATTATTGCCGGAAAAGCGGGTATGCGGCAATGAATAAATCGCTAACTGCAATGCTTTCAACTACCCCGCTTGTGAAAAACCTCGATAACCCCGAATACTACAAGCTGCTTCTCAATGGGTGCCCCAGTTTGGCAGAGCGGTTTTCTCAGATAGAAGTAACCACCATACAGAAAATGTTTTCTGCAGAGACAGAATCTGTGCAAAGAGTAAATCCTAAAATCAAGAAATTGATCAAAGACCCTAAACTGCCCAACCGTCTTATGGCGATGGTTCGTTCAGCTTGAACTAAATCCAACCGTTATTTGTGGTCATAGATTTTTCCAGTAAATGATGAAAGAAAAGGGACTATACGATTCACGCTGGTAAATGACCAGGCAGAGATGAATGATGTGTTCTTTATCCAAAGGAAGGTCCTGATCGGAGAGAAGGGCTATCTTGAAGAGTCCATCCACCGCCAAGAGGACGAGAAGGCAATGCATATTCTGGCCTTCAAGGGACTGCTTCCTGTTGGCACCGTCTCTCTGATGACCAGTGAACATTTTTGGCCCCTACCCATCAGCGAATACTTTGACATAGAATCAGTATTGCACTCACGCAACTGCTCTGAGATCATACGCCTGGCAGTCCTGCCGGAGATGAGAAACACCTCAGCCTCCATCGGGCTCATCATCCTAGTCTTCCTATTAGCTCGGAGCAAGGGTGTGGAAAACCTCGTCATAGATGTGTTTGCCGATGACCTGAAGACTATCAAGCTGTATAAGAAGTTTGGCTTTGAGGAGGTGGGTACCTACTACTCTCCCTCTGCTGTCACAGTCCTCACCCTACAGAGCAAAAGCACCTTGGAAAAGGACAAGAGCCAGCTTAGGCACTTTGTACGACCGCTGTTTGCCCGCCTGAGGCCCATGTTCGACTTTGGCTCTCAGACACAAGGGGTGCTTGATGAAATGGACAGGATCCTCAGCACAGATACAACAAACGAGGGAGAACAAATCCCGGAGGTAGCGCTGGAGATAGAGATATAAAGCCGATGCACATCTCGTTGACCAAACCACCGTATGCTATTACAGTTGTCGCGAGGTGTTTACAGCTATGCAGTTTACTTCTTTCCAAGAGGTGGTCACCTACATGGAGAGCTTTACCAACCTGGAAAAGCAGACCG
>CAYXYD010000222.1:0-3449 GCA_964469205.1 uncultured Sphaerochaeta sp. | reverse complement strand
CCCTTGGTAACTTCATCTTGTGCTATCAGGTAATACTTTCTGAAAACCAAATGGATAAACAAGAAGATGAAGATAAACAGAACTATTCGTGCAAGGTTGTAATACAGATACCCATTCGATTGTGCATACACAAGTTTGCAATTTGAGAATGGTCCTTAGAAACTACATAGTACTCGACAGATGTCATCCTCGAGAGCCAATTCAATAATATTACCGGAGGATATCACGTTTAGAGTTATGAAACTACTGAATATCTAGGAAGATGTGTAGAAGAAACAGAGTAAACAGACTTCTTTCACAAGATTATCGAAAGGCTCGGGTAGTAATACTTCAGAACCGAATGCCAGCCAGGGTAATCATCTCCCCGACCTTAATCAGCTCTCCGGTAAAATCACCAATGTTCAGGTTTTTATAATAGGTAAGTATCAGTCGTTTGTTAGCAGTCTCTCACAGATATTTCTTGACCCATTCCTCCTTATCAGACCAAACGGTGGGATTGTTGTGCTCAAGACATACGTGTTCAGAGAGATTGAGCAGGATTGAGTCCATTTAGACCACTACAGAATCGGGGGAACTGAATTTCAGTTCCCCCGATTCTGTTTTGTCATTGTCTAGGTATTGGTCTTATTCTTATTCTTATTCTTGTTCTAGCTCTTCGTTCTGAGCTCCTGTTTTATGCTGAGCTTACGTTGCTGCCCTTCCTCACAAACGAAAGTGATATCGCACCCTTGCCGGCATGCAAGGCAATGACTGGGGATGCCTGCTCCACAAAGAGAGGCTTCATCCCTGTCTTCTTCTCTACAATCTCAGCAACAGAATAGGCAAGCTCAGAGTTACCGATATAGGACATGCCATAGGATTGGATGCCTTCCTTCTTATGGACCTTCATGAAGTGTTTGACAAGGGCGGCGATACTTCCTGCCCTGGAGAAGCGTACCCCAAGAATTTTTCCACCACCTTCCTTGGTAAGACCGACCATGGGCTTGAAGTTCATCTTCAAGATCATGGAACCCAACTTCTTAGGCACCCTTCCCCCACGAACCATCATCTCAAGGGACTGTACAGATACCATGATGGTTGTCCGATCGGCAGTATTCTTGATCTGGCTGAGCAAAAGCTCATGCTTGATTCCTTCTGCAGCTTTACGTGCAGCTTCCTGCACGACAAGCCCCTGCGCTGATGCATTGAGGCGGGTATCAATGATATCGATCTTAGCTCCCCTCTCCTGAAGGGCCTTCGCAGCCAGCTGGTAGGTACGGAATGTCCCGCTCAACTTGGCAGCCACAGAGAGAACCACCACATGCTTGTAGTGCTGGGTAAGAAATTCAAAATGGCGCTGTATCTCCCCCACCGATGGCATCGAAGAGGAGACCTTCTGCTGAGAGGCATCGAGGATACCCAAAAGCAAAGGGGAAGAGATCGTAATGCGGTCAAAGAAAGAGGTCTCGCCCACCTGCACTATCTGAGGAATCCTATAGATGCGCAGCTCATCGACAACGTCCTGAGGAATATCCGCAGAAGAGTCAGTGACAATGACCGTGTCAGAGAGTCGTGCATGGGTAGCAGATTGCTGCATGAACATGTCATCGACTTTCTGTTCTTCGATCTGGCTATACAAAGCTAGACGTTCGAACATAAGGGCAGGGTCATCGGTATGCAGATGGATGCGCATCTGGTTGTCATGGCTACCCATGACAAGTGAGTCGCCAAGACCGGTAACCGCTTCCCTAACATGTTGTTTCTGTTCTTCTGTGACCCTCAGAAGGGCTTCAGTGCAGTAACGGAAATGGCTGGTATCATGGGTATGTTCAGATTCTATTTGATATACATCTGTTTGTAGCAGTGTTTCAGATTCAGAGAAGGTATGCACAGGATTGAGAATATAGAGGTCGACCCCCTCCAAGATGGATACAAAGGCCTTAGCCCCGGCATCGACAACGCCTGAGCGCTTTAACAGGTCCATCTGGTTGATTGTTTCCTTTTCTGCCTGTCTGGCAGAGCGAAGGGCTCGGCGCAGCAGTACAGGAACTGGGGCATCAAGGTTATCGGAACTTCCCAATTGGTTCGCCCAACTCTTCATGACAGTCAGGATAGTCCCTTCAAGAGGGGTTTCCACTGCACTGTAGGCTGCGGCTACCGCGGCCTTAGCAGCGTCTGCCAAGACATTGACGGTCAGTTCCTCAAACTCGCGTGCTATGAGGGAGAACCCTTGGAAAAACTGGGCTATGATCATGCCAGAGTTTCCACGCGCTCCGATAAGAGCCGATTGGGCAAAGGTATTGGAAATGTCGGCAACAGATCCTGTCCCGTCTGTATTGGAAAGGATTGATTTGAGTGTATGGGTGATATTTGAACCAGTATCGCCATCGGCAACAGGAAACACGTTGATCGTGTTAATCTCCTGCATGTTTTCACGCAGATGATAATAGCCGAAGGTCAACGATCCATAGAGGTCTTTTCCAGTTATGTTCATACGCTCTCCTTGTCAGCTGAAAAGCTGAATTTTGGTTCTGTATGGTGCATGAGTCGTCCTACATTCTCCTTATGGGCAACAATGATGAGCAAGCTCAGTATAACAAGAAATACCAGTTTAGCATACTCAACAGGTAGGTCTAGAATTAAGGCAGTGAAGATATAATACGGGATGAGCAGAACATATGTCGTCATCGAGGCAAGCGATATGTATCGGGTGATGACTGCCATCGAGAAAAAAACAAACAGCCCAAACAGGATGGCAGAAGGAAAAAGGACAGCAATGACTCCAGCACCTGTAGCCACTCCCTTTCCTCCCCTGTGGGAAGGAAGGTAGGGGGTATAGATGTGTCCCAAGATGGTAAGCATACCTATAAACAGCAACGAAGTGCTTGGTAGGGCAAAAAACAACAGGGCAACAAGGGAAGGCAACACGCCCTTGAGAAGGTCGAGCACCCCAACTAGGATCCCTAGTCTGGCGCCTAGGGACCTGCTCATGTTGGTTGCCCCTAGGTTCCCACTACCTTTCTTACGCAGGTCAATATGCTTTTTTGATGCGATAAGATGAGATGTAGGGATGCCTCCCAAGGCAAAACCAACTAGACAGAGGGCTACTGTCACCAAGAAAGTGCTCATCATTTACTCTTCTTCCAGGGGATGAAGATGGAGGTCTGTCTGATGTACTCTTGGTAATAGGCCTCTTGGCCATACTTCTCTTTCCAAGATTTCTCCAAGAGGTTAACCCCACTGACAAATAGCAGTAGTACGGTTATAAACACAGGACCAAACGCTACAAGGAAGGTAGCTCCGCTCAGATAAGGAAAGACTACTATCAGAGTTCCCCACCAGACCAGGATCTCTCCGAAGTAGTTGGGGTGACGGCTTGTCGCCCAAAGACCGGTTGTTATCAATTTTTTGGGATTCTTCTTTTTAAAGGTGGTCTTCTGATGATCGGCTACAGTCTCATAGATGAGGCC
>CAYXYD010000221.1:0-3473 GCA_964469205.1 uncultured Sphaerochaeta sp. | reverse complement strand
TGGGTAAATGTTCTCACTGAACTTGCACCAAGGGAGAGGGATGCCTCTTCAAGGGCCGGATCAATTTGAGCCAGTGATGCAATTACCGAACGTATTCCTGTCGCATAATAGCGGAACACATATGCAGCCACTAAAATAGCGAGGGTTCCTGTCAACAAAATAGGCCTTTGGTTAAATGCTATGATGTAGGCAATACCTACGACTGTTCCAGGCAGCGCATAGTTCAGCATACTGCCAAACTCAAAGAATCTTTTGCCAAAAAAATCTTTCCGCTGGGCAATGTAGCCTATCAACACACCAAGGATGGAGCCAATAACCGTTGAAAGCACCGCTATAAGCAGCGTATCAGTGATAGCTTTCTTCCCATGGGCAAAGACATACCCAAAATGTTCTAGGGTGAATGAGTTGTCAACACTCCATACCTTCACGAAGGAACCCCACAGGATAATGGCATAGAGATAGAGTATGAAGAGGACAGTGAGTGCACAGACGACACTAATGATGGCAGTCAGGAGATGGGGAAGTTTTCCAAACCCGGACTTTGCTCCATTTTTCCCTGTGACAGAAACATAACTTTTCTTACCTATGAGCACTCGTTGTAATATAAACACCAACAATGCCGGTAAGAGAAGAAGGAATGAGAGGGAAGCACCACCCTTCAGGTCAAACATCCCTGTTATCATGAGATATGCTTCGGTAGGAAGGACTGGGAATGTATGCCCTCCTAAAATGAGTGGTGTTGCAAAATCTGCCAAGGAAGCACCAAACAGAAGAAGGATGGAGTTTCCAATACCAGGCAACGAAAGGGGAATTGTTATCGTTCGGAACATCCTCCACCGTGAAGACCCCAGAGAGAGCGCAGCATCATCAAGATTTGCACTCATCGTATTCAACACAGCGGTGATCACCATAAAGGCTACAGGGAAATAGGTGAGGGTTTCACTCATCCATGTTCCTATAAAACCATAAATGGAGAAGTTACTAATGCCTAAAGCATTAAGTAACATCCCGTTTGGCCCAAGGGCTAAGGTTAGGGAGATACTGCTTGTGAAAGGAGGTGAGATGAGAGGAAGAATAGTCACGGCTCCTAACAGCGCTTTAAAAAAAGTTGGAAGAGGAGTTCTTGTAACGGCCAAGGCAAATATATATCCAAGCACTGTTCCCGTAATGGCAACAGAGGTGGCAAGAATAAGGGAATTCAAGAAAGCCCTTATATTATAGGATTTGCTCATTATCTTACCGAGATTTGCAAAACTGATGGAACCATCAACAACGAATGTGGTAGCTAGAAGCTTGATGATCGGGAGAAAGATAAAGATTGCAAAGATAATCCATATGGCAACAAGGGCACCAAAAAGGGCTGGATCTCTTTTTGCCATAGAACTTTTAATATGCGGTAACCTTGTTGTCGACACGTCGAGTCCTCCTAGCATAATCAGAAAGGGTGAAGAGGCACACTGTAAACAGTACAGAGTACCTCTTCCCATAAAACAGGATACCTATAGTACCTTACTGCTGAATAATTTCTTCAATCCATTTTTCAACAAATCTCGCCCTGTTGTCACCCTTCCACTCCGCTTTAGCTTCGAGCAGCTTTACAGTCGACATATCAAGGGCTGGGTTTGTTACCACGACATCACCACGGGTGGGGATATAGTTGATCAAATTAGCAACCATCACTTCACCAAGACGTTTTGAGGAGGCCCAATCCATCAGGACTTTTGCTGCCCCAAGGTTTTTAGCACCCTTTACGATACCACTACCTTCTATTCCATAGGTGACGCCTTCTACAGGATAGGAGACTGACAGGTCATAGCCTTGCTGTTGGATATCGAGAGCATCAACAATATAGAAGACACCAGCTGCGGCTTGTCCAGTAGCAACAGGCATCGCCCCACCGGCTCCACCCTTGGTATACAGCTGGATATTCTTGTGAAGTTTCTTCTGATACTCATATGCCCCTTCTTCACCATATACTTTTACCAAGGAATAAATCCTTTCAGTGGCAGTACCAGAGGTCCGGGCATCGGCCATCTGCAGGGACTGGCCATACTTAGGATCGGTCAGATCCATCCAACTTGTCGGTACCTGCAGGCCCTTGTTCTTGAGATATTCATTGTTGCTCAAGAAACACAGGGGAATAATACCAATTCCTGTCCAGTATTGTTCTTCCGAACGGAATTTTGCGGGTATCTTATCAGCTTCTTTAGGTGAATACTGTTCAAATACACCCTCTGGAATACCAGCTTCATAGGTATCAGCAGGACCACCCCAAAGAGCATCTACCTGTGGGTTTGCTTTTTCTGCAATCAACCTTGCCAAGGCTTCTCCTGAGGAGAGGCGCACAAAGTTGACGGAAATTCCTGTATCTTTAGTAAATTCACCAAAGATTTTAGTAGCATACTTTTCTGGCATGATCGAGTAGACGTTAACTGTAGTACCAACCGTTTCTGGTCCAGACGCCTCCTTTGCACCTGCAGCAAAAATTGGAGTAGCGAACAACAGCACCAACAAAATAGAGAGTAGAATGTGTTTCATCTTCATGTAATCCTCCTTTAGGATTGTAGGAGGGTTATCTGAACGCTCCTACCAATAATACAAATTCTCTTCTTCCATTGTCTCATTGATCCGCATTTATACAAGTTACAATACCGTAACAATCAGGTACCCTTTGCATCTGTAAGGATATAGCCGACACCCCATTTGTTGATGATATAGCGAGGCGTAGCCGGATCTTCCTCAATCTTTTTCCTGAGCCGGCTCATGTTTACCTTAACAAGTTCGGCTCCTTGAATCCAATCCTCATTTTTCCAAACAGTCTGCAAGATCTTTTGCACAGATACCGGGGTGTGCAGATAGGCAGCCAGAACTTCTATGATCTTGAATTCTGTCGGTGTCAGACTGATCAGTACACCCTTCACGTAGAGGCTCTGCTGCTCCAGCTTGATCGTAAGGTCCCCCACAATGAGATTTTTCCCATCATGGACTTGGGTTCTCTTGAGAACCTTCTCCACCCGGAGAAGGAGCTCCTTATAGTTGAAGGGCTTGGAAACATAATCCTCTCCCCCCACCTCAAGGCCCTCTATAATCTGGTCATCGGCGTCGTGTGAACTCAGGAAGATGACAGGGATATGCATATCGACAAGGTGGGTGCATACCTCCAAGCCATTCAAACCAGGCAGCCCTATATCAAGGATCACAATATCAGGGGACCACGATCGGGCAACCCTGACAGCATCATCACCGCGCAAGACAGATTGCACCATGTACCCTTGCTTCTCAAATATGTAGGTAAGAAGGGTCAGGATATCCTTTTCATCATCGACGAGCAGTACTTTATTCTTCATCGTATCGCCTTTGCTGGAAGCGTAAAGGCGACTACAGTCCCTTTGTCTTTCACGCTGGTAATATACACTTTTCCCCCATGTTTTTGCACAATTTGCCGCACTATGGAGAGACCCAATCCAAACCCG
>CAYXYD010000220.1:0-3558 GCA_964469205.1 uncultured Sphaerochaeta sp. | reverse complement strand
TGCAATCAGGACCCTTGAAGACAGTGATGTCGTGCTTTACCTCATCGATGCAAAGCGCACCGCCGGGGAAGAGGAGCTTGCTATTGCCCAGACTCTTGCAAAGATAAAGAGCCCGGTAATCTCGTGCATCAACAAGAGCGACATCCTCACCATTGGCGAGCATGACGCTGCCAAAGCCTTCCTTGCCGAACAGCTGCCTGAATCTATTGTAATGACCGCTTCTGCAAAGCTCGATGAAGGTGTCGATGAGATTCTCATCGAGCTTTTCAAGCTGGCCCCAGAGGGCGAGCTGCTCTATCCCCCAGATGCCTATACCGACCAGCCTGTGGAGTTCCGCGTCAGCGAGATCATCCGCGAGAAGGCGATAAATCTTGTTACTGAAGAGATTCCCCATGCCATCTACGTAACCGTTGAGGAAATCGAACACAATGAGGAGACCAATACCATCTGGGTAAGGGCCGCCATCATAGTGGAGCGTGACACTCAGAAAGGTATTGTTGTAGGCAAAGGCGGAGCGAACATCAAGAAGATCCGTCAGGGGTGCACCCCGGAGATCAGGGCAATCTTCCCGGGTAAGAAGCTACAGCTTGACCTCAGGGTAAAGGCCCAGGACAAGTGGAGAAACAATGCTTCGGTGCTGGATAGGATCCTGCGCTAGCAAGTACCAAGGAGCTGTTTCAAAAGTCTGGTGTATAATCGTAGGGTTCACTAAAGCAGCCAACCCCATATCTTCATATGCAAGGAGAAACGATATGGCAACCAAACTTGGTTTATAGAGACGCAGCATCTTATCCAGTACAACGCCAGAAAATCCCGCATGACCGATGGTGAAACTACCATCTTATGGATGGTAGCCGGTACTAAAGTTTATCCAGTTGTTGGATAAACACTTCTGCATTCCAAAAATCTATTGAGCCTTGTTCGCCGACCGGTATGAAACGCCTGACATCCTTTCCAGCTTCAAGCCAATCAATGCTTGTGATTCTTTGGTATAGGGCATCATACAGCCACGTTCGGTCGACGTGAACCGTTGTATCCTTCCAAGGCCCCGATTGATGCAAAGCTTCCTCAAGATAACGATAATTCACGGGAGTTTTCCTGGCGGTATACCAGATGAAATCATACCAGTCCCGCCCTTTCACGTAATTCCTGCATAACAGTGCATGAATCTTTCCTGCAAACAGGGTGGCAGGATTTTGTACGGTTACTGGCGAGACATAGGGGAAATCCATATATTTCACTTCACTCTGGCCACCGGATGGAGGATTGGTGTCTATCTCCAACTTGATCCGGATTTTTCCAAGCATCCTTGTCTTTCCTGCATATTGCAGTTGCAGGATTTTTCCCACAGCCTCGTCCTTAAGAAAGGCAAGCCTGACCGTGGATTTGGTTTCATGCCTATCAGTCACTTCCATCTGATAACCAAATGAGGCCACATCGCTTGTCACTTGCCTAAGATATTCTTGCCATGCGAATTCTGGGTTTGGTTCCAATAGTGTAAAATCCAGATCCTCGCTAAATCTATTGAGCCCATGAAAGATGCGCAAGCAGGTTCCACCTTGGAATGCAGCTTGTTTGAAGAAGCCGATTCTTCCCAATGATGCTAGAATTATATCTTGGGTTATTTCCCGCAAAGCTTGCATCTCTTCAATTTCAGAAGATACGGAATATGCTTTCAGCTTTTGCTCTATCATTCTTATACTCATGGGAACAGCTCCTTCCTCAAGCCTGTGAGAAACCTGACCACCCGGCGGTTTGCATAATTACCTTCCAATTCTAGAAAATCGGTCTCGGTAATCTCGCCTAAGCTTTCTTCATCGATACGGAGGGATTCTACGAGTGGACCGCTTGAATTCCAATCGCATCTATGGAGATACACATAATCGGCAAGAGCTTTCAAAGGTGTGGCCTGAAACCAGACGTTTCCCGAAGCATCCTGTAGCCTCTCAACACCGGAAAACAGTGTTTTCTGGGGAACTTTCTCGTAGGTAAAATGCCCGATCGGTGTTACGAATCCTGTGGAAGATTGGGATGTCACGGCGGTAATGGTCCTGACCGCTTCAGGAATCAATCCGCAGTTGCTCAGGGCGGTCTCGAGACTGATATAGGAGAGCCCAAAAATCATGTGTGACACGGAATATGGGTTCAACGTACCTTTCCGATACAGAGGGGATAAAGTATAAAGTCCTCTCTTGATATGGATGATGTCACCATCGGCGATGGCTCGCTTTACCAATGCGTACCGGGTATTAGCAGAACCGGGAACAAGCATGGAAATCTCCAGGGTTGTGAATACGGGAACCGGTATTTTTTCAAGAATCGTTTTTACTAACCTATTCATCCATTCATCCCCGTTTAAACTTATTATAGTATGAAACTGTCACAATATGACAGTTTCATACTATATCCTGCGATGCAAAAATGCAAGAAGAGAATTTTTATCAATGTGTATCAATATTTCTCATTGGTAATTGTAATTCCGAGAAGTGGTAGTATGCACCAGGGCAGAAGCCCTGGTGCAGCTCTTTTGCTAGCGAATGAAGTTTGTCATTATGGGTGTCTCACGCTCAGGAAGACCAACACCATTTGCCTTTCCGGCCTCGATGCACTGCAGCAACCAAGCTAGGTTCGAACCAAGGTTGCGCATTACCTGCATGCCTTCCAGATCCTGGGCCACCTCTTCTGGGGTATTGCCATGAACACTATTCCAGTAGGTTGAAGAGACAACAGGCATCTGGCTGATAGTGAAGTACTTGTTAAGCTGGTCAAAGTTGGCACTGGCCCCTCCCCTACGACACGATACTACTGAGGCTCCTGGCTTTAATGCCATATGCTTGGAAATAAGTCTGAACAGCCTATCTAGGAACGCAACCATAGCTCCATTGGCAGAAGCGTAATAGACAGGCGATCCCAGAACAAGGGCATCACAAGCTTTTGCTTTGACAGAAGCTTTGTTTACCAGGTCCTCGGTAAAGATGCAGACTCCTGTTTTCTTGCAGGAGCCACAGGCACTACAGCCGTGGATGGCACCTTTGCCGATCCAGAGGATTTCACTTTCGATGCCCCTTTTTTCTAGCGAAGTGGCGACTTCACTCAATGCAGTATAGGTGCAGCCCTTTTCATGCGGGCTTCCGTTGATCATAAGAACTTTCATATGTACCTCCTAAATATCGAAAGGGAGCAGATGCTCCCTTCCAGTATACAACAAAAATAGTAAGCTATGTTTTGCTTATTAATATCTCTTCAGGATGGAGAGGGTCTTCTCCTTGCCACAGGTGCGGATAAAGGGTCCGAGTTTCGGTCCCTTATCCTTACTGATCATCACCCGATAGACAAGCTGGAAGAACTCACCGGTATCAATACCGTTGTCCTTAGCTGCATCGTAGAGACGAGTGGTGTACTCCTTGTTTTCAAGGCTTTCCATCACCTCAACCAAAGTAGTGAGATCACGAATGGCCTTGAGCTCCACTTCGGAAAGATCGACCTTAGGGTCGGCCTCGGTTGCAAGACGATACTTGAAGTCTTCAGGAGCAAAGGTGGTGATCCAGTTCCATGCAC
>CAYXYD010000219.1:0-3577 GCA_964469205.1 uncultured Sphaerochaeta sp. | reverse complement strand
TATTTATACAGTTTTATCATTTCTTTAGAGCAAACGCTAACGATTACTCTTGACACTTGTTTTATTGCTGATTACACTGTGCATAGGTAGTTTTTTGCTACTTGAAGGAGTTGCATATGAAAAAGAAGAACTTGATTATGACAATCCTCTTGCTGATGCTTGGGGTAAGCTCTCTTTTTGCATACCCTCTCTCCTTTACTACCATGCAATTGCAAGGGCGTATGCCTATAACTGAAATATTTAGGGTCGAACAGTATGAAGAAGCGTTGAATTTCAATTTGGCTGAAAGCAGAAATACAACTGTCCCTGTTGGGTCCTATTCGATAACCTCTAACGACATTACCTCACAATTCCATCTCTTCATCACTCCTGGTGAGGATGGCAAGCAGGGGCAGTTCGCCTTTGTCCTTGACCCTGGATTTACTCCTGAACCCGGACAACAGAGCCGACTTCCTATTATTGTACGGGTGACCAGCAATACAACAGGGGCAGTAAGTGTCTCTGGTGCCGATAAGGTGGACAAGAGTCTGGGAGTACGGGGTGTCTATACGGGTAACAACGACATTCTCTTTGAAAGCGGGGAAATCCTTGCAGAAATCCCTGATTTCGATCCTGATGTCTTTGCTACCGGGTGGTACTCTGCTGCCATACAGCTGAGAATCCAGGTAATCTAAATAAACTCATCATCTAGGTAGAATGCATCCATATCTTCCTCTTCCTCGCCAAACTGTCCTTTGAGCAGGTCTTTCAGCCATTGATTGTCTGCATTATCATCACAGCTCATACCATCTTGCTCTTGATGACTCGATTCCGAAAGCCAGGAAGAGAGTTGCTCAAGGGCTTGTTTTGATGTGAAACAGTATTTTTCTTCAAAGGGAATATCTCTGTCCTGTATCTGCATTAGGAAGAATGGGCATTCGGTGCAACTATGATACGCTTTGCAAAAGAGTGTTACCTTTGTGTACCAGTCAAGATTGTTCATGTGTTTACTCCTTCCTGCCCAGCATACCCCAAGGGGTGCCCCTATGCCAAGAAAAATGACGAGCATCATTTGACTTATTCTTTGAAGAAGAGCTACACTGTGGGTACTGAATAGGCTAAAGAGGAGTTGCAAATGAAAAAACCGACACTGATGGTGCTGGCGGCCGGAATGGGAAGCCGATATGGCGGAGTGAAGCAAATCGATGCTGTGGGCATGAACGGCGAGACATTGCTTGATTTTGGTGTCTATGATGCCAACAAGAGTGGTTTTGGCAAGGTTGTCTTTATTATTCGCAAGGATATTGAGAAAGATTTCCGCGAACGCCTCTTCGACCGCATCGCCAAGAACATGGATGCTACCTATGTATTTCAGAGCAAAGATGCGTTGCTGACAGAAGAGCAGATCAAGCTTTCCAAGGATAGGACTAAGCCTTGGGGCACCATCCATGCTGTTCTTTGTGCACGTGAGGCTGTGAATGAGCCTTTTGCAGTCATTAATGCTGACGACTACTATGGTCGTGAATCCTTCTCCATCCTAGGAAAACATCTGAGTGGCATAGAAAACGACAGCCTTGAACATGCAATGGTCGGCTATGTGCTTGAGAATACCATGAGCCTCAGCGGAACCGTCTCCCGTGCTATCTGTACAGTCAAGGATGACTACCTGGTAAGCATGGAGGAGAATACCAAGATCGGATATTCAGGGAAAAAGATCATCAGCCATATTGATGGCAAGGATGTGCAGCTGACCGGAAAAGAGTGGGTCTCCATGAACTTCTTCGGGTTTGCACCCACCGCTTTTGACAGTTTCTCCACCTATTGGGATGAGTTCATCAAGAATAATGTCACGACAGAGAAGGGTGAGAGCTATCTCCCCAACGGTGCAAGCAACCTTGTTACCAAGAACGAAGGCAAGCTGCGCTTCTACACAACCCAAGAGAAATGGTTCGGTATGACCTACAGTGAGGATCGGGAAAACGTCAAGAGCGAGCTTGCCAACAAGATCGCCAAGGGGTATTACCCCGAGAAGCTCTGGAAGTACTGATCAATGTCGCTTCTTGGGCCTGCTTTGCGTAACATCTGAAAGGCCAGCCCAAGCAGCCTCTTGAATGGGAGAAAATCCCTCACCTAGGACCTTATAAGCTTCCTGAACTATCATGAAAGCCCGTTTGTCCGTCTCATGCACAATATTGGTGAGTTGTGCAACCTTATGATTAGATATAACAGTCATGATAACCGGCCTGTCCAGGCCGGTGTACATGCCTATGCCGCTGAGTATGGTTCCCCCATGTCCCAGTTGTTCTAGGATTTCCTTTTGGATGGTCTCCAACTTCTCACTTACAATAAATACCGTCTTGGCTGACCTTGTGCCGAATGAAAGCATTACGCGGTCAATTACTGTCGCTGTGATGAATACGGTGATAGTTGCATAGAGGGCCATCTCGAGTGAGAAGATGAAACCGCTTGCTCCAATGACTAGAGCATCGACCAAAAAGAGGGCTGATCCCATGGAGAGTGGGGTAAATCTGGCTACTATCTGGGCGACGATGTCTGCTCCCCCTGTATTGGCTCCGCTACGCATGACCAGGCCGATTCCTATGCCCATCATGACTCCGCCAAAAATGGCCGAAAGCAACACCGAAAGCACATTCTCATAGGAAAGCAGTCCTCCATAGCCGAAGAACCGGTTCAAGAGGAAGGTGAAGAGCGATAGGAAGATGGTGCCTGCCAAGGATCTGATCCCATACTCTTTGCCGAATATGGCAACTCCCAAGAGGAACAGTGGTACGGAAAGGACTAGGATGGAGAGGCCTATATCAAAGCCGAGAGTGTGGTAGAAAATGGTTGCTATGCCGCTGACTCCGCCGCTGGCAATCTTTGCCGGGGCGGTAAAAAGGGCTATCCCTACTGCAGTGAGAAAAGATCCGGTGATGATGTAGAAGAGTTCCACAAGATGGTATTGTCGTTTGGTCATGTGTATAGCATATAGCTACGCCAGAATTTGTTCCACAGCTAGGGAGCGAGTTTGTCCTTGATTGTAAGCGTAATGCCTTGCATTCGCTTAAGCAGGAGGTTTTCATCCTCTTCCACGATCAGGGCATCAAGAAGGTCCTTATGGAGAAATCCTTCGTTGGAGCTTTGCTGAAAAAAAGATAGCAACGGATCGTAGAACCCTGCGGTGTTCAATAGGGCGACCGGCTTGTGGTGATAGCCAAGCTGTAGCCAGGTGAATACTTCCAAAAACTCCTCAAAAGTCCCGATCCCGCCAGGAAGGGCGATGAAGGCATCGGCTAAGGAGTACATCTTGGCCTTTCGTTCATGCATGGTGGGTACGACAATAAGCTCTGTCTCCACTACTGCCTGACGTACGCTTGCAAGGTTGAGGGCTTCGGGAAGGACTCCTGTCACCGAGCCTCCCAAGGCAAAGACAGTCTTGGCGACAACTCCCATGAGACCACGGTTTCCCCCTCCATACACAAGTCCTATCTGATTATTATATAGGGTTTTACCCAAATCGATGGCTTTTTGTTCGTAGAGGGGATTATTCCCAACGCTGCTGCCACAAAATACTGCAATGGTTTTGATAGTGTTCATG
>CAYXYD010000218.1:0-3633 GCA_964469205.1 uncultured Sphaerochaeta sp. | reverse complement strand
CCATAGCCATAGAAGCTTCCCATGTAGTCAGGGAACTTTGCCTGGAGTTTCAGTAGGTAGGGTCTGTCTACAATGTGCCCTTCCATGGCAAGCCACTTGTTGTTGTACTGCACCTCCACCCATGCATGGTGGGGGTGCTTGATAGCCATCTTATAGCTAAGCTTTGGCAGGAGGCCCCTGAATATGACTTTGCTTATGGTCATGGCATGGAAGCGGCAGGGCACCCCTACCGCCCTGAGAAGGGCCATCAGGAGGGTGCTTTTGGTTATGCAGTTGCCGTATCCTTTGGCTAAGATCTGGGAGGCAGTAAGGGAGAAGGACCTGGTATAGCCGTACGCGATCTCATCGCGTACGAAGGAGTAGACTTCTCCTATGAGGTCAGTCTTCGTTTTGCTGGTATCCCACCCTTTGCTTGTGATGAGCTGCTGTATATCGGGGTGGGTATAGTCCAGAAGTTGGCTTGGTTCCAGGTACAATGATTGGTCTTCTTCCATTCAGGTTACCTCTATAGTACTAGTGATGTTTGCTGCTTTGTTCCTTGTGCAACAGGCAGCAGGAGCTGGTGCAGCAAAGGGAATGGCTCCTATGCGTAAGATGTAAGTATCTTACTGCTATACCATGCCGCTTGCAAGAAATAGTACAATTTGGACCCTGTAAAATGATGTAAAATAGCCTTTTCCTGTACATATGGGATACTCTGTAGTAATATACGAGTATAAATAGAGGGGATGGTTAGCTATGGAAGCAAACAAAGCGTTGCACGCTCTCATGAAAGGTCCCTTACCTTCGCTGTTCTTCTGCATAGGGGACCCTGTGGTGGGGAACCCCACCGAGCATATGGTCGAATATGCTTTTAGGTCCATGGATTTCCCCGGCAGGTATCTTACCTCTAGGGTTACCAAGGAAGAGCTTGCCCCCGCCTTGTGGGGCCTGCGTGCCTTAGGCTTTGCCGGGGGCAATGTGACTTCTCCCCATAAACAGACAGTACTGCAATATCTTGATGATCTCAGTGAGTCTGCCCTGCTTTGCAAGGCAGTGAACTGTATTACCTGTAAAAGTGATGGTACCTACTATGGGGACAACACTGACGGGAAAGGTTTCTTGCAGTCGTTGACTAGAAGAAACCTACTGGTAAAAAACAAGAAGATTGTCATCATTGGCTCAGGAGGAGCCGCTTCGGCTATTGCCACCGAGCTTGTCTTGGCAAAGGCAGGTGAGGTGGTGTTGGTCAATCGGACAGAGGATCGTTCGCGCTCCCTGGCCAAGAGGCTTTCTGGTATTTCTTCCACCGTCCTCTCTGTCGATCGTTGGGTGGGCACCTATACTATTCCAAGGGATGCAGAGGTAGTTGTCCAAGCAACGTCAGTGGGACTGTTTTCACCTTCTGCTTGTGTTGATGTTGCGTTTGGACCACGATCAAAAAGAGAAGATTCTTCACTAATTGCATGCGATGTTGTATTTAACCCTGTCCAAACTTTGTTTTTAAGACGAGCACAAGAGGCTGGTTGTACTACTGTCGATGGTTTGGGCATGTTGGTGAACCAGGGCATCCTTGGCATACACCAGTGGACAGGGAAGTATCCCGACAAGGAAGGGATGAGGCGTGCACTGGAGGAAGCTTTTGCCATATAGTGACACTTTCTCGTCAAACCGATACTATGGGCGGCAATGAAGTATTATTGTATTGCATGCAGAACAGGGGGTGAGGCCAAAGTACGGGCCCACCTGAACAAGTACTTTACCAGGGAACTGGGGGATCTCAATGATGTGAAGGTCTTCTATCCCATGCGTAAGATGTTTGACCGAAGGAAGGGAAAGAAGCTGGTCACAGACCAGCCCATCCTTCCTGGCTACCTGATGGCCAGTAGTGAGGCTGATCTGCAAATCCACACATACGGGGTGCGAACTATCCCGGGTTCCTATGGGTTCTTGCGTAACCTCGACAAGACTGTTGCCCTTCAGGGAGCTGACTTGCAGTATGCTGCCTGGATCATGGGCCACACGGGTATTATCAAGCCAAGCAGGGCTGAGTACAAGGAAGGGGAGCCTATCAAGGTACTTGAGGGTCCCCTGATGGATCTGCATGGGACGATCCTTAGGGTCGACCGTAGGAGTTCCAGGGTTTTGGTGGCATTTGAGTTTGCCAATGAGGTTCGTAAGGTAAGTATGCCGGTGGAGTTTGTCGGCTCGGATACGTAAGGCTGATACGTAGAAATGTACAAAGTAGGTGCACATAATCAAGAGTTAGCACAAACTGATAGAAAATTCTTGCTTGTGGTTATTATATCTTACCCATTATTGGGAAAACCTTCCTTTTATCAGTAGACACGTAGGTTGAAGGATGCTATGCTAGCAGAAGTGATTTAGTTCATATGTCATATCTGGTTCATGTAGGTCCTCATCCTTTTTGCTGTAGGTTCGTCCTGGCAAAGGGGCTCTAAATTTTCTCGAATAATCAGACTAGTCTGGGTTGGGGAAGGTTTGTCCAAATTATTTTAATACCCAAAACATCGAGGTTTCAGTGGCAAGTATTGCAACAAAGCGCATTAGGCGGACAGCCATTCTCTTGTGCTTTGATGCACTGTGGGTGATAGCCAGCGGTTTCTTTGCCGCTTGGGTAGTCTTCTGCACAATACCACCGATGTTTTACTCGGTAGTTGCACTTAACACCATTGCTTTGCTGCTTACCCTGTTGGCGGTGAAGTTCTATAGGATCCGCGTCAGTGAAAGTTCCCTTGACCTGCTTAACCGTGGTTTGGCAGGCTTTGCCATGCCTTTTGTGGTTGGTGTCCTGATATTTGCAAGATTTGATGGTTTTTCGTCGCTTTGGATTCCTTTTCTCTGTGTCTCTGATGGATTCTCCTTCCTCTTTATGATGGCTTTGCGGTATTCCTACCGCAATGCCCTCAACTACCATATCAGGCATACAAACAACGGAAATCCCTTGACCATTGTCTATGGTGCTGGGGAGTTGGGAAACACCTTGGTTAGGCAGTATCAGAAGGGTAGGCTCCCTTTCCATATTGTAGGGTTCGTCGATGACGATCCCGAATTGCAGGGAACAGTCCTTCTTGGTCTTAAGGTCTTTGGGACTGTTGATGACCTTGACAAGGCCCTCAAACAGACCCAATCAAAGATCCTCATCATAGCTATTACTGAGATCGACCAGGAGCGTATGCTCAAGGCTGTTGATGCTGCCAAGGAAAACAAGTGTGAGGTGATGGTTATCCCTTCCCTGTTTGAGATGCAGCAAGGCGGTGCTAAGGAATTAGACCTGAGAAGCCTTGACTATGCTGACCTCCTGGGAAGGCCCCTTATCAAGATCGATAGGGAGCCTATCAGGGATATGGTAAGGGACAAGAGAGTCCTTGTTACCGGAGCAGGGGGTAGCATAGGTAGTGAGATCTGCAAGCAGTTGCTTAGCTATGATCCCAAACAGTTAGTCCTGCTTGATGTTGATGAGACAGAACTGCATGACCTTTCCCTAAAGCTTCATAACTTCCAGAAGGAGTGGAGCAACCTAGTAGTTCCTGTGGTGTGTGACATCAAGAACAGGAAGAAGATTGACAGGATATTCGAGCAGTACAAGCCAGAGCTTGTTTTCCATGCTGCTGCCTATAAGCATGTGCCCTT
>CAYXYD010000217.1:0-3653 GCA_964469205.1 uncultured Sphaerochaeta sp. | reverse complement strand
AATGGAAGGGGACACTGTAGTAATAGCCATCTGTCTTGCATTTCACATGGCTGTTGTTCCGTACTGTGGCCTTTGAAATCTGCCTGACTTCGTAAGGGGAGTCGGGCAGAACCTTCAGCGTTTCAGCCTCCTCCTGCAGGAACAGGCTGGTTCTTGTCCACTCTGGGTGTTCCTTGAACGGGCGGTCATTGAATTTGCCCATCTCCTCCCAAAGCCCCTCATTGAGTGTTTCCAGCGAAAAATACTGGTTGTGCCTCAATGGTGCTATGATGTCGATATAGGAGTAATGCACTGAGGCTTCGACCACGTTCTTGAATTTTGGCTTTCTTGGTGGTGCGGCAACAACAGTGAATCCATAATGACGCGACATATCCTCCAGGAGACTGTGCAACTGCGCTACCTCATATTTTATGTGGAGTATTATGGCGGCCTTTGTGTTGTCGACCACCACAACGGTTGTCTGACCACGGAAAAAATCCAAGGCATTCTTCAGTGCCAAGGCGAAACAAGTTGCCCCTTGGTTGATAATCGCCTCGACATATACGAGCTTGCTGAATGAAAGCGTTGCGACGAAGAGGACGACCTGTATGAACTTACCCATGTTCCTGTCAAAAAAGGAAAGCTCATCCCCTGCAAAATCCAGTTCCAGTTTTTTGCCCGGCTTGCTTTTGACATGGCCTGAAACCTTGTTGTCTTTTGTGAAATTTTGATATTTCTTTGCAAACTGGCTTCTGGAATAGGCTTTTTTCTGCAAGTTCTCAGCCTGCTGCTGATACTCATCGTAGAGTTGCTGTACCGTAACATGTGAATCAGCAAGTTTCTTGTGCAGGTATTCAAGGTCAAACTCAAGGTAGTCAACATCAGTTTTTCTTGGTTTGCTGATTCGTTTCTGTAAGGTCTTGTTGTCTAATAGTTTTGCCTGCTCATACGTGATCTTGGCTGCCTCAGCTTTTTTGAGTATGTCGCTGACTGTCCGCCATTGGCACCCAAGACATTGGCTGATTTCATTTTTCGACTTTCCTTCGCTATTCAGCTGGAGAATCTTCTTGTAATCTTTCATAACCTACCTCCGTACATAAGATTGGGCATACGCCCTCAAATATTATACGGTTGGAAATCATGGACACACAGATTGCTACCTAGCCTCTTCTGTAGTTTTCATAAGATTCTCATCTGTAGTTTTGGTAGGATTCTGCTATGTAGTTTTGCTGGTATAATCAGGCTTTCCTGATAGTTCCCTTTATAAAGAAAGGAACACCAGAAAGAACAGGGAAATGGTAAACAGGGATAGATCCCAACATATTTGGGTTTTCAGTGAAGTACTGTTGCCAAGCTATCACTTCCTTCTGCTGAACCTCTCCGTTATCACGATCCTTTCCCATAGTAAGGGCGAAGATAGCTGGTCCGTATCGAAGGGCATCTTTGGGAAAGAGAAAATCTTCCCCATCGGCTGTTTTGGTCTTCTCCTCTTCAAAAGTGGCTGAGAAGATACTGGAAGTACAGATGACAAGCATCATGAGTATAATCAGAATTTTTTTCATCATAATTATTTATACACCACCGAGCTATATTTGTACACGGTTTCATACTGACAGTGATGAATTGGCTTGACTAAAACCAACAATGGCCATATTATCAATGTGATATCATTTTGATATCATCCTAAGGTATATTACTTCTCATGGAGGCTTTCTAATGAACAGTTCTCAGACTATGACACCCACTGATTACGGACAAGAGAAGGTATTGCTCAACCCTACTGACGGAATGCTCTTTCTTGTGGTCAACACAATTCTTATTTTGCTTGCAACAGCAGGCTTTATACTAGGTTTGGTGTTAGCATTCCCTACCCCACTTAGACTCTTGATACTCATAACAACCAGCTTGTATGGGTTTGTCGTTGGGCCCATCCTCTATGCGGGTCTCAAGATCATCAAACCTAATGAAGCCTTGGTACTCACTCTCTTTGGCAAATACTATGGGTCTATTAAGCACCCTGGATTCTTCTTTGTGAATCCTTTTGTCAGCGCAGTAAATCCTGTAGCAAAAAGCGAACGAACAGCAGAAAAGGCTGCTCCCAAAAGCCTTGAGCAAACAATTTTTCAAATTGGTAGCATAAGTGCCCCCAACAATAAGATTTCCTTGAAAGCAATGACGCTGAACAACGAACGACAAAAGGTTAACGATTCCCTAGGAAACCCTATCATCATAGGGGTAGTGGTCATCTGGAAGGTTGTCGATACCTCTAAGGCTGTCTTCAATGTGGATAACTTTGCCGAGTATCTCTCCATTCAGAGTGACTCTGCCTTACGTAACGTGGTGAGGCTCTTTCCTTACGATGCTTCTGATGATGAAGGTGAGAAATCCTTAAGGGGAAGTAGCAAAGAGGTTGCCGATGACCTGAAGAGAGAGCTGATGAGCAAGGTGGAAATGGCAGGCCTGGAGATTCTAGAGGCTAGGATCACCCATCTTTCCTATGCTCCGGAGATTGCTGCGGTCATGCTTCAGCGTCAGCAGGCCTCAGCTATCATTGCAGCAAGGCAGATAATTGTCGAAGGTGCTGTAGGCATGGTAGAGATGGCACTTAAGCAGCTCAGCGAGAACTCTATAGTTGAACTTGATGATGAGAAAAAGGCGGCCATGGTGAGCAACCTGCTGGTGGTACTGTGTGGAAACCGTGATGTACAGCCCATAGTAAACAGCGGAAGCCTGTATTAGGGTTTACTATACGTAGAGGAGGAGAGTATATGGCAAGTAAAGAAAAAGATCAAAAACAAGTATTGCTGCGTCTCTCCTCTTCGTTATGGAAAGAACTAGCCGCTTGGGCAGAGGATGACTTTCGCTCCATCAACGGCCAGATAGAGTTTCTGCTTACCGAGAGTGTGAGAAAACGCAAGAAACAAGATACTGACTTTAGCATATAGGTTCCTTAGCATACATATTTACATAAAAGCTTTACTAGAGAACGCCCCTGGAAATTTCAAGGGCGTTCTATTAGGTACTTAGGTAGCTACTCAGATTACTCCAGCAGCCTTAAGATCAGCGATATTCAATGACTTGCCATAAGGTTTCTCAATCTTGCCTTCATTGACCAACTTGATGACTTTATCACGATAGGGGGATGAGAGGTCTACACCGACGATCTTCCAGTTGTTGTCAACCTTAGGATAGATTGTTCCCTGCTCCTTGATATATTCAACGAGCATGTCACGAATCGAGTTAGGTGATTCCCACATCTTGGTTGCCGCCACGAGCTTCTGCGTCTTGAGAGCAGAAGAGTAACGGTAGTTGTTTACAGCTAAGGTAAGGGTCTGATTATCACTGAGAGGCTTGCCTTTGAACTTCACGTTCACGATCCGCTTTCCTACAGGCTTGGAGAGGTCAATCTGATAATCGACTCCTGCAAACATGTCGTAGAGGTATCCGGGCTTCTCAGGGTTGAAGCTTATCGAGATGTCACCAGGTTTCCACTGGTTGTAACAGGCAACTGACCACTCCATATAGGACTTCAGTTCTGCACCGGTGACTTCCACCGTATAAAGAGTGTTGTCAAACTTATAGATACCGAAGATGGCTCCATAGTTGATCGGGCCGGCTAGGATGTCGCTGGTGTCTGAGAACAGGGCAGCGGCAGAGACATCAGCACCTGAATT
>CAYXYD010000216.1:0-3708 GCA_964469205.1 uncultured Sphaerochaeta sp. | reverse complement strand
AGGACCGCTTGTACAAGTTGGTCCCGGCTCAGGTTCGGATCGTCCGCTATCCTGTGGTGAATTGCATTGTGCATATGAATCCCATAGGCTACCCCTATGGCTATGAGCATCACCGGTATCATGGTGTCCACCGCATAGATGGGGATGCCCAACAGCGTCTTCGTCCCAAAGGCAAATAGCGTACCGAATAGGACTATGATCATATTGATCGTGGTATCACGCACAGAGCGAAGCAGGAGGTAGAGCAGGATTATCATGACCAGGATGACCAAGGGGAACATGATGGCCATATCCTTCGGGCCAAGCTCGGCAAGTGAGCCTTCTACGATGGGCCTTCCCGCCACATAGAGCCTTTCTGGTCCTTCCCAGCTCTTTGCATATTCGATCAAGCGCTTTTGTAGGGATGTGGCATCACTGTCAGGTGCGATCTCGGCGATGATGAGTGTGGAAGTCGAGTCAAAGCTCACATTTCTTCCATTGATCATGGAGTTCGCCTTGACGCTCGCCTCTAGACTTGCAAGCTCCTCTTCTGTAGTAGGCACATCCGTATAGAAGGGCTGCACCTCCATATCCCCGTCATAGCTGGTGATATTGTCAGCGGTGTCAAGCGAGGTTACCTTACCTTCTGCTATCTCCTCAAACTGTTGGGGAAGCTCTTCGGAAATCCTCTTGATCTTCTCCAACGTTTGGGGGTTGTAGATAGAGGTCGGGTGTTCGATTACCAACAGGATGGAGTCCTGGATATTGAAGAGTTCCTCAGCGGCATCACTGGCAATAAAGGCTGGATGGGTTGAGGGCATATACTTGTTCAGGTCTGTTACCAGTTTGCCATTGGTTGCAATACCAAAGACGAATAGCGAGAGCAAGGCGATTAGTACTATTAGGATAAGTACTGGCTTTTTTGCGAAAGAAGTGAAAAATCTCATACTGCCTCCAATGTTTGTTAACGATAACTAGCCAGATAGTTACAACGAATCTTTCTGGTTAGAGTTGTTCTAGTCTAGGTCAATGTGAAGAGTTTGACGAAACTCTGGTGAAGAAGAGGAGCATAGGAACAAAGTCCATCTTCCTCACCTTTCAGATGCCACCTTGAGACGGTTAGCCGTATGGCACCAAAGGTCATCAGGGCTAGTTGCTCTGCATCAATATCATTGCGACAGAGCCCTTCATCCATGATATGGGTGAAATAGTTCGTTAGGGTCGAGAGGTTATTGTCCAAGAGGGCATTCAGCTGAGGACGAAGTTCTGGGTCTGCATTGAAGGTCTCCTCTGCAAAGAGCAGGAGGGCGAAGGCCTTGTTCTGTTCGAGTTCAGTGAAGAGGTTCTCCAGAAACAGTCTGAACTGCTCGCTAGACGAACCTTTCGGTTGGATAAAGCCAATGAAGTTATGGGCGATCTTCTGCTGGAGGTACTCCAGGATTGCTACCAACAGTTCATGTTTGCTTGCAAAATGTCGATAGAGAGCCGGCTCTGATATGCCTACTGCACTAGCTACGTTTCGTATGGTGAGCTTTTGTATGCCTGCCTCGCTGGTGAGTTGTATGGCTGCTTCCAATATTTCTATCTGACGTGGGCTTAACATGGTTTCCTCTCTTTTAGTTAACGCTAACTAACCTACAACTATTCTTTTGTTTTGGCAAGAGGTATACGAAGTCTTTTTGTAGAGTTGTAGTTTTTCGTGATCTGAGGGGATCAAAGATGTACTGAAAGAAGCTTTGTCAATGCCATGCATATACCAGCAAGGATCTGTATCAATTACAATGCTGAAAGTCTCTATCAGGATTATGAGCTCTGGCTTGAGAAGCCTGCCCCTGAGAAACCCTACAGCCAATACAAGCACAACAGGTATGAGGATAACGAGATGTACATTTGAAACGTACCATCAATCATGGGACGTGAGGTGGTCATAGCAATATCAAATGGAGCTTTAGATCTTAGCCTCTGGGAGTAGATCTTCTCTATGAACTGGATGGGAAAAGCGAGAAACGAGCTTTTATCATGGTTATTGGAAAGTAATCAAAATTGGGAAATCTTTGGAATCATTTCGAGATAAGCATCTATCTTCTAAAATGTCAAAAGAATACATCAGATTTAGTAATACTTGCATGACATGTAATACATGTGATATGATATCCCTGTAGCGGGAGGAACTTATGACTGAAACCATATCAGTACGCTTACCGAAAGAACTGGCTGACAGACTGAGTAATCTGGCAAAACAAACAGGAAGAACAAAAACTTACTACATCCAAGAAGCACTTGAGGATAAAGTATGCGATCTTGAAATAATCTATCTGACACAGAAACGTGATGAAGATGTCAGAGCAGGACGTAGTGAGACATCTTCGCTCGAAGAAGTAATAGCAGAAAATGGCATATCTGATCAGGTTTGAGGATCAAGTGCCGGAAAGTATAGCAACATAGTGATGCTGGAAATACACCTAAAAAAGAGCTGGCCAATTAGCCAGCTCTCCACTTGATCGTGTTATTCGTTAGTTATTGACACGCTCGAGGTACTCTCTGGTTTCGGTATTGACCCTAATTTTCTCACCTTGCTTGATGAAAATGGGGACACGAACCTTGAGTCCTGTCTCGGTGGTCACATACTTGGTTGCGCCCTGGACAGTGTCGCCCTTAACAGCTTCTTCAGCCTCAGCAACAAAGAAGATTACCTTGGGGGGAATCTGGATATCCAGCAGCTGGGCTTCCCAGAAGGTGCAACGGTAGGTCTCACCATCTTTCATGAGAAACTCATAGTCAGGAAAGGTGACCATGGGTACTTCTAGTTGCTCGAAGGTATCGGTCAGCATGAGGTGGAAATGTTCACCATCATTGTACAGGTATTGACAATCACGGTCACTTACCATGATGTCATCGACGTTGTCCTGAGTTTTCATGGTTTCACTGAGAGTCTGTCCGGTGGAAGGACTTTTCAGTTTCAGACGCACAAAAGCCGACCCCTTTCCAGGACTTACGAATTCACGCTCGATACAAATAAAGGGCTGTCCCTTGATCAATAGGGCAGTACCCCTGTCAATTTGACCTGCTTTAATCATGCTAATTACCTCATATATTGGATTTACACTTATTTACGGCTACTTATGGTACCAGAAAAAGGAAAAAGAATCACCCCCTCAAGGCTTGATTTGCCCATGAGAAGCATCTGTAGCCTGTCCAGGCCCAGTGCAACACCTGAGCATTGGGGGAAATTGGTGAAGATTTCTGCGAAATCAGGATCGGCATCAGGGATGACAAGGCCTCGGTCTGCCCTCTCTTGGATCAGGATGGCATACTGTTTCCTATAGTAAGCACTCACTTTTTCCTTGTCAGTTTCCTCGTCATAGCAGTTTGCAATCTCTACGCCCCCTGCATACATCTCCCACCTTTTGCGATAGTTGCTCTCTTTCTTTGCAAGGCAGTCTATCTGGGCGGGGTAGCGCTCCAGTACTAAAGGTTTCTTTTGGGGGAGGTTTGGTTCGACCAGGGTAAGGAAGATCCTGTTGAAGGTATCCTCCCAGCTCTCTGGTATGTCGGGTACCGACAGTCCAAGCCTTCGCCCCTCCTGTGCAAGGGCCCTTTGGCTTTGGTTCTTGTCCAGGTCGACCTGGGCATACCGCCACATCGCCTCTGATACGGTAAGTCGGTCAAAGGGGGGCTTGAGAAAAGACGGGACGTCAAGATGGGCGAACAGATCCTCGGTCAGCTCTA
>CAYXYD010000215.1:0-3713 GCA_964469205.1 uncultured Sphaerochaeta sp. | reverse complement strand
TGGTATGGAGGCCGAGCATGCCGTTGTTCCAAGACATAAGGTGTATCTCGTCCTGCCCATCGGCTATTCGTTTTTTTATGCGTTCGATAATATCCGGTGCATGTTGGGGAATCATTTCGCCAAGGGAAAACACATTGTCGAAATCCCAGGCGCAACCGACCTGTATGCCTTCGCCCTGCAACCGGTCAAGGTCATCGAGAATACCCCTGATTATGCGGATATCCTTTCCAAAACCATTTTCATCAGGGGTATCCCCACGGTAGGAGTGGTAGAAGTTCACATGGAAGCGGAAGCAGAAGTGGATGCGTACATCGTGATGTTCCATAAATTCTCCCCAAGCATGGCAAACTAACTCACTATACTCCATCTTATGCATCTGGTCAACCCCGAATAAGATTCTTTCTACTTATTCCTCAAATGATTTTTTCCTGTATGGATGGAACTATGGTTTAATGGAGTAAGACTCGGGGGAGAACCCCTAAAGGAGAAAAGAGGAGGAAGCCCCTTTGTTTGTTGGCACTCTCAAAGACTTCCTCCCACACAAATACATATGGGAACAGTACCATCGAAGCGGCTTAAGTTCAAGGGAATTGCCATCCATCCTTAAGAAAAGGCAATGACAGGATGCTGTGTCGCGAATGCCTCGAAGAGCCTGAGTATTCATTCTCGAGGAAAAGGATCATGAGGCACACAGCAGAAGATGGCCCAGTGGCAGAAACGATAACCGTTGCCGTTGGCCATTGTCTTAAGGATGGTCGCTATTCAACAATATTTCCTGACGATATTGTCAAAAACAAGCAGTATTGCATCTCTGACATACGTTCTGTCCTGGAAAACAAGGTGGATTTCTCACTGGCAAGTCCACGGACGAGAGCTTACTGGAGATCCTGGTTCAAGGGGGTATGGGATGCCGTGGTCAAGCACATCCAGCTATGCATTGGCTGCATCCTTTCTGAAAACGACATCTCGATTGCGTTGTATTCCTTTGGGAAGGAGTGTGGCCAAGAGTGGCTCAGGTACGTTCTTGATATTTTCTCCACTGGATTCAACAACCTTTGCATGTTCTTCGACATCATCTCCGCTACCATCGGAACTGGGAGCGAGAAGATGCACAAACTTCATGTAGATGGGGGTGCGGATGCTCCATGGAGGGGGATAAAGCCCCCATGAGGAGATAGAAGGCGATGGAACTTGATGAACTAACACCCAATGAACAACTAAAGTACAGCACAGCCAAGGAAGTAGTCGACCTTGGTAGCACTGAAACGGCAATCCGAAGAGGCAGAACGAAGCTTGGATGCACCAGGAAAACGCTGCTGAAGTACCTCAGATGGTATGGAAGTGAAGACCTCTCGTTGTTCAGCCACCACAACAAGGGCCACAAGCCGGCAACAACAAAACCGGAGGAAACAAGGGATCTGATTAAGAAACTGTATAGGGATACATACTGCACTGCCAGTTTCACCCATTTCTCAGAGATCCTCAGAGAGGATTACAATATCGCTGTATCAGACGGGACACTGCATTCGATCCTGAAGAAAGCATTCCTGGTCTCTCCCTGTTCAAAGAAAGCGACCAAGAGAACGATGGAGAAGCGGTTGCGGCTGATTGCGAGAAAGGAGAACCTCGGCAAAGCTGAAAGCGAGCATGTCAATGCGGCACTTTCCATTATTGATGGCGCCGATGCGCATCCCAGGAGGCCCAGGAGCAAGTATTTCGGTGAAATGATCCAGATGGATGCAAGCGAACTCGTCTGGGCTCCTGGCGCCGGGAAATGGCATCTCCATGTCGCCATAGACGATGCGACCAGCGAAGTGGTGGGAGCATGGTTTGATACGCAGGAAACCTTGAACGGCTATTACCACGTGCTGTACATGATTCTCAAGACCTATGGCGTCCCCTCCCGTTTCCGGACCGACAGGAGAACCGTTTTCGAATACAGCCTGCTAAGCAAGCCCGATGAGGAGAAGGATACCTTCACGCAGTTCTCCGGGGCCTGCAGGACCCTTGGAATCGAGATCGAGGCCAACTCCATTGCCCAATTCAAAGGCCGCGTGGAGCGGCTTAATAAGACCCTTCAGAGCCGTGTCCCGGTGGAATTCGTCCGCCATGGGATCGCCACCATCGAGGCGGCGAATGCATTCCTTTGGGAATACCTGCCCAGGTTCAACGCGCAGTTTTCCCTCAAGGATGACAAAGACCTTGAAACCAGCACCTTTCTTGACGCTCCGGATGAGAGCGGGATCAATTCAATCCTGGCGGTGGTCTCTCAGCGTATCATCGATGCCGGACACAGCATCAAGTACCACAATTCGTACTACCAACCCTGTGTCCAGTATCCAGGCGGCCTACATCCGAGGTTCTTCTTAAAGGGCACAAAGGCTTTTGTCATCAAAACCTTCGATGGAACGCTGCTTGCCAGCATAAAGGAGGAACTTTACATACTCAAGGAAGTCGAAAGGAGAAGTACCCATAGCAAGGAGTTCGATCCCGAAAAGACACCCCTCCAAAAGGAAAAGAAACAATACAAGCCGGCCAAGGATCATCCCTGGAGGACAAATTTTCTCACACCGAGAGTGCTTGGAACCCATATCGCCAAGCCAAAGGAGGAATACCAATCATGAAACTTTGGCCCGAATACGAGAACCTACATACGCTCTGCGAAAAGCATGTTTTTTCCAGCGAGGAGCTTGACCTACTGATGCAACGCATCAACGAGGAGCTTGAATATGCTTCATCCGACATCCTTCGGGCCTGGAAAAAAGAGTCTGGAAACACCCAGCATACTGATCTCTGAAGGTTTTAGAGAGAAGGAAAAAATCATTTTCGGTTTACAAAGAATAATTGCATGCATGAATCCTGTATGATTCCAGCATGACTGTGGTGAAAGGTAGTAGTTAACGAATGGTAACTCATTCCTGCATAAAATATACATTGTCCCATTAGTATGGTATGAATATGGTATGATATTTGTTACCGGTATTGACGAGATTCAAAGAATAAAGACTAAAAATCATGCCTTGGCAATGATTCATATAGGAACCCCGAATCTGTCTTCCCAGGTGACAGCATAGCATGCTATGGGATTTCGATGGTGAGATACTTGCTTTATGCATTATCGCGCTTATTGTTGGGGATCTCTTTAGATTGAGAACCCAAATCTTTTCATTGGATGATCATGCTTTCATTCGCTTCGCGCTTGCGAGTGCTGTATTCATGCTCATTGGTATTCTAAGAGAGATTATTCCCTCGGTAGCAATTATCAAAATCCTTCGTCTAATCTCCTTCCCGGCTATGCTTTATATGTGGTTTCTCTACACCCTTACTTGCTTGCGTCTTAAGCGAGACCACTTTAGAAAGAGCGCCACCATTGTGGGTGCACCAGTTCTTGTATTTGCAATACTTACTCTTAGTGAGATTAAAAACGAATCAATTATCCGGAATGACGGAGCCGGGAAGTTCCTTGGGGGATCAGCTCTGGCTTATTTGATAACCATCTGTCTACTTCTTTGTTTCCTGTCAATTCTAATCGTATGCCTCCATCCATATTCAATCCAACGGAGAAAAGCGGTTTCATTGGTAATCCCTCCGCTCATATTCGTAGGCACCTTCGTTTTATACTTAAGAGTCAATGAATCGAAGATTATCAATTATTCTAAAACCATCTTTTGCACAGAGTTGGTAGGAACAGCAAAATAAGCTTTAATTTGAGT
>CAYXYD010000214.1:0-3743 GCA_964469205.1 uncultured Sphaerochaeta sp. | reverse complement strand
TGCGACTTTTAGTGAAGCGATGGATTCGACAACTATTATTGCAGCAAATTTCACTCTGACCGATGGGGCAACCCCAGTAGCGGGAAGTGTATCATACGTTAATAAAGTTGCCTCCTTTGCACCTACAGCCGAATGTGCGCGGTATCATAGTTTTACAGGACCACGGTAGGGATGTTTTTCTTTCTCACACCAATGAGTTTTTTCAGTAGCACGGTAATGATGTTTTTCTCAAGCTGACAAAAGAACCTTTCAGCAGCTCACATAGTCTTCCCTGCCTGCAATCCTGGCCATAAGTTTTTGACAAAACGAAGGCGTCCCCTAGTATAGTGAAAAGCAGCAACACTTTATCACTAAAAGGAGATCGCCAATGGCAACTATACCAAAGCAGGCAGGAAAAGTGAACAAGATCATCGAACTTAAGAACCAGGGCATCGCACAATCAGATATCGCGCAAATGTTCAGGAACATGAACATGCAGCCACCCTCAGCCCCGACAATTCGCAAGTACTACAAGATGGATGAGGCACCGTCGGCAAGCCAGTTGGCAAGTGTATACCAGAAGCCTAAGGCCTTTGACCATCCTTTGTGCAAAGCCATCATCCTCAGGACTCTGGAAGCAAACGGCAGCAACAAGCTATTTAGGATCAGCTCGCTGTACGACCTCCTGGAAGAGGAATTGGTGGATACGGGGCAAATGGATGTACTTCCAGGCAATGAACAGACACTCCGCAGCTATTGTGCCTATCTGATGGAATCTGGGCAGGTCAAGGAATTGCTCCTAGATGCCAGACTCTACAATTTTATAGAGGATCCCCCTCCTGGAAAACAAATACAGCTTGACTACGGTGTACAGAGGCTTGACGGGGGAGAGCGCGTGTATTTCGTCTGCATCAGGATGCGACGGAGCCGACTGTTGTTTGTGAGCGGACTAGACCATCCATACGATGCTTCTGAGACATGCATAGCATTATACATCTTCTTCATTTTCATTGGAGGAAGGGTGGAAGAGCTGGTCATAGACCAAGACCGGTGCATGGTGATCAGTGAAATCCTTGGGGAGATCGTTGAAACCCGTGTGTTCAAGGCATTCCTTGACGAACAAGATCTGAAGCTCTATGTGGCACATAAAAGTGACCCTGAGTGCAAAGGGAGCGTCGAAAATTTAGTTGGATTTGTCAAGAAAAACTACTTCAGCAGCCGTCTTTCCCAGTCTGCACCGAAACTCATAACAGGATTGTCAGCCTGGTGCAAAAGGAAAAACACCAACCGCCTCAACGCTGCAACCCATCGCATTCCCATGGAGCACTTTCTGCTGGAGGAAAAGGAAGCGCTGCGACCAAACCTGCCTTCCAACTACGGATGCTCTTCAAATATCAGCGGCCCTGTCAAAATAGACAAGATGCGAATCATCAACTACAAGGCCAACAAGTATTCAGTCCCTCCAGCCTACAGGTTCAAGGAGATGTATTACAGGGTGGGTGAAGGTGTGCTCTCAATCTACGCTGACGCTGAAGGGACCAGGATGGTCCGCAAGCATGACATAGCCCCTCCTGATGTGAAGCACCAGGTTTTCATGCATCCAGAAGACAAGAGGCTCCCTTCCAATAAATGGGAAGAGGTCAAAAAAGACCTGCTGCGTCGGTATCCTTGTCCCAGCATGCTTCATTTCATCAACGGCGTCTGCTTGGAAAACGAGAGATTCAAGGAACCCCAGTTGAGCGCCATATTGGCTTGGCTGGAACAGCGACAGCCTTTGTTGTCCTTCTTGGAATCTGTCCTGGGTCGATGCTGCAGCACCTACAGTTACAAGGTTTCCCAGTTCCAGGCCATCTATGGGGGACTTGCCAAGGAACTTTCAGTGCAGGAGGGACTATTTCCTGATGATATGCAACCCCAGACGGTCACCATGCCCAGTGGGGTCAGCGTACAGATCCGAGGCCAAGACACCTATCAGGACTTTTTTCAGCGTAATGTGCAGGAGACTGCAAAGGAAGGTTTGTAATGGACAGAAGAACAATTGGACAGACCAAGGTATCTCTTACCAGTGTAGGGTTCAAGCACACCGTAGCGAATCTCGCCGAACTGATCAATGATGCAGAGGAGCAGAAGCTTTCCTACAGGTCTTTCCTCGACTTGCTGATAGACAAGGAGCTCTCTGCAAGAAATGAGAAGCACCGCACGCGCAACCTTTCGGGGGCGCACTTCCCTCCAAACCCAAGGCCCTTGGAGGATTTCGATACCAGGGAACTGGAATCCGGGATCACCGCAACACAAATCTACCAGCTGAAGGATTTGAATTGGATAGACGCCCATGTAAATATCCTGTTCCTAGGTCCTCCTGGGGTGGGAAAGACCATGTTGGCGATAGGACTTGGCCTGGAGGCTATCAATGCAGGGTATTCTGTCTGCTTCGAGCGAATGTCTTCCCTGATGGAGATCATGGATATGGCAAAGCAAAGCAGGGCAGCCAACTTCAGGCTGAAAAGGATGCGCAAAGCAGACATAGTCATTATCGACGAGGTAGGCTTCACCCCCATCCGTAGGGAACAGGCAAATGGCTTCTTCAACCTTGTCAGTGAGATGTATGAGAGAACCTCCATCATCTTCACCACCAACAAGGAAATCGGGCAATGGTCAGAGGTAATGGGAGACCCAGTGCTTACCACAGCTCTTCTTGACCGCATACTTCATCATTCGAAATGCTTCTCGTTGAGAGGTGATTCTTTCAGAATCAAACACCCCCAAGAGGAACTCCTACCCTAGGAAAATTCTAAGTGGATTGATTTCTATGGACATATTGGTAAAGGACATGGGGGAAGGATTCATCACTCCTCCCTTACTGGAGATACAAGGATGAAGAGAGGCAGACCGACAAATGCCATTATTTTGGAGGTGTTCTGATGATGCAAGACAAGGAAATGCTGTTTGAGATTGTTCCTAGAGCGGATCTGAGAAGGGATATTCAACAACTGGGGGTGTTTGGCCATGTTGCAGGGCTTCTTGTGTTCCTCACTGTCAGAGATGGTAAAACTTTCCTCTGTGTGCAATACAGCGATGATTCCTGTGAATACAAGCGGACACGCGATGCAGGAAGGCCCAGAAAAAAGGAAACCGTCCATCTTACTTGTGGCGAGGTAGTCTCGCTCAAGGAAAAGGAAGGAGCAAAGGTTGCCGCTGCCACACTTGGCATGTCTGTTGCCACCTTCTACAGGCGCTACAATAACAACAAACGGAAAAAAGATGAGGAACCTTTCGTCTGAAGAAGCTAGTATCGTATTTAATTTGAGAAAGAGCATCAGGAAATGATTTCAAGTTGAGGCTTATTTCCTTGAAAAAAGAACGTGGGAAAGGGAGTCAGTCATCTGTTACCGTTATTATCATATTTAATTTGATAAAGCGCATCAGGAAATATTTTTCAGTTGGGGCTTTCTTCCTTGAAAAAAGAACCTGGGAGGGGGAACCAGTCATCTATTACCGTTATTCTCATATTTAATTTGATAATGTGCATCAGGAAATGATTTCAAGTTGAGGTTTTCTTCCTTGAAAAAAGAACCTGGGAGGGGGAACCAGTCATCTATTACCGTTATTCTCATATTTAATTTGATAATGTGCATCAGGAAATGATTTCAAGTTGAGGTTTCCTTCCTTGAAAAAAACGTGGGAAAGGGAATTGGTAAATCCGGCTAGATTCATCACCCAAATCCGAATATTCCTCATCATCTCTAGCTATCATGTTCGATGAT
>CAYXYD010000213.1:1896-3800 GCA_964469205.1 uncultured Sphaerochaeta sp. | reverse complement strand
GCTATTGCTACACCAATAACCACCAGTACAACTCCGATAAACAACAGGGTTGGAATCTTCTTGGTCTTTTTGGCGCTTACCTCAACACTGCCAGCGGCAGTCTTGAGCAATGCCTGGTCCACCCTTTGGATAAACGAACCCGTCGATCCCTTAAAGGAACTCGATAGCAGGGTAAAGTACCCAAGGGTTAGGGGGATGTAAGCAAGACTCTTTGCACTGAGCTTGGGATTGCTGGCACTGATGCACTGACTTGCCGCCAAGAGGCTGATAAGTCTCAATGCCTTTATGAGGGCGACCTCGACAGCCCCTTGGGTGAAGGCGACAGAACCAAATGAAAAGAGTACCTTCCCATAGGGTTCGAAAAGACTGAGCAACAACATGGAGAAAAGGAGCATCACCGGAGGTACCACCCTGATCCTTCGTTTGGCTATCTTTTGCAACAGATACATAAGGATGGTGATGATAGCTAGGAATACCAGCTTGTCCACAATGAGGATGGCTGCTATTGCAAGTAGGGCGGCTAGGGCTACCTTGCCGTTGTGTTTGCGCTCTGCAATGAGGGGCAGTTCGAGGACCAGGGTGTCCTGGGCCAGGAGAGGGATAAGGGAACCTTTCGTTTTATACCTTTCGGCAACAAAACCCAAGATGATGCTACTTACCAAGCCTAGAGCCAGCATTAGCGGGGCGGCCACCCATATGGTCTTCCCATATATAAGGAGAGAGGCAACCTCAAGTTGGGAGAGGTTGCTGGCCAAGGCTCCGAGGATACTGCAACCCACCAGAGAGACCCGACTCTTGAACAGGGCTTTGGTCCCTTTCATCAGCAGTCCGCTTGAAAGAGTTCCTGCTAGGGAGATGAAGAAGAGGTAGGAGAACAGCGTCCCGCTGACAAAGCCCTGTCCTATGGACTTGAGAAGGAGCAGGATGAAGAAGGATTTGAAGCTTAATATGTCAAGCACCAGTAGGATGGGCAGGTTGGCCAGTCCCAACCTAAGGAAGGGAAGGGGCTTGGGGATGAGGTATTCCAGCATTGAGCAAAGCAGGGTGGCAGCTGCCACAAATGCTATCTTGCGTTCAGTTCGCGACATCATCGACCTCCGTTTCCCCATCAGCTGCAGAGACTATAGTAAGGAGGATCTGATTGGGTAGGCAGGCTATCCAGCCACGCGAATTTGATATGGCGCCTTGCTGTACACAGGTTTTTGTGGGGCAGGGGGAGTCTATAATCTTGGCAGACCCGTTTTCAATGATGATGTGGGTATCCCCAAGGGGGCCGTGGACTACCACCTCCCTGTCTGTTGCCAAGGAGTAGCGAAATGAGCCTTCTGGGCTTTCCACGTTTACATACCCACTCCCTCCTCCGAGGGAGGCAGAGGCTATGATCAGCAAGATTGCAATGCTGAACAGTAAGATTAGGGTGTCCACCAACAGGGTGGGGTAGGAATGTTTCACAGCAATTAGTGTAGCGTTATCGTTTAGGGTTGGCAATATGGATAACCCTTGGTTGTGTTTGTTGGTTATGTGAGCAAAATGTGTGGATATTTGCAGTATTTACGATTTTACCATATATGTTTGACATATTCTTCACAGTATGGGTATAATTGTTTTCTACTCAAGTGAAGTTCCTCACCAAAGGATGGACTCGGTGCTATGAAACTCATTTATATCGTTGACGGTAATCAGGAAGACCGGGAAGGTATCAAGCAGTATCTTGAACTTTCTGGATATGAGGTGCAGGCTTTTGAAGATATGCATACCTCACAAGTTGCCATAGCCCGACAGTCTCCTGATCTCATGCTGTTGTCTGTCCTCCTCTCTGATGGTGATGGCTTCACCTTTATAAAGAAGCTAAAGCAGACCTACACCTTTCCTGTAATCTTTGTCACCTCCCGCATAGCAGAGAG
>CAYXYD010000213.1:0-1796 GCA_964469205.1 uncultured Sphaerochaeta sp. | reverse complement strand
TAAAGCAGACCTACACCTTTCCTGTAATCTTTGTCACCTCCCGCATAGCAGAGAGTGACCGCATCCTGGGCTTTGAGTTAGGTGCTGACGATTATGTCTGTAAGCCCTTTTCATCCAAGGAACTTGTCCTGCGTGTGCATGCCATGTTCAAGCGCATCGATATGAGTGCCTCTGCATTTCGAAGCGGTTCTTCCTGGACTTTGGGAAATTCCTTTCTGCAGCTTGATGAGGTATCGCACTTGTTTGCCATCGATGGCAAGCAGATTCCCCTTACTGCAGCAGAGTGGAGGATCATGAGCTACCTGGTAAGCAACAGTGGCATCCTGATCACCCGATCACAGATCCTTGAGCACTGCTTTGACTATAGCTTTGAAAGTTATGACCGTATCGTTGACACCCATGTGAAGAACATACGATCAAAGATGGGAGCCTTGGGTTCCCAGTGGATCGAGACTGTACGGGGATATGGCTATCGGTTTGCAGGACACAGTGCGGTAAACAGGCCCAGTAGTCTTTCTTCTAACAAGAAAAACAGTAAATAGCAAAACCAGAGTCACCTAAAACAAGGACTCAACCAAAACAGACTAAATAAACAAGAAAATATAGGACAACTACATCACACACTCATTTCCATGAGTGTGTTGTCTTCAAAATCCAATATAGTGAATGTCCTATCCTTATATATACAGTAAGGAGGAGGGAAGCCCCCCTTTGGTATGGCTACTGATCCTGGATTGACCAGAAAAATGCCCTCTTGCTGTGTTGCTACGGGAATATGGGTATGATCGCTCACCAGGATGTCCCCTTGCTGCATTGGGGGTTTTGGGTGATAGCCGTGGGCAAGATAGATCATCTTTCCACCCAATTCCTCCAGAAAGAGGCTGGAGTAGTCGGAAAGGATGGGGAATTCCAGGACCATTTGGTCTACTTCTGTGTCGCAATTCCCTCTTACACATATAATTAATTCTTTTAAACTATTTAGTAGCGCATATGTTTGTTTGGGGTTATACTCTCTAGGAAGATCATTTCGAGGTCCGTGGTACAACAGATCACCCAGAAGTATCAATCTGGAGGCTCTGTTTCTAGTATAGACTTTCATAAGTTTTACATGTAATATGCACTACGATGGATGTCTGATGCGAAAAGGTATATCATTGCTGTATGGTAATGCAATCGGTTATGTACTGCAATATTATTGACAGTATAAGTGATATTGTCTTTGTAACCTTCTCAGTAATCACATAAAGGAATTGTATGAACATAAATTGCACACAAATACAAGTATTCCACACACAACTACCCTTTACTACACAAAACCCTCATTCAATTCCACAGTTCCAACACCATTCTTCCATTCTACTCACAAAGTGCATCGACATACTGATGTTACAAATAAACTCTCACGCAAAAAAATGGAGATTTACGTCATGAAGAAAAAGTTTGTATTAACTCTGGCACTGGTTCTTATGGTAGTTGTTGGCTTGTCCGCTGCTACTCCTGTTACAATGTCTGGCGAATTCACTGCCAGTCGAACTTTCACGTTTGATCCTAATGCAGTTACTGTTGCTTCCGCTCTTGATTTGGATGGCCTTGGTATTGCAGGTGATTTCTGGTTGATTACTGTTGGAGGCAATTTGAATTTTGATTCCGATGCTAATGAAGCCAAAGCAGAAATTTACCTTGATAAGGCACTTGCCGAGCAGGGTATTGATATGGGTGAAGTCACTATTACCCTTGGTGTTGGCTATAGAAGCGATTCGGATCTAATGCATGTTTACTATGATGATCCTGCCAAA
>CAYXYD010000212.1:0-3865 GCA_964469205.1 uncultured Sphaerochaeta sp. | reverse complement strand
GGATGCCTTATATCCCCGACCTGGAGAGACGGGGTTTTACGGCATATTGGATAAAGAGGAAAAAAAGATAGGGAATGGCCTCTTGTTTGAGGCCATCACCTATCTTTGCATAGCATTACATCATTGAACTGAGTCTCTTATTTAGATCCAGGTTGTCCGGTTTTCTTGAATGATTCCCTAGTCGTTAGGATCTCCTAGATACCACCAATGGAGCCAAAGAGACCTGCAACTTCAGTGGGAAGGAATATCTTATTGCTTGTTCCATTGGCTAGGTCCTTGGCAATTTCGTTTTGCGACCTGAGCACCTCCATCATCAGGAGGTTGTCGGATCCCTTGTCCTCTGAATATACCTTCCGTACTGCATCAAACCCTACAGCTTTGGCAAGTTGCACCAAGCGAATTGATTCAGACTCCCCTTCAGCAAGGAGGATCTTCTCCTGCTTTAGGGCATCGGCCTTCATAATCCGTGATTGGGACTCCCCCTCTGCATTAAGGATGAGGCTTTGCTTGTTGCCCTCTGCTTCCAAGATAGCTGCCTGCTTCTTGCCTTCAGCTATGGTAACCTCTTGTCGGGCGGGTCCGTTCAGCCTTCATCTGCCTTTCCATAGCCTCTTTAAGATCAAGGGGAGGTATGATGTCCTGGATTTCCACCCGAAGGATCTTCACACCCCACTTGTCGGTCGCCTCATCGAGGATACCCCTCAGTTTCTGGTTGGTAGAATCACGGGAAGAGAGACTTGCATCAAGGTCCATCTCACCAAAAATATTGCGCATCGTGGTCTTGGAGAGCTCCCTGATGCCCAAGATCAGGTCGCTGATCTCATAGCACGCTTTATGCGGTTCTACTATCTGATAGAAGATGAGAGTATCCACCGTAAGACTAATATTGTCACGCGTGATGACCGACTGCTCGGGGATGTCATAAATCTGCTCACGTAGGTCGACGTTGTAGTCGGAAATCTTCTCAGGGTTATAGTTCAGCTGCTTCACATATCATTTCTTATCAAGGAAAGGAATGATGAAGTTGATGCCTGAATCGAGGGTCTTCACATACTTTCCAAGCCGTTCTATAAGTATAGCCTGGCCCTGTGGTACCTGCTTGATGCCCTTAAGGACGATGATGATGACAAACAAGGTCACAGCACCAATCACATAAAATGATTCCATATTCTTACTCCCTTTCTACAATAAGTTTCACACCATCAAGCATATGCACGACTATGACCTGGTCGACGGGGATTACCTCACTCTTTTTCGATATAGCGGTCCACACTTCTTTGTGGACCCGCACCAAACCCGTAGCCTTAATGGAATTGATCTCTTCAATCACCACATCCTTCTCACCCAAAATACTGAGGGCATTTGTCTTGGGTCCCTTATGCTTAAAACGGGCCCCTAAGAAGATCCTTCTCACAAACACCGTGAGAAGAAGCAACGTTATGGCAAAGGTGATGAGTATAACAGCAGTAGAGGCATTCAAGTACACAGGGATGGCTGCAACAATAAAGGCAACGCCAAACCACATGATTATGAAGCCTGGAGTGAGGGCTTCCAATGCCATAAGGAGAATTCCAACCGTTACGAACAACCACCAGACATTCATAGTAGACCCCTTTGTTTTACATGGGAAAAAGCCGATATCTTTACCGGCTTCAAGCTACTAAACTCTAGTATCTAAACAAGCACCTGTCAACGTAATGTTGCTGGGACTGTCATTGTTCCCCGGTTGTCATCGTTCAGTAAAACAGTGTGATAAGATAGAATGGTTATGGAAGCAAGTTGAGAAATATCTTCAAAATACACCCCACCCCAGCTTGACTAAAAGTTAGTCACTATTCTATACTTTGAACATTCAAAGTTGGAGGTATTCATATGAAACGATTCTTTCTTATAGCACTTGTCTTATCAGTTGTCCTTCTGGGTTGCCAGAAGGTTGAAAATACAAAGGGTTCTTCATTCTCAGCTGCGAACAAGATGTCAGTAGTCACTACCATTGGCATGATCGGAGACGTTGCTACAAACATCGGGGGAGACCGCATAGAGGTCTACTCCATGATGGGAGCAGGTGTCGACCCTCACCTCTACAAGGCAAAGGCTCAAGACCTGACCAGACTCAACAAAGCTGACCTGATCCTCTATAACGGCATCCATCTGGAGTCCAAGATGGGGGACGTCCTGGAGAAACTCTCCAAGACACAGAACATCAAGGCAATTGAAGATGGAATTCCAGAAGAGACCCTTATCACAGTAGACCAAGCCCATGACCCCCACATCTGGTTTGATGTCAGCAACTGGATGCTCGCTTCCAACGTCATTCTAGAAGCTCTCATCAACACCGATCCCGCAGGAGAGGTCATATACCGTGAAAACCATGCTTCCTACCGGAAGAAGCTGGAAGACCTCGACAAGTATACGAAAGATAAGGCTATGACCATCCCCAAGGAAAATCGTATCCTGATAACAGCCCATGATGCGTTCAACTACTTTGGACGGGCATATGGCTTTGAAGTACAGGGACTGCAGGGTATCAGCACAGTTGATGAAGCAGGAACCTCTGATGTCCGTGATCTCGCTGACTTCATTACTAAAAATCAGATACGTTCCCTGTTTGTTGAATCTTCAGTTTCCCCAAAAAGCATCAAGGCCTTGCAGGCTGCTGTACAATCCAGAGGCTGGGATGTAGAGATCGGGGGAGAGCTCTTCAGTGATGCCATGGGAAATACTGGAACACGTGAAGGTACCTATATTGGCATGGTCACCCATAACATCGATACCATTGTCGCGGGCCTATCCTTGGAGGGAAAATAATGAATAAAGAACTAGCAATTGATGCTGAAGACATCACCATCGCCTATCATGACAAGCCTGTTATCTGGGACGTTGACTTCCAAGTCCCTCCAGGCATCATGATGGCTATAGTTGGACCCAACGGAGCAGGGAAATCCACCCTGCTCAAAGGGATCCTTGGCCTAGTCGGACTCACTGCAGGGCAGGTGAACATCTTTGGGGATTCCTACAAAAACCAGCGAAAGCTTGTTGGCTATGTTCCCCAAAGGACAGCTGTCGACTGGGATTTCCCAACCACGGTCCTTGATGTGGTGCTTATGGGTACCTATGGCAGACTGGGATGGATAAAACGTCCTGGGAAGAAAGAGATTTACCAAGCTAATGAAGCATTGGAAAAGGTCGGCATGCGCGACTTTTCCAACCGACAGATCAGCCAGCTCTCCGGTGGCCAACAGCAGAGGGTCTTTTTGGCAAGAGCCCTTACCCAGGATGCAGAGCTCTTTCTCATGGATGAACCCTTCCAAGGCGTCGATGCCGCGACAGAGAGGACGATCATCGCAATATTGAAGGAACTCAAAAATGCTGGCAAAACAGTTGTTGCTGTGCACCACGACCTACAGACAGTGCCCGAGTATTTTGATTGGGTCACCCTGCTCAACGTGCGACGTATAGCAGGAGGCCCAGTAGAAGAAATCTTCACAAACGAAAACCTTCGCAAGACCTATGGAGGAAAGCTCTCCTTCCTGGAGGACAAGAAAGATCCTTCTCCAACAGAGAGCACTCCCGCAAAAGGAGAACAGCCATGATGTTCTTCGCTGATTACACCCTTCGCATAGTAGCCTTGGGATCAGCACTCTTGGGAATTGTTGCAGGTTCCCTTGGAAGCTTTGCCGTTCTGAGAAAGCAAAGCCTCCTCGGAGACTCCATATCCCATGCAGCTCTCCCTGGCATAGTACTGGCCTTCATGATTACCGGAAGCAAAAGCTCTCTTGTCCTTTTATTGGGAGCAGCCTTTGCTGGATGGATTGGGTCCTACTTTATCCTTGCGATCATACGGCACTCGCGTATCTCTAGTGAT